>JAYVLI010000266.1:0-15432 GCA_043759535.1 Betaproteobacteria bacterium | reverse complement strand
GATATACAATTTTTATTTGTATATCCACAGCAAGGAGCCGCACATGCAAGTCGCCAAATGGGGCAACAGTCTGGCCATCCGCCTGCCCGCCGCCGTGGTGGAGGTGCTGGGCCTGAAAGAGGGCGACAACGTGGAGGTGCGGGTGGCCGATGACGGTGACTTTGAGCTGCAGCGCACGGCCACCAACCAAGACATCCTGGCCCGGCTGCGCCAGTTTCGGGGCCGGCTGCCCGCCGACTTCAAGTTCGACCGGCTGGAGGCCAACAGCCGCGATGACGGCCGCGATGACAGCCAAGACGACAGCCGCAGCCGGTAACAGGCCATGGCGCCGTTTGTTGACAGCAACATCCTGCTCTACCTGATCTCGACGGACGCCGCCAAGTCACAGCGTGCAGAAACCCTGCTGGCGGGCGGTGCGGTGATCAGCGTGCAGGTCTTGAATGAGTTTGCCAACGTGGCCAGGCGCAAGCACAGCCTGGATTGGCAAGAGCTGCAGCAGGTGCTAGGCGGTATTGCGATGGTGTGCGATGTCAGGGATTTGACCCTGGCCACCCACCAGCGCGGTTTGGCCCTGGCCAGCCGCTACCAACTCAGCGTGTACGACGCAATGATTGCCGCTGCCGCGCTGGACGCGGGCTGCGACACGCTGATGAGTGAAGACTTTCAAACCGGTATCCGCCTCGGCGGCAGCCTGGTGGTCGTCAATCCGTTTCTGTGAATGGCTGACCGCCAACCGGCCGTGTGATGCTGCCTACAATCCCTTGACCAAAGTTAGTCAACAAGTCTTCCTCACCATGCAAGTCAACATCTACGAAGCCAAGACCCGCCTGTCTGAGCTGGTGGAGCAAGCCCACCTTGGCCAGACCATCGTCATCGCCAAGAACGGCACGCCGCTGGCCAAACTGGTGGCGCTGGATGCGGCGCCGCGCAAGAAGATCATCTTCGGCCTGATGAAGGGCGAGATCGAGATGTCGGACGACTTTGACGCACCATTGCCTGACGACCTGCAGGCGCTGTTCGAGGGCCGCGATCCGGACGCGCCTGCGCCGAAATGAAGCTGCTGCTGGACACCCACATCCTGCTGTGGCTCATGCAGGACGCGCCGCAGCTCACACCCGCCGCGCGCCGCCTGTTGCAAGGCGCTGAGAGCCTGCATGTCAGCAGCGTGTCGCTGTGGGAGGTGGCAATCAAGCGCAGCCTGGGCAAGCTCAAGCTCGACCCGGGCGTGCTGGACACGCACCTGGCCGCCAGCGCGGTGCAGCCGCTGCCCATCAGCTGGGCCCACACGCAGCGCCTGCACACGCTGCCGCCACACCACGGTGACCCGTTTGACCGCATGCTGGTGGCGCAGGCCCTGTGTGAGCCACTGCATCTGCTGACCCATGACGCCACGCTTGCCGCCTACTCCGAGCTGGTCATCCTGGTGTGATTGTTTTGACCTGACTTTTGCCGTTGCCCAGGCTTTGCGCCTGCGCACGGCAGCCCTACTGACGCGCTGACCCCATGCCCGACCAACTCTCCCTGCTTGACCCGCCCGAGCCGCCCCAGCCGCCGGCCAACCCGGACGCCATCACCCTGGCCCATTACGCCGAGCGGGCGTACCTGGAATACGCGCTCAGCGTGGTCAAAGGCCGGGCCCTGCCCGATGTGTGCGACGGTGCCAAGCCGGTGCAGCGCCGCATCCTGTACGCCATGCAGCGCATGGGCCTGGGCCACACCGGGCCGGGTGCGGCTGGTGCGCCCAAGCCGGTCAAAAGTGCCCGGGTGGTGGGCGATGTGCTGGGCCGGTTCCACCCGCACAGTGACCAGGCGGCTTACGACGCGCTGGTGCGCATGGCGCAGAGTTTTTCGCTGCGCTATCCGCTGATTGACGGCCAGGGCAACTTTGGCAGCCGCGATGGGGATGGTGCTGCCGCCATGCGCTACACCGAGGCGCGCCTGAGCCCCATCGCCCGCCTGCTGCTGGACGAGATTGACGAAGGCACGGTGGATTTCATCCCCAACTACGACGGCAGCACCGAAGAGCCGCGCCAGTTGCCGGCCCGCCTGCCCATTGCGCTGCTCAACGGGGCATCCGGCATTGCGGTGGGCCTGGCCACCGAGATCCCCAGCCACAACCTGCGGGAGATCGCCGCAGCCGCAGTGGCGCTGATCCGCAACGAGTCACTGGTGGACGATGAGCTGTACCGCCTGATCCCCGGGCCGGATTACCCCGGCGGTGGCCAGATCATCAGCACAGACGCCGACATCCGCGACGCTTACGCGACCGGGCGTGGCTCACTCAAAGTGCGCGCCCGCTGGAAGATTGAAGACTTGGCCCGTGGCCAGTGGCAACTGGTGGTCACTGAGCTGCCGCCCGGCACCAGCAGCCAGAAGGTGCTGGAAGAGATTGAAGAGCTGACCAACCCCAAGGTCAAGGCCGGCAAAAAAGCGCTCAGCAGCGACCAGACCCAGCTCAAGGCCAGCCTGCTGGCGGTGCTGGACGCGGTGCGTGATGAGTCCGGCCGCGACTTTCCCGTCCGGCTGGTGTTTGAGCCCAAGAGCCGCACGGTGGAGCAGGCCGAGCTGATCACCCAGTTGTTGGCCCACACCAGCCTGGAGACCAGCGCGCCCATCAACCTGACCATGATCGGCCTGGACGGCCGGCCGACCCAAAAAAGCCTGCGCCAGATGCTGGTGGAGTGGGTTGAATTCCGCCAGCGCACGGTGGCGCGGCGCAGCCAGCACCGGCTGGACAAGGTGCTGGCCCGCATCCACATCCTGGAGGGCAGGGCGCTGGTGCTGCTCAACATCGATGAGGTCATCCGCATCATCCGGCAGGCCGATGAGCCCAAGCCGGCGCTGATTGAGCGCTTCAAGTTGAGTGACCGGCAGGCCGAGGACATTCTTGAAATCCGCCTGCGCCAACTGGCGCGGCTGGAAGCTTTTCGGATTGAGCAGGAGCTGAAAAGCCTGCGCGAAGAGCAGGGCAAGCTGGAGGAGATTTTGGGCAGCCCGGCCGCCTTGAAGCGCCTGCTGATCCGCGAGATCGAGGCCGATACCAAGGCTCACGGTGATGAGCGCCGCACGCTGATCCAGGCCGAAAAACGCGCGGTGGCCGAGATCCGGGTAGTGGATGAACCCGTCACCGTGGTGGTCAGCCAAAAAGGCTGGGTGCGGGCGCTCAAAGGCCATGAGGTGGACGTGGCCGCGCTGCAGTTCAAGGCCGGTGATGCGTTGCATGGCACGTTTGCCTGCCGCAGCGTGGATACCTTGCTGGTGTTTGGCAGCGCGGCCAAAGGCAGCGGGCGGGTGTACAGCGTGGCCGTGGCGGCGCTGCCGGGTGGGCGTGGGGATGGTGTGCCTGTGACCAGCCAGATTGATCTGGAGCCTGGCACCCAGCCCACACACTACTTTGCCGGGCCGGCCGCCAGCACCCTGCTGCTGGCCAACAGCGGCGGTTATGGCCTGCTGGCCCAGGCCGGTGACATGGTGGGCCGCAACAAGGGTGGCAAGGCGTTTCTGACGCTGGACGACAGCGAGCAATTGCTGCCGCCGGTGCTGGTGGCGCCGCGCCACAGCCAGGTGGCGTGCCTGTCAGCCGACGGGCGCTTGTTGGTGTTTGGCCTGGACGAGCTGAAACGCCAGCCCAACGGCGGCCGTGGCCTGACGCTGATGGATGTGGACGCCAAGGAACCGCTGCGGTCGGTGATCACCTGCCATGAGCAGGTGACGGTGCAGGGCAGCGGCCGGGGCGGCAAGGCCAAAGACGAAGTGCTGCGCAACAGCGGCCTGGCCAGCCATCTGGGCAAACGCGCCCGCAAAGGCCGCAAGGTGGACGGGCTGGTGAAGGTGACGCGGCTGGTGTGAGGGCAGCCATCCACACGTCATCCACACGTCATCCACACGTCACGTCACCCACACGTCACCCACACGACAGCCCCGCTGCGCCGTCTGCCTACACTACAGCGCCATGACTGAAACCATTTTTCGCGATCAATTGGCCCGCGACGGCTTCACCGAGGTGTTGCTGCGTGACTGGGCCGCCGACCAGCAACTGGCTGAGCACAGCCACCCGTTTGATGCCCGCTTGCTGGTGTTGGCGGGTGACATGCTGTTGACCCGCGCTGCAGGCCCCGAGCCCTTTGGTGTGGGCGACAGCTGCGAGGTGCCCAGCGGCCAGCCCCACGCCGAGCACTACGGCCCGCAGGGCGCGCAGTTGCTGGTGGGCAGGCGCTACAGCTAAGCGTTGCAGCTGAGACCCAAGCGCGCAGTTGGCGCCTGGGTGCCATCAGCCCGCCAGCGCGTAGGGCCCACCACGCTGCAGTGCGCGCTGGTAGGCCGGGCGGGCTTGCAGGCGCTTCACCCAGGCGTCCATGGCCGGATAGCTGGCGCGCAAATCGCGGGCGGCTTCGCCCACAAAACTCATCTGGATGTCGGCGCCGGTCAAGCTGTTGCCCACCAGCCAGTCGCGGCCTTGCAGCGCACGGTCCACATGGCCCAAGTGGTTGGCCAGCTCACTGCTGATGCGCGGCGCCAATGGCGCACCGGCATCACCCAGCCGGCCCACATACAGCTTGAGCATCAGCGGCAGCATGGCCGAGCCCTCGGCGTAGTGCAGCCACTGCTGGTAGGCCTCAAAGTCGGCCGTGCCGGGCTTGGGCTGCAACTGCACACCACCAGGCCCAGCCCCGTGGTGGCGGATCAAGTAATCGATGATGGCGCCTGACTCGATGACCTTTTGCGCGCCGTCTTCGATGACCGGAGATTTGCCCAGCGGATGCACCGCCAGCAACTCGGGCGGCGCCAGCCGGGTTTTTGCGTCGCGTGCGTAGTGGCGGATTTCGTACAGCACGCCCAGCTCTTCCAGCAGCCAGAGCACCCGTTGGGAGCGGGAATCGTTGAGGTGGTGGACGACGATCATGAGGGGGCTTTCAGCAGGGGTGGACAGGGTCAACAGCCAGCCCCGGCTGGGCGCCAGGCCCGGGTCTCGGCAAACACGGTGTTGAGTGGGCTGATCTGGGTGGGGGCCTGGTGCATGGCCGTGGTGCCAAGCGATTCAGGCGACGGTGCCCGGGGGCTCGATATCAACTTCAAAGTTTTCCAAGAAGCGGCTGACCATCATGTAGAAGCCCACGGTCAACACCAGCTCGGACAACTCACGCGCATTGAAGTGGCTTTGGGCCTGCGCAAACATCGCGTCTGACGCCTTGACGTGGTGGACCAACTGGTCGGTAAAGGCCAGCACAAAGCGCTCACGGTCGTCCAGCGCGCTGGTATCGGCGTCAAGTTCCAGCGCGGCCACCTTGTTGTCAGCCAGGCCCACACTGCGGGCCACGCGGCGGTGCTGGTGGACCTCATAACTGGCCTTGCTAAGCAGGCCCACCCGCAGGATGGCGATCTCACGCAGCCGGGCGTCCAGCACGTTGTGGCGCAGCAGCGCACCGCCCAGCTTCAAGAAACCCTCGGCCGCCGGCCCGGCATGCGGCAGCATGCGGTACAGGTTGAGCGGCAGGCGGCTGCCTAACAACTCGGTGTAGCTGGGCGGCGCCAGGGCCAGGTCAAAGTAGGGGATGCGGGCCATGGGCAGCCTTGCGTCAACAGTGTCCTCAATCCAAAGATTGTGGGACGGCTGCTGCCAGGCCAACAGCAGGTGAGACCCTGTCACCCAGGGCACTGCCAGCGGGCGGGTGTGGCCGTAGTGTTGGCGGCGTTTTGGATGCGCGTTTGGATGTACGTTTGGATGTACGTTTGGATGTACGTTTGGGTGTCAATTCACCATGGCCGCTGCGGCGGCGCTTGCCGGGAGACAAGCCATGTCTTTTTCTGTCACCGTCCAGCCGGCCGCTTGCGGCGCGCTGGTGTCTGGGCTGGATTTGCGGCAAACGCCAGATGCCGCCCTGGCCGCCGAGTTGCGCAGCCTGTGGCTGGCGCACCAGGTGTTGGGCTTCACCGGCCAAGACCTGGCGGTGGCCGATCTGGAGCGTTTTGCCTCCACACTCGGTCCGTTCAGCCCTGACCCGTATTTCGAGGCCATCCCCGGCCATCCGCATGTGGCCCAGGTCAAGCGGGAGGCGGACGAAACCAGCTCCATCTTTGCCGACAACTGGCATTCGGACTGGAGCTTTTTGGCCAGCCCGCCTGCCGCCACGCTGCTGTACGGCAACATCATTCCGCCGCTGGGCGGCGACACCCTGTTTGCCAACCAGTACGACGCCTGGGACGCCTTGCCGGCCGCCACGCAGACACGGCTGCACGGCTTGCAAGGCGTGCATTCGGCGCGGCGGGGTTATGCCCGCAAAGGCCGCTACGGTGAGGGCGACGCCGGCCGGTCCATGGCCATCAAGTTTGACGATTCAGCGCTGGCCACGCAGTTGCAGCCCATTGCCCGGCGCCACCCCGAAACCGGCCGCACCGCGTTGTATGTGAGCCCGGGCTACACCATCGGCATCGAGGGCCTGCCGGACGCAGAAGCCCAGGCGCTGCTGGCCGAGCTGTTTGCCCACCAGGGCCAGGAGCGTTTTGTCTACCGCCACCGCTGGCAACAAGGCACCTTGCTGCTGTGGGACAACCGCTGCCTGGTGCATGCCGCCACGGGTGGTTACCAAGGGCACCGGCGGCTGTTGCACCGCATCACGGTGGGCGAGCGCTTGCCTGCTTGAGGCGAGGCTTATTGCGGCCTGATCACCACCCGCAACGCCGCCAGCGAGAGCAGCGCAAACAGCGCCAGGCTCCAGAACTCATACGGCACGCCTATCAGATTGGCCTTGGCATCTGCGCAATTGGCGTAAGCCGCAAACACCTCGGGGAACCGGCTGTCCAGCCCGGTGGCGCCCATCAGCCGGTCGGCCAGGCTCATGTTGCAAGAGGCTGATGCGGCGGCCACAAAATGCTGCCACAGCGCTGCGGCAATGCCCACATCGGCCAGCAGCATGGCCAGCCCGGCGCCCACCCGGCGGCCCACCAGGCGGCCGGTGGTGCCAGGCAGCAACAGGCCCAGCACGGCTGCCGCAGCAATCAAGACAAACAGCAGCCGCTGCAGCACACACCAGGCGCAGGGCTGCATGTCCATGCGGTACTGGGTGAACAGCGCCGCCGCCACAGCGGCCAGCGCAGCCGTGGCGATGCCGGTCAACAGCACCGGGGCGCGCGGCATCATTTCAGTTCCGCGATCAGCTCAATCTCGACACAGGCCCCCATGGGGATTTGCGCCACGCCAAACGCACTGCGGGCATGCGCACCGGCGGCGCCAAACACCGTGCCAAACAGCTCAGACGCACCGTTGGTCACCAGGTGCTGCTCGGTGAAGGTGGGGGTGCTGTTGACCAGGCTCATCAGCTTGACGATGCGGTTGATCTTGTTCAGGTCACCCACGGCCGCGTGCAGTGTGCCCAGCAGGTCGATGGCGATGGCACGGGCAGCGGCCTGGCCTTCGGCGGTGGCCATGGTCAGGCCCAGTTGGCCCACCCACGGTTTGCCGTCTTTTTTGGCGATGTGGCCGGACACAAACACCAGCTTGCCAGTCAACACAAACGGCACATAAGCCGCAGCCGGCACGGCCAGCGGCGGCAGCGTGATATCCAGTTGCGAGAGGGTGTCGTAGACCGATGTCACAGCAGAATTTGCAGCAGTCATGGCGGGTGCGCCTGGCGGCGCCCTGGGCTGGCGAAAGGGGCCGCGATCCTACACTGGGCTGATGTTGCCCAGCCCCCCAGCGCAGTGGCCCAACCCGGCGTGGTGGGTAGCGCTGTGCGCGCTGGCCTGGCTGTATGGCCTGGCGCTGCAACTGCAGCAGCCGGTGTTGTGGCCGCTGGCGCACTACGGCGCGTTGGCTGCTGCGGCTGGCTTGCTGCTGCTGGTTGCGCTGGTTGCGCGGGCTTGGTCGCGCGGCCGGGGTTTGCGTGCTGCGCTGCCCGGTGTGTTGGTGGCTGTGGCCTTGGCCAGCGTGGCCTTCACCAGCACCGGCTGGCGCGCCCAGGGCCGCCTGGCCCAGCGCCTGGCGCCGACCTTGGAAGGCCAGGACTTGGCTGTCACCGGCGTGGTGGCGTCACTGCCGCAGGTGGGCGCGTCGGGCTTGCGCTTTCGCTTTGAGGTGGAGCAGGCGGTGGCCCTGGCGGACCCCCAGCGCCGGCCCATCACATTGCCGCCGCTGTTGGCGCTTGGCTGGTACAACAATTTCAACGACGAAGCGTTGCTGGACGACCCGCGTAACACCTTGCGTGCCGGCCAGCGCTGGCGCCTGCCGCTGCGGCTGAAGCAACCCCACGGCGCGCTCAACCCCGATGGCTTTGATGTTGAATTGCAGTGGTTTGAGCAAGGCCTGGGCGCCACCGGTTATGTGCGGGTGGTCCGCAACGCGGCACCCGGCGCCGCAGCAACGTTGTTGGCTGATGGCGCCGGCTACCCGGTAGACCGCCTGCGCCAGACCGTGCGCGACGCCGTCCAGCGCCAGGTGCCAGACCCGCGCAGCGCCGGTGTGCTGGCCGCGCTGGCGGTGGGTGACCAGGCCGCCATCGAGCGTGCCGATTGGGAAGTGTTCCGCCAGACCGGCATTGCCCACCTTGTGTCCATCAGCGGTGTTCACGTCACGATGTTTGCGTGGTTGGCCGGCCTGGGTGCCAGCCGGCTGTGGCGGCGCAGCCGGCGTGCCATGCACTGGCTGCCAGCTCCCGCTGCCGGGCGCTGGCTGGGCCTGGTTGCGGCCACCAGTTATGCGGTACTGGCCGGTTGGGGTGTGCCAGCGCAACGCACCGTCATCATGCTGCTGGCGGCAGGTTTGCTGCGGGCCTGGGGCCAGCGCTGGCCCTGGCCGCTGGTGCTGCTCGGCGCGGCGGTGGTCGTCACGCTGATCGACCCCTGGGCGCTGCTGCAGCCGGGCTTCTGGTTGTCGTTCATGGCGGTGGGGCTGCTGATGGCGTCCGAGCCGGCGAGTGGCCGGCTGGCTGCCGACCCGGCCCCAAGCGCCGCAGCAGCTGATGTGCCGTCCAGCCTGGCGGCAGGTCGCCCGGATGAGCGTGTGGGTGGCCGCCTGGGTGCTCACTTGAGCGACCACCTGCGTGGCCAGGTGCTGGCCACATTGGGCTTGGCGCCACTGTCGCTGGTGTTTTTCCAGCAGATCAGCCTGGTGGGTTTCCTGGCCAATCTGGTGGCCATTCCGCTGGTCACTGTGTTGATCACCCCACTGGCGCTGCTGGGCATGCTGGTGCCCTTGCTGTGGACAGCCGCTGCCGCGCTGGTGCAAGCCTTGGTCTGGGGTTTGAGCTATTTGGCGCAGTGGCCTTTTGCGGTGTACAGCGCCCCAGTGGCGCCGGCCTGGGCGCTGGCCTGCGGCTTGGCGGGTGCCGTGCTGGGCAGCCTGCCACTGCCGTGGCGGGTGCGCTGGCTGGCGGTGCCGCTGGTGCTGCCCCTGTTGTGGCCAGCGGTGCAGCGGCCGGGCCCGGGCAGCTTTGAGCTGCTGGCGGCCGACATCGGCCAGGGCACCGCCGTGCTGGTGCGCACCCACACGCACCTGCTGGTCTATGACAGCGGCCCGCAATACACCGTGGACAGCGACGCCGGCCAGCGGGTGCTGCTGCCACTGCTGCGCACCCGTGGCGAGCCGCGCATCGACATGCTGCTGCTCAGCCACCGCGACAGTGACCACGTGGGCGGCGCCGCCAGCCTGCTGGCTGGCCACCCGGTTGCCACGCTGCGCAGCAGCCTGGAGCCTGGCCACCCGCTGCTGCTGCAGGCCGCCCAGCGTGGTGTGCCGCATACCGGCTGCGCCGCAGGCCAGCGCTGGGATTGGGACGGTGTGCGTTTTGAGCTGCTGCACCCGCTGGCCGCCGATCTGCCAGGTGCTGACCCAGGCGCGGCAAGCCCCGCCGCCAGCAGCAAACCCAATGCCCTGAGCTGCGTGCTGCGGGTGGTGGACGGCCAAGGCCGCAGCGCGCTGCTGACCGGCGACATCGAAACCCCGCAAGAGGCCGCTTTGCTGCAACGCCTGGCTGGCGACCAATCCAGCCCATCGAGGCCATCCAACACGCCCGACCCTGCAGCCCCCACCCTGGCCAGCACCGTGCTGCTGGTGCCCCACCACGGCAGCCGCACCTCATCCAGCGCGGCGTTTCTGGATGCAGTCATGCCCCGCACCGCCGTGGTGCAGGCCGGCTACCGCAGCCGGTATGGCCATCCGGCGCCCGATGTCTTGCTGCGCTACACCGAGCGGGGCATCAGCGTGGTCCGCAGCGACCAATGCGGTGCCTGGCAATGGCAGGATGGTGCAAGCCGCTGCACCCGCCAAGTGCGTCGCCGATACTGGCATTGGAGCGCGCCCGTGGGTGGTGCGATTGTTGCTACGGACGATGGGCCAGGAGCCAACAAACAATGAAACCCACCTTTGATGAAATGCTGGCCACCGCAGGCGCCGTGCGCCCGCACTACAGCGGCTTCGACCGCTGGCTGCAGCAGCAACCCGCTGAGCTGATGGCCGCCCGACGTGACGAAGCCGAGATGATCTTCCGCCGCGTCGGCATCACCTTTGCCGTCTACGGTGCCAAAGATGAAGAGGGCGCCGGCACCGAGCGCTTGATCCCGTTTGATCTGATCCCGCGCATCATCCCCAGCGACGAGTGGGCGCGCATGCAACAGGGCTTGGCCCAGCGCGTCACCGCCCTCAACCGCTTTTTGCATGATGTCTACCACGACCAGGAGATCATGAAAGCCGGCATCGTGCCGGCCGGGCAGATCCTGCACAACGCGCAGTTCCGGCCCGAGATGATGGGGGTTGACCTGCCCGGGCAGATCTACTCGCACATCGCCGGCATCGACATCGTGCGTGCCGCCCAGCCTGATGGCAGCGGCACCTACTACGTGCTGGAGGACAACCTGCGTGTGCCCAGTGGCGTGAGCTACATGCTGGAAAACCGCAAGATGATGATGCGGCTGTTCCCTGAGCTGTTTGCCCAACACCGCATTGCCCCGGTGGCGCACTATCCCGACCTGCTGCTGGAAACCCTGCGTGCGGTGGCACCACCGTCCGTCAATGAGCCCACCGTGGTGGTGCTGACCCCCGGCATGTACAACAGCGCCTACTTTGAGCACGCCTTTCTGGCGCAGCAAATGGGTGTGGAACTGGTGGAGGGCCAAGACCTGTTTGTCAAAGACAACTTTGTCTACATGCGCACCACGCTGGGCCCGCGCCGGGTGGACGTGATCTACCGCCGGGTCGATGACGACTTCATGGACCCCAAAGCTTTCCGCGCCGACAGCACCCTGGGCTGCGCCGGCCTGATGGATGTCTACCGCAAGGGCAACATCAGCCTGTGCAATGCGGTGGGCACCGGTGTGGCCGACGACAAATCCATCTACCCCTATGTGCCCAAGATGGTGGAGTTTTATCTGGGTGAAAAGCCGATTCTGGAGAACGTGCCCACCTACCTGTGCCGCGAGAAAGACGACCTGCAATACGTGCTGGACCACCTGGGTGAGCTGGTGGTCAAAGAGGTGCATGGCGCCGGCGGTTACGGCATGTTGGTGGGGCCGGCCAGCACCAAGGCCGAGATTGAGGATTTCCGCGCTGCGCTGTTGGCCAGGCCCACCAACTACATTGCCCAGCCCACGCTGGCGCTGTCCACCACGCCCACGTTTGTGGACAGCGGCGTGGCGCCACGCCACATTGACTTGCGCCCGTTTGTGCTGTCGGGCAACAGTGTGCAGATCGTGCCGGGTGGCCTGACCCGGGTGGCGCTGAAAGAAGGCTCGCTGGTGGTCAATTCATCACAAGGCGGTGGCACCAAGGACACCTGGGTGCTGGAATCGGAGCCGGGCGCTGCCGAGGCGCTGGCTCCGGCGGCCCAAACGCAAACGCAAACGCAAACGCAAGCTTGAGGCGAGGAGAAGAACAACATGCTGTCAAGAACCGCTGACCACCTGTTCTGGATGTCCCGCACCAGGGAGCGGGCCGTTCAAGCGCGTAGCGCTTGTGGCAAAGCCACAGCACCGTTGCACGTGCCAGCGTGCGGTGGGGTTTTCGGCCTGATGGAGTAATGCTGATGCTGTCAAGAACCGCTGACCACCTGTTCTGGATGTCCCGCTACATGGAGCGGGCCGAAAACACCGCCCGCATGCTGGACGTCAATTACCAGACCTCACTGCTGCCGCAATCGGCCGACCGCACCGAGCAGGGCTGGGCCGGGGTGCTGGGCATCTCCGAACTGACGGCCGCGTTTGCCAAGAAACACGAGCGCGCCGATGCCGCCAGCGTGATGCAGTTCATGGTGCGTGACCCGGACAACCCGTCCGCCATCCTGGCCTGCCTGCATGCGGCACGTGAAAACGCGCGCGCGGTGCGCGGCAAGCTCACCACCGAGCTGTGGGAGACCACCAACCAGACCTGGCTGGAGTTCAACCGCCTGCTGCGCGACGACACGTTTGAGCGTGACCCGGCGGCCTTGTTTGAGTGGGTCAAGTTCCGCTCGCACCTGAGCCGGGGCGTGAGTGTGGGCACGATGCTGCAAGACGAATCGCTGCATTTCATCCGCATCGGCACCTTTCTGGAGCGGGCCGACAACACCGCGCGCTTGCTGGATGTCAAGTTCCACGCCCTGGCCGGTGACTACTTCGGCGCCTGGGCCGATGACGACGCCCCGGAGGTGGATTTCTACCACTGGAGCGCCATCCTGCGCTCGGTCAGCGCGTTTGAGATCTACCGCAAGGTTTACCGCAACGTCATCCGGCCCGACAAGGTGGCCGAGCTGCTGATGCTGCGGCCCGACATGCCACGCTCACTGGCCGCCTGCATGAACGAGCTGGTGGCCAACCTGGACCTGGTGGCCAACGAGCAAAGCGCCGAAACCCGGCGCCGCGCCGGCCGCCTGCGCAGTGATTTGCAGTTCGGCCGCATCGACGAAATTTTGTCCACCGGCCTGCATGCGTTCCTCACCCAATTTCTGGACCGGGTCAATGCCATCGGCGCCGGCATCAGCCAAGATTTTTTGGTGCCCGCATGAACCGACATCTTCTGAAAGCAACCATGCACATGACACCACAGCGGAGCGGGCCGAGCGCCGGGCCGCTCCCAAGCCGGCCCGCAGCCCCCTCGGGGGGCGGGCTGCCGTACTCGGCAGACCGGGGGTTGACATGAGCATCCACGTCGCACTGAACCACGTCACCCATTACAAATACGACCGCCCGGTCAACATGGGTCCGCACATCGTGCGCCTGCGGCCCGCACCGCATTGCCGCAGCAACATCCTGAGCTACTCGCTCAAGATCGAGCCGGCCAGCCACTTCATCAACTGGCAGCAAGACGCGTTTGCCAACTACCTGGCGCGGTTGGTCTTCCCCGAGCCCACCACCGAGTTCAAGGTGACGGTGGACCTGGTGGCCGAAATGTCGGTCTACAACCCGTTTGACTTCTTTTTGGAGCCCGACGCCGAGACCTATCCATTCGTCTACGACGACGCCCTGAAGCTGGAGCTGCAGCCCTACCTGGTGACTGAAGCCGCAACGCCCGAGCTGGCCAAGTTTGTGGCCAGCATCGACCTGACCGAGCGCCGCACGATTGACTTTTTGGTGGGCATCAACCAGCGGCTGCAAGGCGACATCCGCTACGTCATCCGCATGGAACCCGGTGTTCAGACGCCGGAGCAAACCCTCACGCTGGGCAGTGGCTCATGCCGTGACACCGGCTGGCTGCTGGTGCAGGCGCTGCGCCACCTGGGCCTGGCGGCGCGGTTTGTGTCGGGTTACCTGATCCAGCTCAAGAGTGATGTGAAAGCCCTCGACGGCCCCAGCGGCACCGAGATTGACTTCACCGACCTGCACGCCTGGTGCGAGGTGTTTTTGCCGGGCGCCGGCTGGGTGGGGCTGGACCCGACCTCGGGCCTGATGGCCGGCGAGGGCCACATCCCCGTGGCCTGCACCCCCACGCCGGGCAGCGCTGCGCCCATCAGCGGGGCGATGGATGAATGCGAGGTGGAGTTCAGCCACCACATGGCGGTGAGCCGGATTTTTGAATCCCCCCGCGTCACCAAACCCTACACCGAAGACCAGTGGGCCGATGTGCTGGCCTTGGGCCAGTCGGTGGACGAGCAGCTCGATGCTGGCGATGTGCGGCTGACCATGGGCGGCGAGCCCACGTTTGTGAGCGTGGGCGACCGCGACGGCGCCGAGTGGAATACCGACGCGCTGGGCCCCACCAAACGCATGGTGGCGCAAGACCTGGTGCAGCGCCTGCGTGACCACTACGGCAAGGGCGGCTTTTTGCACTTTGGCCAGGGCAAGTGGTACCCGGGTGAGCAACTGCCACGCTGGGCCTTGTCCATCTGCTGGCGCGCCGATGGTGAGCCCTGCTGGCATGACCCGGCGCTGTTTGCCGATGAGCGTGAGCCGCTGCACTACACCTCGGCTGACGCCAAGGCGTTCATGACAGCCCTCACGCAGCGCCTGGGCCTGACCGATAAATACATCCAGCCCGGCTTTGAGGACACCTGGTACTACCTGTGGCGTGAGCGCCGGCTGCCGGTCAACGTGGACCCGTTTGACGCCAAGCTGGACGACGTGATGGAGCGTGACCGCCTGCGCCGCGTCTTCATGCAGGGCCTGGACCATGACGTGGGTTATGCGCTGCCGATCAAGCGGGCTGACATTGGCAACAGCGCGGGCCGCGCCGCCAACCCGGCGCACCCGCTGTCGGCCGATGGCCGCTGGCAGACCGGCGCCTGGTTCTTCCGCGACGAGCGCATGTATTTATTCCCCGGTGATTCACCGATGGGCTACCGGCTGCCGCTTGACAGCTTGCCCTGGGTCAAGAGCACCGATTACCCCTACCACATCGAGGCGGATCCCTTCTCGCCGCGCGACGCACTGCCGGCCGCCACGGTGATCCGCAGCCAGTACGCCGCGCATGTCATCGGCGGTGGCTTTGCCGAGGGGGGTGTGGTGGCGCTGCAAGCCAAGCGGGTGGAGCCGGGCAGTGGCCGGCCTGTGGGTGAGCGCGGTGAACGGGGTGAACGTGGTGAGGGCGCTTCAGCCGTCCTGGCCGCCGTGGGTGGCCAAGCCAAAAGCGCCACCGTCACCGCCCTGCATGCGGCCACAGCGCAAGACAGCAACCGCCAGCCGGCGATGAATGAGTCCGCCCACTGGATCACCCGCAGCGCGCTGGTGGTGGAGGTGCGTGACCCGGCACGCTCGAACGGGCCAGCACCAAAAGACGCCATTGCACGCGCCGAAGCCGGTGCCGCCCCACCCGGCCTGCTGTACGTCTTCATGCCACCGCTGGAAAAGCTGGAGGACTACCTGGAGCTGCTGGCTGCGGTGGAAGCCACCGCCGCCCAGCAAGGTGTCAAGGTGGTGCTGGAGGGTTACCCACCACCGCGTGACCCACGCTTGAAGATCCTGCAAGTCACGCCCGACCCGGGTGTGATCGAGGTCAACATCCACCCGGCGCACAACTGGGCCGAGCTGGTGGAG
>JAYVLI010000265.1:0-17702 GCA_043759535.1 Betaproteobacteria bacterium | reverse complement strand
TTTGAAGCGCGCGGCGGGCATGCTTATCTTGGTGATGCTGCGTGGCAGCACCTGGAGGATGAAGCCGGAGCGACGATGGCACGCTTTATTGAAAAATATGTGCGGCAGCCCATCAAAGCCATCAGCCTTTTTGAACAGTCGGATTCGACAGGCCGGGAGCGTCTGCAATTGCTGCCGCTGCATGCCACTTGTTCGGACAAGCAACTGACAATCAGACTGGGTGAGTTCGAGCGGCGGGTCGCCCGGCATGAAGACCCGGATCTGGCAGACGATGGCGACAATTTGGACTGAACCCGCGTCCTGTGGCCTGGCGCGTCGACCCGATGCAAACTGACGCTCACCGCGTCATATCTGGATCAAACCCCACTGCAGCGCCACCAGCGTCAAAGCCGACTGGTTGCCAGCCCGCAGCTTTTGTTTGACGTGGTAGAGGTGGGTGCCCACGGTGCTGGGGGACAGCTTTAAATTGTCGGCAATCTGCGCCACCGACAAACCCCGCGCCAACTGGATGAACACCGAAAACTCCCGCTCGGACAAGACCTCGGCCGGGCTGGTGTCGCCCTTGACCTGGGCCATGGCCAATGCACGGGCGGTGGCTGCGTCCACCCAGGCCTCACCGGCAGCCACCGCTTGCACGGCGGTGATCAGCGCCTCGGGCGCGCTGCGCTTGCTCAAATAACCCAACGCGCCGGCGCGCAACACCCGCTGCGGGTGGGCCGTGTCCTCATGCGCCGACAGCACCAGGATGCGGGCGTGTTCGTCCTGCGCCAACAGCCGTCGCACGGCCTCCAGCCCGCCCATGCCGGGCATGGCCAGGTCCATCACCACCACATCGGGGCGGTGGCGGGCGTAATCAGCGCAGGCCTGCTCGCCACTGCCCAGCTCTGCCACCACCGTGATGCGTGCATCGGCCAGCAGCATGCGAAAGCCCATGCGCACCAGCGCGTGGTCGTCCACCAGCATCACGCGGATGGCGCCGCTGCCGGTGGGGGTGTCAGTGGGGGTCATGGAGACAGGGGCCTGTGACTGTCAGCGCTGTCGCGTTGATAGGCTGGCCTGGCGATGGCTGGTGGCGCCGGAGGCGCAAACAACACTCGCCTGGCATGCTGTTGATGCAGGTGGTTCAAGGGCTGCTTTTTGGGTTGTCTTGCGTCACCCTCAACGGGTCTAACAATCGCCCAGTGACATATTTATGCAAGACGCTGGCAATCAGGGTTTGGTATGGCATGCCTTCTTGCAAGGCCTTGGCCTGGATATCGCGGAGATCACCAGCGGACAAACGGATGTTGATGCGCTGGTCCTTGATGGCGGTTGCGCGGGCGGCCTCTTTCATGCGTTCCAGATCGGCTTTTGAGGCCACCGGCTGCAGCAGGCCAGATTCAAAGGCCTGCAGCACATCCTCTTCAAATGCATCGAGTTTCATGATTTATTCCTTGGCTGTGAGGAAATCGCGTGTTGCTTTGCGGCTTGGAATAATGGTTTTAAGAAAGTAAAAATCATCTTTTTCCACATACGGCACTAAGTGCGCATACGCATCGATCATGATGACCATGATTTTCTGGCGTGGATATTTTTCGGGATTTTGATGCTGCAAGATCTGCAACAAATCACCTGACTCAATCGCCACCACAACCCGCTCAAACGACAGGCCACGCTCTCTGACCAATTGTTCATTTTTGTCCGCCCCCCAGCAAAATGACTTTGTCATCGGTGTAGGCTATCAGTTGGTGTGCCGTTTGTCATCAATGAACAGCGCAACCGTTGAGCGTCGGTCTTGTGCCACCTGTCGGTCACCCCGGTGGACAGCGCCTCAGGCCACCGCCCCATCCCCAAACGGAATCCGCAACTGCAGCCGTGCCCCACGTGGTTGCGACTGGCCCAGGTGCAACTGCCCGTGCAGGCTTTCCACCCGCTCGGCCAACCAGCGCAGGCCGTAGTGGCCGGCGCGCATGGCGGGTGCTGGTTTGTCGGATGCCGCGCCCGCCGGGCCGGTCGCGTCGGCCGCCAAACCGGTGCCGTCATCGTCCAATGTCAGGTGGATGGCGCCGCCCTCGGCCCACAGGTGCAGCGTGATCAACCCAGCCTGGCCGTGGCGCAAGGCATTCGTCAGGCCCTCTTGCGCAGCACGGTACAGCGTCAACGCCAACTCGGGTGACAGCACCACCTGCGGTGGCAGTTGTACCTGGCTGTGGACCTGCACACCAGGGTGGCTGCTGCGCACACGTTGCACCAGATCGTCCAGCGCTTCGGCCAGGCCCAGGCTGTCCAGCACCAGCGGCGCCAGGCGCGGAATGATGCCGTGCATCGCGTCGTACAGGCGTGAACATTCGGCGGCCACCAGCCGCGCGGCCTGCTCAGCTTCGGGTTCCAGTGTGGCCACACGCTGGGCGATGGACAAGGCCATGCTGCGCATGGCGGTGACGGACTGGCCCAGTTCGTCGTGCAGTTCTCGCGCAATCAGCCGGCGCTCTTGTTCGATGTGTTGCTCAATGCCGCGCCGCAGTTCCCGGCTGTCGGACAACTGCAGTTCGGCGCGCAATGCACGTTTTTCAGTGGCCAGATGGCCTTGCAGTTGCTGCGTCATGCGGTTGAAGGCGGTGCCTATTGCTCCGGCCTCGGTGCCACGCAGCGTGGGCAGGGCCACATCCAGCCGGCCGGCCTGCATGGCCTCCAGCGCACGCACGATCTGGCCAAACGGCTGCACCGTGCGGCCCACCAGCCAGTACACCGCCGCCAGCGCGGCCGCCAGCACCGCCAGCGCCAGGCCGGCCAGCACGCCCAGTTCGTCCCAGGCGTCCAGCACCGCGCGCGACGCATTGGCCTGCACCACCAGTTTGCCGTCGGGGAAGTCGATGGCCTGCACCGATGGGGCGGGTGACATCAGCGCGGCAAACCAGGCCGGTGCGTCGCGGCCGGCTTTGTAGGGCGACGGTGGGGATTGGTACAACTGCCGGCCAGCGGCGTCAAACAAGGTGATGTCGTTGGACCGAATACGGCCCACGTCTTGCAAAAAGGCGCGCATGGCCGGTGTGCCCTGGGCGGCGTAACGCCAGGCGGTGCGGTTGAGCAATTGCGCAGCCACTTTGTTGGCGGCCTGCACTTCTTCATGCACTGCGCCGCGCAGGTTGTGCACTTGCAGGCCGATCATGGCCAGCAAAAAAGCCAGCGTCATGGCCGCCACGATGGTGTTGATCTTGAGACGCAGCGTCATGGCGTGGTCGCTGTTGTGGCTGCATTGGTGGTGCTTGTGGTGCCTGGCCCGCCATCAAAACCACCGCTGCTGGCGGCTTGCTGCAGCGCGGTCAGCATGGCGGAGGCCATGGCCGGGTGGCTGGGGTCATGGCCAGCACCAGCCACCCACAGCAGCTGGCTGTGTGGCAGCGCCTGGTGCAGGGCTTGCGCGCCAGCGGCTGGGCAGATGTGGTCCGCCGTGCCGTGCAGCAGCAGGGTGGGCACCTGCGGCACGCGGGCGGCCAGGTGCAGCAGGCTGGGTGATTGCAGCCAGCAGCCGTGTTGCAGGTAATGGCTTTGCACGCGATAACGCGCCACCTGAGCGTCCAGCACGGCGCCGGTGGGAGCGGGGCCTGCTGGGGAACCTGAACCGCTGCCGGTGGCCAGTGCCTGCTCCCAGGCCCACCAGGCGGCGGCCAGTTGGCGTTGCCGCGGACTTGCCGGCTGCACGGCCATCACTTTGGCTATTTGCCGCAGCAGCGGCCGACCTGCAGCTTGCGGCAACAAGGCGGCCAGTGCGTCCCAGGCCGCCAGCGCCGCCGGGCTGACTGCGGCCGCCCGTTCAAAGAAGCCAGCAATGTCCGCAGCGCGCGCCAAAAACGACGCCCGCAACAGCAGTCCGGCCACCGCGTCGGGAGCGTCGGCTGCGTGCGCCACCGCCAGCGTGGCACCCCATGAGCCACCCACCACCCACCAGCGCGCAATCTGCAGGTGTTGGCGCAACTGGCGCAAATCAGCCAACAGATCGGCGGTGGTGTTGTGTTGCACGCCACCAACCGGCTGGCTGGCACCAGCACCACGCTGGTCCACACACAGCATGCGCCAATGCCTGGGGTTAAAAAACCGCCGCAGCAGCGGTGAACAGCCCGAACCCGGCCCGCCGTGCAGCAGCAGCACCGGCAGGCCCCCCGGCGCGCCGTGTTGGGTCAGGCGCAGCGCATGGCCGCCAGGTACCACCAAGTCCTGCGCTTGAAAGGCCGGCGGGTCGTCATGCAGGGCGCAGGCGCTGGGGGATGGTGGTGTTTGCAACACGCCAAGATGGTAGCGGCGCTGCCCTGGCAGCCCGGTCCGACCGGCGTTGCTGATTCATGAAAATCATGAGGTGTGATTCATGACTGGACCGCTGGGCATGGGCCGCTGCAGCGCAGACCATGGTTGCCGGAACAAGGCGTTCCGGCAGGCACCAGGCGGTGCCCGTCCATCCACACCATCCACCCTGAAGGAGACTGCACATGACCTGGACCACCCCGACTGCCACCGACTTCCGTTTTGGCTTCGAGATCACGCTGTACATCGCAGCGCGCTAAAGCACCGCCCCGGCCTGACCGGGGCTTTTTTTCAGGGCATTGCCACTTATGCGCATCACCGTCTTGGGCGCCGCCGCAGGTGGCGGGTTTCCGCAGTGGAACTGCAATTGCCGCCAATGTGCCGGGTTGCGGGCGGGCAGCCTGCGTGCCAAGCCGCGCACCCAGTCCTCGATTTTTGTGCAAGGGGATGACGGGGTAGACGGCGTGTTGTTCAACGCCTCGCCCGACATCCTGCAGCAGATCCGCACCAACCCGGTGATGCAGCCGGGCCGCGCCCCGCGTGATTCAGCGATTGCCGGCGTGGTGCTGATGGACGGCCAGGTGGACCATGTCACCGGCCTGTTTATGTTGCGTGAGCGCACCAGCCCGCTGCCCATCTGGTGTACCGATGAAGTGGCCGATGACCTGACCCACGGCAACCCGGTGTTGCGGGTGCTGGGCCATTTTTGCGGGGTGCAGCGCCAGCGCATCGCGATGGATGGTTCGTCGTTCACCGTGCCCGGCGTGGCTGGCCTGCGCTTCCGCGCGCTGCCACTGTCCAGCAAGGCGGCACCTTATTCACCGCACCGCAACAACCCAACGCCGGGTGACAACATCGGCATGCTGATCAGCGATGTTGGCAGCGGCAAAACCGTGTTTTATGCGCCTGGCCTGGGCGAGATTTCACCCACCGTGTTGGATGCCATGCACAGCGCCGATGTGGTGATGGTGGACGGCACGTTTTTCACCGATGACGAGATGCCCGCGCTGGGCCTCAGCACAAAAACCGCCCGCAGCATTGGCCACCTGCCGCAAACAGGCCCCGGCGGCATGCTCAGCTGGCTGGACCAACTGCCCGCCAGCACCCGGCGCCTGCTGATCCACATCAACAACACCAACCCCATCCTGGATGAAGACTCTGCCGCGCATGCGCTGCTGCGCCAGCACGGCGTGGCTTTGTGTGAAGACGGCATGTTGATCCAACCCTGACCAGAACCTCGACACCCTCGCAGCGATGACCGCGCACACCACATCCTGGACCCGCACCGAGTTTGAAGCCCAACTGCGCCAGCGTGGCCGCAGCTACCACATCCACCATCCTTACAACCGGATGCTCAACGGCGGTGGCGCCACGCCCGAGCAACTGCGCGGCTGGGTGGCCAACCGGTTTTACTACCAGATCGCCATCCCCATCAAAGACGCGGCGGTGTTGTCCAACTGCCCCGACGCTGACGTGCGGCGCGGTTGGGTGCAGCGCATCCTGGACCATGACGGCTTCACGCTGGGCAGCATCCATGACGCCGGTGGCATTGAGGCCTGGCTGCGCCTGGCCGAGGCCGTGGGCCTGCGCCGCGATGAGGTGCTGGACCAGCGCCATGTGATTCCGGCGCTGCGTTTTGCGGTGGACGCTTACGTCAACTTTGCACGCCGTGCGCCGTGGCAAGAGGCGGTGTGTTCGTCGCTGACCGAGTTGTTTGCCGGTGAGATTCACAAGCAGCGCCTGGCCACCTGGCCACAGCACTACCCGTGGATTGCGGCTGATGGGCTGATGTACTTCCGCAACCGGGTCAGCCAGGCGCGGCGCGATGTGGAGCAGGGCCTGGCCATCACGCTAGACCATTTCAACACCGCCGCGCTGCAGCAGCGTGCGCTGGACGTGCTGCAGTTCAAGCTGGACATCTTGTGGGCCATGAACGATGCGATGGCGCTGCGTTACGGCGTCACCGGTTGGGCCACGCCCAGTGGGCTTGCGGCATGAGCACCGCCGCCGCAACACCGGACACACCGGTTGGGCTGGACGTGGTGCCACGCATTGGCGCGGGTTTTCGTCTGCAGTGGGAGGCGGTGCAAGACTGCCATGTGCTGCTGTACCCCGAGGGCATGGTCAAGCTCAGCCAAACGGCCGGTGAAATCTTGCATCGCTGCGATGGCCAGCACAGCCTGGCTGAGATCGTGGCGCAACTGGAGACGGCGTTTGCCACCACCGACTTGGGCGCTGATGTGCTGGCCTTTGTCCACATGGCCGGCACCCAGCGCTGGTTGACGTGGGCGGGGCGCTGATGTCTGCGCCGCTGGCCACATCACCGTTTCAGGCCAGCTTGTCAGCGCAGCCGGCCCGCCCCGGACCGCCACTTTGGCTGTTGGCCGAGTTGACCTACCGCTGCCCGCTGCATTGCGTGTTTTGCTACAACCCGGTCAACTTTGCGTCACAGCCGCAAGAGCTGTCCACCGCCGATTGGCTGCGGGTGCTGCAGCAAGGCCGGGCTTTGGGCGCCGTGCAATGTGGTTTGTCGGGTGGTGAGCCGCTGCTGCGCGATGACCTGGAAATCATCGTGGCCGAGGCCCACAGGCTGGGGTACTACACCAACCTGCTGACCTCCGGTGTGGGCCTCACTGAAGCCCGCGCTGCCGCCCTCAAAGCCGCCGGGCTGGACCATGTGCAGTTGTCGTTTCAAGACTCCACCCGGGAGATGAATGACTTTCTGTCGCACACCAAAACCTTCAACCTGAAGCAGAACGTGGCGCGCACCATCAAGGCCCAGGGCTGGCCGATGGTGATGAACGTGGTGATCCACCGCCTCAACATTGACCATATCGACCGCATCATCGCGATGGCCGATGACTGTGGCGCGGAGTATTTGGAGCTGGCCAACACCCAGTACTACTCCTGGGCTTTGCACAACCGTGACCAGTTGTTGCCCACCCGGGCGCAATTGCAGCACGCTGAACTGGTGACGGATGCGTGGCGCAAAACGCTGGGTGAGCGCATGCGCCTGTTTTTTGTGGCACCCGATTACCACGAGGGCAAGCCAAAACGCTGTGTCAACGGCTGGGGCAGCATGTTTTTGACGGTGGCGCCTGACGGCGTGGCGCTGCCCTGCCACACCGCCCGCATGTTGCCGGGTGCGGACTTTCCCAGCGTGCAGCAGCACAGCCTGCACGACATCTGGTTTGAGAGTGAAGGCTTCAACCGCTACCGCGGCACGGGCTGGATGAAAGAGCCCTGCGCCAGTTGTGACCAGCGTGAGGTGGACTTGGGCGGTTGCCGCTGCCAGGCTTGGCAACTGGCACACGACGCCGAGACGGCAGACCCGGTCTGCCCCAAAAGCCCGCACCACCACTTGGTGACGGACGCTGTGGCGCGGGCTGAGGCTGGTGTGCCTGCCGTGGTGGAGCGGCCGTTGGTGTTCCGCGATCCGGCCAACTCGCGGCGGCTGTCCCCACCGCAGCCTGAACCGTTGCCTGAGCCTCTGGCAGGATCACGCTGATGCCCTTCCTGCTCACCGCCACAACGAGGCTGACATGCACCACCGCCCCCGCTTGATCGCATCTTGTCTAACGCTGGTGTTCAGCGTGCTTGCGGTTTTTTGGGCACCCGCCTGGGGCCAGGCCACAGCCCCGGCGGTGCCTGCATCCCCGGTGGCCACCCGCAGCCTTGCGGTGCTGGACTTCGAGCTGGTCGACGAGCAGAACAACCCCGCCACCAAGGCCGCCCAGGTGCTGCGTCTGCAGGCCGCCACCGCGCAATTGCAGCGTGAACTGGCCGAGCGCGGGTTGTACCAGGTGGTGGATCCGGCGCCTTCCGCCGACCTGCAGCGCCACCTGCGCAGCCAGCAGGAATACCTCTACCGCTGCGATGATTGCGCGGCGCAGGTGGGCAAGCTGCTGGGCACCGATCTGGTGATGAGCACCTGGGTACAAAAGGTCAGCGAGCTGATTCTCAACCTCAATGTGCAGATCTACGACGTGAAGGCGCAGCAGCTGGCCTTCAGCAAATCGGTGGACATGCGCGGCAATGACGATGTGTCTTGGCAGCGCGCGGTGCGGTTTCTGGTGCGCGACATGGCGGACAGGCGTGCGCTCAATCCACGCTACGGCCAGCCTTGAGCGGCTGCTGCTCGGCCGGGTTGGCAGCGCCCCAGTTCACTGCTCCAGCCGCAAGATTTCCAACTGCTCGGCCACGGTCTCAAAGGTGCCGGTGCCGGCCGGCATCTGCATCAGCGGTTTGGCTTGCCCGTCCAGCAGCCAGACGCTGGGGTAGACCAGCAAGCGGGCGCGCTCGTCGCCAATGCTGCGCTGGAAATCGGCATAAGCCAGGCTGCTGGCGCCGATACGGATAAACAGTTTGGCTGCACTGGCCGACAGGCTGCTGCGCAAATCCACCACCAGGTAGTTGTGCTGGGTGAACTGTGGCGCCAGCGCGTCAGCATTGCGCGCCAAAAACGCCTCGTAGCGGCGGCAGAACGGGCAGTCGCTGGCGCCCAGGTAGACGTAGAGCCGTTTGCGCTCTCTGCGGGCCTGTGCCAGCGCAGCGGTCAGGTCAAACTCAAACCGGTCCGGCGTGCCCGTCGGCTGCAGCACCAGCGGGTTGTAGGGCGCTGGCAAGGCGGCGTGGGCCGTGCCGCTGGCCCACAACAAGGCCGAACCGATCGTCCCACTGAGGCCACTGAGGCGGCTGATCCTGCGCAGCGCGGCGCGGCGCTTCATGCCAGGCTCAAGACACCAGAGAACTGGGTGTCGTGTGAATCCACCACCTCGGCGCGCAGTTCACCCGGCCCGGCCGGCACAAAGTTAAAGCGCAGCGTGGGGTTCTCGCTCACGGAGAAATCCAGGTCGGCACTGAACACCGGTGCGCCGCTGTAGCTGACCTTGAGCGTGCGCACAAAGTGTGGCGGGATGTACATCACCGTCACCTGGTTCAACTCAAACCCGGTGTCGTTGGGGTGGATGACCGTCACCTCAGCGCTGTTGGTTTCGCCAAACCGGGGCGGGCCTTGCAGCCGAAACTGGGTGCGGCCTATCAGTTGCAGCGCGCCCCGGTTGGGCGGGGCTGAGCAACCACCCGAGGTTTTGACATAGCGCGCATCGGTGTGCAGTGTGCCGTCGTTCAGCTCAGCCACCACCCGCACATGGCTGTATTCGTCCACCCGCAGGCGCAACTCAAAATCGGCCTGGCCCAGCAGCGGCGTGAGGGCCAGCGTGGCGGCCAGCGGCGACGGGTTTTTGTCCACCACCACCGCCATGCGGCGCACCCAGCGCTGCGGTGTCTGCGCCAGTTTTGATGTGATGCGCACCGGCACCGACGCGCCGTAGGCCGCACGCAGCGGTGCAGCAAGTTGCACCACGCTGCCGTCGGCCACCAGGTTGCGGTCGGTGTACAGCGCGCTGCGCAGTTTGTCCCATTCGGGTGAGCTGTCGCCGTGGTTGGCGTTGGGCAGGCCACCTGGCGCTGCGTGGCCCAGCAAGGGCAGGCCAGTGGCCGCCAAGCCCGCCAATTTGGCCAGGGTTTGCAAGGTGCGGCGGCGGTGCGGTGTCATGCGGGGGTGTCCTGGCTGGGGTTGGTGGTGTGGCGGTGAGCAGGGCATCTTGAGGGCTGCGGCTCAGCGCAGCAACTGCTCACGCTCAAAACGTAAAAATGCAATCGAGGCATTGCGCCGGTGGATGGTGTCGTACTGCGCCCAGCCGGCAAATTCAGGCAGGTCAGACGCTTCGGGCACGGTGATGAGTGAGGCCTGGGCGTCCACCAGCGCGCGGGCGCGTGCCTGCAGTTGCTGCAGGTAGCGCTCTGTGGTGGTCAGCAGCGCCGGCGGGCCGGCCGGGCCGTGGCCGGGCACCACCTGGGTCAGCGGCAAGCGCTGCAGGCTGTCCAGCAGCGCCAACCAACCGGGCAAATCGCTGTCCTGAATATCAGGGATGCGGCGGTTGTCCACAAGCCCACCGCCAAACAGCACGCCGGTGGTTTCATCCAGCACCGCAATGTCGCCAGTGCCGCTGCTGTGACCACCCCACAGCACCCGCACCGGGCGGCCGATGCTGTGCAGCAGCAGGCTGGTGTCAAACACCTGGTCAGGCACCACCAGTGTTGTGCCTTGCATGGGGCCAGCGCCCACCTGCTGCAGCAGTGCTTTGAGGCAGGTTTCACAGCGCGCCGCCATCAACTGCGCTGTGCGGCGGTGGGTGTGGATGGGCACGCCCTGGGCCTGGAAGGCCACCGCACCAAACAAAAATTCAGGCCGGGTGTGGGTGATCAGGGCCAGCCGCACGGGTGTGGTTGTGACGCTGCGAATGGCCGCCAGCAGCGCCTGGCCATGCGCCGCTGAGGTGCCGGTGTCAATGGCCAGCACCCCCAGCGGGCCGACGATGAAGCCGGCATTGCCGATGCGGCCCAGGTTGCTGGCATCGGCTTGATCGCCCTGGCCGGGCAGCAGGTAAATACCGTCGGCCAGGCGCTGTGGCTTGGGGCTGGTGTTGGATGCGTTGCTGTTTGCATCACCCACCATGCCGGCACAGCCTTGCAGCAGCGCCAACGCTGGCGCCGCCAGCCAGGGTGCGGCCAGCAGGCCCAGCCATTGGCGGCGTTGCAGGGCATGGAGAGGCATGGCGCTGTGTGCTGGCTGCGCGGCGGATGGCGGTGACACGTGCTGCGGCAGGCTGCGCAGGCGTTAGCGCGCCTCAGCCAGCTTTTTGAGATGGGCCAGGCCGGCTTGGTAGACGCCGGTCACGGCCTTGACGGCGGCCTCGTCGTTTTGATCGGGCGGTGGGTCGTTGTTGGGGTGTGCGCGGTAGAAGGCACCCCGCCATTCCACCGTGCATTTGGTTTCGCCATCGGCCTTGATGCTGATGGCCGAGGTGTAGTTGGTCACCGGCAGCGCGCCCTTGTCTTTGGCGCGGTAGGTGTAGCGCATGCGGGCATCGTCATGCGTCTCCAGCACCTCGGTCAGCGCGCCGCCGCCTTGCAGCGTGAGCTGACGCACCGAGCCTTCGTCATTGCCCTTGTCGGCCGGGCTTGCGGCCACCGCCGGGTGCCAGGCTTTGAGCGCGTCAAAGTTGCGGATGCGGGCCCACACCGCAGCGGCAGGCGCGTTGATGCTGACCTGCTCCACCACTTTTTGACGGGTCGGGCCGTGGGCGGTGGCGGCAGCAGGCAACAGCAGGAGAGGCAGCAGCGACAGCAGCGCAGCGCGGCGCTGGACGGGGATTGGGTGTGTTGGCAAGGTCATGGTGGTGAGGCTGTGCAAGGGGTTGAAGCGGGTGATCGCGGGGCTGTGCAGGCCATCACGGTGGCAGCGGCGCGCCGATAAAGCCACCAAACCCGCGGCTGTTTTTGCCGGTGCTGATCTGGCGCAACAGCCGGCCGGTGTTGGCGTCCAGCACGCTCACGTTGTCGTCCATCCAGTTGACCACGTAGACCTCGCTGCCGTGGGCGGCAATGCCCTCGGGGTAGGCAAAACCGGTCAAGGTGGTGATCAGTTGCAGGCTGTCGGCCTCAAACAAGCTCACCGTGTCGGCATGCTGGTTGGTGACAAACAAGCGCCGACCATCGGCCGACAGTGCGGCGCCGTAAGGCGTGTTGCCGGTCTTGATGGTGGCCACCACGCTGGGCCGTGTGGCGTCTTGCAGGCTGATCACGCTGATGCTGTTGCTTTGCACATTCAGCGCGTAGAGGCGCTGGCGTGGCAGGTCCAGCAGCAGCGCGAACGGATGGCTGCCCACGACAACGCGGGCCCGCACGCTGCGGCTGGGCAGGTCAACCACGGCCACGCTGTTGTCATCCCGCTCGGCCACAAACACGCTGCGGCCGTCGGGGTGGGCGGCCACACCGGCGGGGGCTTTGCCCAGGGTGATGGATGCGGGGGCGGCTTGCGGGTTGGCCGGGTCAATCAGCAGCAGGCGGTTGCGGTACCAGTCGGCCACAAACAGCTGTTGGCCATCAGCCGAGGCATCAAGGCCCACCGGCCCGTCACCGGCCGGCAGGGTGGCCACCACTTGCTGGCTGCGCATGTCAATCACCGAGATGTTGCGGCTGTCGGGGTTGGAGACAAACACCTTGCCAGTCCGGCTGCTGGCCACCACACCGGCCGGCGAGCGGCCCACCGGCACGGTGGCCACCACGGCCTGGCTGGCCAGGTCAATCACCGACACATCGTGGCTGCCCTGATTGGTGATGTAGGCAAACGGCGCGGCCTGCAGGGTGGCCGGCAGGGCCAGGGCGGCCACCGCAACGGCTGGCCACAACACCGCAGCGGGCGACAACATCAGGCGCTGGCCCGCGCCAGCGGGCGGCTGGCCGAGAAGCGCCTGTCGTCGGAATCCACCACCCGCGCGAGCAGCTCACCACCATCCCCCGGCTGCACAAAAAACCGCAGGTAGGGGTTCTCGCTGAGCGAAAAATCCACATCGGCCTGCAGCACCGGCCGGCCGGCCAGCGTGATGTCAATTTGCCGCACATAGTGGGCGGTGATGTTCTGGCGGGTGGACTGGTCCATGGCCAGGCCCGAGTGGTTGGGGTGGCTGATGTGCAGTTGCACCGCCTGCGCTTCACCGGCGGGTGGCGCGGCCTCAGGCTGCAGGCGCATCTGGCCCAGTCTGGCCGCGGCGGTGGCAGCATCACCGGCGGCCGGGGCGGAGCAACCGCCGGAGGCTTTGACATAGCGGGTGCGCATCCACAGCGTGCCGTCAGACAGCTCGGCAATGGCACGCACATGGGAGTAAGCATCCACCCGCACCCGGGTCTCGATGTCAGCCGGGCCGCTGGCGGCACTGAACTGGATGCTCATGCCAATGGGGGACGGGTTGCTGTCAATCACCAGCAGCAGCCGGCTGACCTGGCGCGGTGTGTTGGCGGGCAGCCTGCAGCGCAGGGCGATGGGCACCACGGCGGCATCGACAGCGCGGGCGGCCACCTCCAGCACCAGTTGCGCCGGGCTTGCCGCCAGGATGGGGCGGTTGCCAAACAGGCTGCTGCGCACCGCCAGCCAGACCCGGTTGGTGTCCGGGTCTTCTTGCACTGGCAGTTGCGCGCGCGCGGCCGATGCCCAGGTGGCCAGGCCGCCAGTGGCCACCCATGCTGACGCAGCGTGGGCGGCTTGCTGCAGCCAGGCGCGGCGGTTGGTTGCAGTGGGGGTGAGGGCGGGGGCAGGCCGCTGCAGGTGGGGGATGGGCATGCTGTGGCTCCCTGGGTTTGGCGTGGTTGCGGCCCAGGGCAATGCGCGTTGTTCAGCGCGGGCCCATGCCGATGAAGCAGGCCTTGCGGGTTTTGGACTGCAGCTCGCGGTAGCGCGCCAATTGCGGCTTCAGACTTTCGTTGTCGCGCAAATCATTGCCGCGTTCACCGCCAATGCTCATGGCGTTGACGATGGTGACCATGGTCACGTAGTCATCAAATTTGACCTCGCTGGCAAACCGGTCCAGCGCGCAGGCGCATTTGTTGACCATCTCGTAATACGGCCCGGGGTTGTCGCGAATGCACTCTTGCACATGCAGTACCCGGTCTACGGTTGGAAAGTCATTGGCAGCAGCACCGGCACACAGGCCGCTGAGCAGGGTGGCCAGGCAGGTCAGGGCGGCAGGCGTTTTCATGGGCGGGTGGGCTGCTGGCGGGTGGGCGATGCGGCCGGTGTCGCGGCGGGCTTTGTGGTGGACGACGTGGTGGACGACGTGGTGGACGATGTGGTGGATATTGCGGCCGCGCTTGCCGAGATGGCCTCCACCCGCTCAAACACCATTTCTTCGGTCAGCAGTGGGGCCGCGCCGTTGGCACCGGCCACCCGGGTGCGGATGCTGTGCAGGCCACCGGGCACCACATCCGACAGGGTGAAGGTGTATTGCTTGCCGGCCAATTGCGCAAAGCGCTCACGCAGCGGGTCGTCTTGGTAGGGCGAAATCTGGATCTCTTGGGCGTCTATCGTTTTGCCGGCCCACGCCACTTGCACCGGCCGCAGGGTGGCACCGTTGAACACCGCCAGGCGGATGCGCTTGCGGAAGTAGTTGGGCTGGCCTTTGGTCAGGCGCTGCATTTCGCGGATATCACGCTCCAAAAAATACAGGATGGCCGGGTTGCCCTGCGCCGCTTCAATATCAGGCAGCTTGAGCGCCCGCTCACCGTGCAAAAACTCGGCGCTGGTGGCGCAGCAAGCACCCTCTGCCGTGCGGCGCAGTGCAATCGTCACGCTGTCGTCAAAGCCCGCTTCCAATGAGCCCTGTTTGCGGTAGCTGTAGCGCAGCTGCGCCGGCAGGTTGACGGCACCAAGCTGGTTGTTGACAAACAGCGCTTTTTCAGCGGCTGATATTTCGTCGGCCGCGTGGCTGGGGGTGGGCCACAGCACGGCGGGCAGAGCAGCCATCAGCATGGTCATCAGCGCGGCCCGGCCGAGGCCTGCCAGGGTCAGGCTGCGTGGCGGATGGGGTGGCAAGCGGAAGGTGGTCATGGCTGGGGAATAAGGGGTCAGGCGGCCAGCGGGCAGGCCACGGTGTCGGTGGGTGCTTGTGGTGTTGTCTTGCCGACCGGCGCGTTGGAGGCTGGCGGGTTGAGTGCCGCTGCGGCCACCAGTGCGTCACGCCGGGCTCGGGCTGCTTGGCGCAGCGGCTGCAGGCGCAGCGCGCAGTCCAGCGCGGGGCCGGCTTCGGCCTGTTGCTGCAATTCACTCAAGGCCAAACCCAGCAAATACCAGGGCTCGCCGTCCAACACATCGTCTTGCAGCCAGCCACGCGCCAGGCCCGCCAGGTCAGACCAGCGCCGGGCGCCCACCAGCACGTTGGCCTGCAAAAAACGCGGCTGCAATGCGCCTTGCACCTGCCAGTAGGGCAGGCGTGTTGCGTCCAGCGGGGCCACCGGTTGCAGGCCACCACTGCTGGCCCCATCCACCAGCCGGCGTACCCAGGCTGCCGGTGCGGCAAAGTAGTGCTGCTCACCCCCGCGCAGGCGGAAGGTCAGCACGCCCACCAAGTGGCCGTCGGCATTGAACAGGCCACCGCCGCTGGCGCCGGAGTTGAAGCCGTTGGAGGTCTGCACCACGCTGCCATCGCTCAGCCGGTGCAAATCCACCACCGCGCCAAAGCTGTGTTGCAGATCCACCCCGCCGGTATAACCCAGGGCAGTCACTGCCTGGCCCATCTGCAGCGGCTGGGCTGTGGCCAGCGGCACCACGGTGGACTGCACACCCGGCGCTTGCAGCAGGCACAGGTCATGGTCGATGTCGGCTTGCTGCGCGGCCACCAGCCAGCGCACACCACCACGCACCACATGCAGCCGGGTGGCGTCACGGGTGACATGGCAGTTGGTGATCACCAGATCACGCCCCACCATCACACCTGAGCCCAGCGACAGGCCGCCGGATGCCCGCTGTGCCTCAATGCGCAACACGCTGCCGGCCAGTTGCACGGCGGCGGCGCGGTCTAGCGGGTTGGTGACTTGCGCCGGTATTGGCGCCGCGTAGCCGGCCACAACGCTGGCCAGCACAGCAGCCAGCAACCGCAGTTGGGCTTTGCCTGGCCGGGCGGTTCGCAGCACGTCTTGCAACAGCATCATGTGGGCCGGCACAGCGCTGGGCGGGGTTGATGCGGGTCAGCGCCGGCCGGAGGCAGAGAAGGTCTCGTCCACCACCGGCACGCCGTACTCCGCCAGGATGGCGGCAATCTCGGCCTGGCGGGATTCCAGCAGGGCTTCAATCTGCTGTTTCCAGTCGCGCTCACCGTAGCGCACACCCATGGCCATCTGGAAATCAAACTTGATCCCAGGCTCTGACTTTAGCGGCACCACCAGCAGCTTGGGTGCGCTGACCCGTTTGGCAAAGTAGCCGGCAATCGGGCCCCAGACGATGGCGACATCAATCTTGGCCGCAGCCAGGTCTTTTTCGATGATTTCGCCGGGATATTGCTCGGGGTCGGGGTTCATGATGGGGTAGGGCACACCCCTGTCCACCAGGCCGTGCCGGTTCAGCCATTCAGACGCTGGTGAGCGGTCATACAGGCCGATGCGCAGCGTGGCCAGCTTGGTCGGGTCCAGCTTGAGAAAGTCGTCCCCGGTCTTGACGCCGTCCAACCCCCGCCCCTGCGCAAACACCAGCGCGTAGGTGGACCGGTAATACGGCCTGGTGACCGACACCTGGTCAAACCCCACCGGCACACCCATCACGATGTCGCAGCGGAAATCCTCACCCGGCAACTTGTAGCGCAAGGTGTTGCGGATGAAGGCCAACCGGTTGGGAAAGGAGAAGTAGGTGACCGGCAGGCCGAGTGCTTTGCCAAACACATCGGCAATGCGGTTCTCAATGCCCTCACCCCGGGTGTTGGAAAACGGCAGGTTGTTGGGGTCTTGGCAAACCCGCAAGGTGGTGCGGGCGGGCGGGTCTTGTGCCTGTGCGGCGCTGGGCGCCAGCAGGGCAGCCAAGCTCAACAGCAAGGCTGCCGGTGCAAAGTTCAAGCCGCTGCGTTGCCGTGTCATTGCACCAGCTCGACCTTGGCGCGGGTGATGGCGCCGTCTGACCGGCCTTTGAGATAGGCATACAGCGCGTCGATGTTGTCCATCACCTGCGGGCTGGTGCCAAAACTCTGCATGCCTTTCTCGAGCCGGCCATCACGCACCGTCTTGACGAATTCTTCTTTGCTCAATGTCTTGAGGCTGACCACCAGGGATGGCCCGACCAGGCCCTCTTGGTTGGCGCCGTGGCAGCGGTCACAGGCCGCAGCGCGCCAGGTGCGAAAGCCCTTCAAGGTATTGGCGTCCACCTTGAAACCATCGCTCACCTGGTAGAGCGGCGCCTGGCCAAACGCGGTGGTGGAGGCCAGCAGGATCAATACGGACAGTAGGTTCCGGCGCATGTGCAAACTCATCCATCGTGACAAAAAAGGGGGGCACTGCGGCGCAGCACCCACCCCTCATCGGACCCAAAACCGGCGTGACCGGTTCCGGATGATGCCGCTCAGTTGGGCAGTGCAAACACTGTCAACGAGCCACCCAATTCGGTGTACTGGCTCAGCTCTTTGTAGCCACCCACAGCGCCCAGGCCGTCGCTGTCTTTCTCCAGGCCAGCCGCCATGCCGATGCCGGCCCAGCCACCAATGCCCGAGAACACGCCGATGTACTGCTTGCCCTTGTGCTCATAGCTGAACACATTGCCGATGATGCCGGACGGGGTCTTGAACTTGAACAGTTCTTTGTTGATGTCTTTCTTGTCCACACACTTGAGGTAACCCTCCAGCGTGCCGTAACACGACAAGCCACCCGCCGTGTTCATTGCGCCGCTCCAGACCGAGAATTTCTCGGCATGGCTTTGCACAATCTTGCCGGTGCCGGCGTCCCAGGCGATGTAGTTGCCCATGCCACCGTGGCTGCCCGGTGCCGGGTACATCGACAGCGTGGCGCCCACATACGGCTGGCCAGCGGTGTATTCCACCTTGAACGGC
>JAYVLI010000264.1:0-2739 GCA_043759535.1 Betaproteobacteria bacterium | reverse complement strand
GGCCGGCGAAAGCCGCGCCCACAGCCCCGAGGACCTGGCCCGCATGGCGCTGCGTGACCGCTGCATGACCGAGCTGCTGTACGGCTGCGGGCTGCGTCTGGCCGAGCTGGTCGGGCTGGACGTGCGTGGCAGCGCCCAGTCACGCTGCTGGATTGATCGGGAGGCGGGCGAGGCGCATGTGCTGGGCAAGGGCGGCAAGCGCCGCATCGTACCCGTGGGTGGCCCGGCGCTGGTGGCATTGCAGGCCTGGCTGGCCGCGCGGGACGGCTGGGTGCGTGCGGCCGACAGTCCTGCGCTGTTTGTCAGCGCGCGCGGCACCCGCCTGTCGGTGCAGCATATTCGCCTGCGGCTCAAGCAGCGGTCCCGGTCGGCGGGGCTGGTCACACCCGTGCACCCGCACATGCTGCGCCACTCGTTTGCCAGCCACCTGTTGCAGTCCAGTGGGGACCTGCGCGCCGTCCAGGAGCTGCTGGGCCACGCCAGCATCACCACCACACAGGTCTACACCCGGCTGGACTTCCAGCACCTGGCGCAGGTCTACGACAAGGCTCACCCGCGGGCGAAAACAACCGGTAAAGCAGCCCGCAAAGCCAAGCCCGACTGACGCGCTTTAATGGTCTTGCCGCTGGCTGTTGCGGCGCAAGCCTGCGCGCCGGGATTCCGGGGCGTCCGGGGTTTTGTCATGCAAGGAAAACACCGCCCGGCGGCTGTTGGCCGGCTCCAGCATCAGCCGCTCTTCCAGCTGCGTCAGCACGCCGTGGGCGTTGTCGCCACTGTGCGGCACCAGGGCATAGGCGACCTGCACCTGGGCAATGCAGTCCACGTGCAGGCCCTTGTAGGGCATCAGGCAGCGCGCCACGATGCGTGGCCCCAGCGTGGCGGCGTCTTCGGCGGTGAAGGGCCCTTCGACCAGCATGCCAAACCGCCGCTCGGACAGGCGCGCGGCACTGTCGATCTCACGGGCGGTGGACAGCAGGCGCTCGGCCACCCGCAGCGGCAGGTCTTCGGCGGCCTTGCGGCCAAAATCACGCTGGATTTGTTCCGAGTTCACGAGGTCAATCAGCAACACCGCGCTCTGGTGGCGCAGCCGCCCGGAGCGCGCAATCATGCGCATCAACCGCTCGGCAAACACATGGCCATTGATCAGGCCTGTGGCGGGGTCCACGCGGTCCAGACCCTGGATGCGGCGCGTATTTTCCCGCCGATGCTGGCTGCGCAGCATCAGCACCACCATCACGATGGGCAGGTGCACGGCCACGCCCAGCTGCATGCCGTACTGCGTCAGGAAACCGCTGGGCACAAACCCCAGATGGCGCATCAGTGTCCAGCCTGCAGTCACAATCACCGGCAGGTAGGCCAGCAGCAGCCACGGGGCGAAACGATCACCCCGGCGCCAGGCCCAGAGCATGGTTCCCAGGCCGCACAGCTGCAACAGCAGCAGCGCCGTCACAAAAAGGCCGTCGCGTGCGCCTGCATGCAGCACGGCCAGCAAAGCAGCCACCGCCAGCCCCAAACCAGACAGCGCCACGACCAGCCAGTGCAAGCGCCTGGATCGCTCGGGCAGCGCCACGGCATTGGAGATAAACATCAGCGATGCCGAGGTGGTCAGGATGGGCAGTGTCGGCGTGGACACATCATTCCACCACGGTGAATGGGACCACAGGTGCAGCCCGCCAATGCCGGTGATGGTGGCTTGTGTCAGGCTCAGCAGCAGCACCGCCAGTGCAAACCAGGCGTAGGCCGCATCCCGCAGCGACAAGGCTCCCAGCGCCGACACCACGGCCGCCAGACCGGTCAGCCCGAAGAAGATACCCAGGATCAGCGACACCTGCTGCTCGGAATTGGACAGCCGGGCCTCGCTGATGAACCGCAGTGGAGCGCTGACGGCGTGGTTGCTTTCCAGCCGCAGCAGGTAGCTGCTCGGCGCCTCGGCGGACACCTCAATCGGCAGCAGCGGGTGGCGGTGCGGAACCGGCCAATCGGCCACCGCGATCTGGTCACCGGCCCGTTGTTCGTCCCAGCGGCCCAGGCTGTCCAGGGTATAGAGCGAGGCCCGGTCTATGGTGGGCAGCAGCACTTCCAGGTACCAGCGCTCGGCGTCGGGGGCGGGCGGTACGCTGAAACGGACCCACATCACCTGGCCCGTGGTCAAGGGGTAAATCGCGTCGGTGGCGGTGCGTTGCCAGGGGAGGGTGGGGGTTCGGGTGACTTCCTCGGGGGTGAAGCGTCCGGTGGTGTCAATCCAGTAGTCACCCCAGTCCTGCAGCAACACCGGCTGGTTGCGGGTGTCCAGGTCCAGCACGGTGCGCGGCTGGGTCTGTGCCGTCGCAGCGCAGACCAGTAAAAAGACGCCAACCGACAACACCAGCCACGCCCTGAGTCCCTGCCAAAAGGTGAGGGGGGTCAAAGGCGAGAGAGGGGTGCGCATGGGCGAGGAGTGAGAGGGCAACAACAAGGCAGGAATCAACAGGCTGGAGAAGGGCCGCCGCCCCACAAGGGCGTGGTGTCAGCGTCGCAGGCGACCTTGTATTGTCCCAAACTCGGGCCTCGCGGTCGCTGACGCATCCACCCGCACGGCGAAATGGGTGATTTTTGGGGTTGAAATGCGCGCAAATGTGGCATTTGTCACTATTTAGGGCGTGTAAGCTGCAGTGGGTGTGTTGGGCGGTCCCTTGGCGAGCAGCGCGACAATACCCTCATGAACATCGTACGACTCAAAGAAGGCAAAGAGCGCTCCCT
>JAYVLI010000263.1:0-3167 GCA_043759535.1 Betaproteobacteria bacterium | reverse complement strand
GGTCCAGTGCGACACCCGGTGGCGGGCGATCAGCCGGCCGGCCAGCTCCCGGTCCCAGCGCGGCAGGATCACCGTGGTATTGCCACCGGCCACCGGCGCCAGGCAGCCGTAGATGAAGCCGGTGATGTGGAACATCGGCACCACGCCCAGGCTCACCGTCTCGGGCGTGCTGCAGCCCCAGATGCCGGCGGCCATCACGTTGTGCATCAGCGTGCGGTGGGTGTGCATGCAGCCTTTGGGCAGGCCGGTGGTGCCGCTGGTGTAGGGCAGCAGGGCCAGGTCGTCCGGGCCGGCGGTGTGTGGACCGGGCACATGGCCGGCCGCCAGGGCGTCCACCCAGCGGGTGGTGCCGGCCGGCAGCACCGGGTCAGCCTGCAGCCACTGCAGGATGGTCGGGCTGGGCGCTTCAGCCGGGTCCAGCACGGCGGGCATGGCGTCGGTGAAGCGGGTGGCCACGGTGTGTTTGAGGCGCTGGTGGGCCGGCAGCCGAGCATCGGCCTCGGCCACGGTAGCGGCCAGGTCGGCGGTGGTCAGCACCACGGCTGTGCCAGGGTCGCTGATGTAGTGGCCAAACTCATCCGCCTTGTTCATCGGGTTCACCGGCACCACCACGGCGTCGGCCCGCAACACCGCATGCACCGCCACCACAAATTGCGGGCAGTTTTGCATGAACACCACCACCCGGTCACCCTTGCCCACGCCGTGGGCCTGCAGCCAGCCGGCCAGCGCCTCGGCCTGGGCATGCAGCGTGGTGTACGGCATGGCCCGGCCCAAAAATTGGTAGGCCGGCTTGTTGGGGTAGCGCCGGGCCGACACGTCGAGATTGACCCACAGGCTGGTCTCGGGCAACACCAAGTGACGGGGCAAACGCCGCGGCCAGATGGCATCGTGGAGGCGGTGGGTGCTGAGCGTGGGCATGGGTGTGGTCATGGTGGGCGCGATGTAGGTTGGTGTTGGGCAATTGCTGGGCAATTGCTGGGCAGCCGGTGGGCAAATTCAGACCCGCAAAATCAGGCGGGCAAATTTGGCAACCATTTCAACCCGCTTGTTTACCGCAGCCCCTACCGCCACAACATCCCGGTCAACCCGCAAGCTGTGTTGCGGGTGACAAGCCGGGTTGGATTCAGGCACAGGCTGATGCAGAAGCCGTCAATACGCCACCACAGGCCAGTTACCATTCTTTCTTGCCATTTCGGGATGTTTTCACCGATGCAACGTCGCAGTTTGCTGGGGTTGGCCGCTGTTTCCATGCAGGCGGCCAGCAGTGCATGGGCAGTGGATGCTCCACCGGGGCCAGTGGTGCTGACGGTCTCCAGCCGCTTGCGGGATCGCCCACGTGCCAGCCCGACGCAGTTCGACATGGCCGCGTTGGCGCGCCTGCCGCAAACCGGTTTCAGCACCAACACACCGTGGTTCAGCCAGCCACGCAAGTTCACCGGCCCGCTGCTGCGGGATGTGCTGGCAAGCGCCGGTTTTCACGGCAGCCAGTTGCGGCTGGTGGCGCTGAATGACTACCGGGTTGACCTGCCGTTTGACGATGTGCTGCAGCACGACGTGCTGCTGGCCCGTCTGATGGACGACAAGCCCATGGCCGTGCGCGACAAAGGCCCGCTGTTTGTCATCTACCCGTTTGACCAGCATGCCGAGCTGCGCAACGCGGTGTACTACAGCCGCTGCGCCTGGCAGCTGCGGGCTATTGAGGTGCAATGAGCCCGGCGCGGCCCCAGCCCTCCCCGAATGAGGCCGCCAGGCAGGCGGCCTATGACGGTGGTCCGCAGCGCTTGTCGCCCTGGTTTGGCCTGACCGGCCTGCTGTTGCTGGCCACGCTGCTGGCGGCGGCGTTTGTGCAGGCACGCCAGTACACCCTGCTCAACATGACGGTGCAGTACCAGGACGACTACCTGGTGCTCAGCCTGCAGCAGATGGAGACCGAATACCTGCGCCTGCGCGAGCAATTGCGCCGCGACGCCGTGCCCGCCGACACCGCTGCGCTGCAACTGCGCTACGACGTGTTTGTCAGCCGGGTGTCACTGCTGGGCAGCGACCGGGCGCGCCGCCTGCTGGCCAGCAGCACCGACAACTCGACCACCATGCGTGATGTGGACCGCTTCATCCGCCAGGCTGACCTGTACCTGGGCGGCCAGCCGCAGGTGGCCATCAGCCCGCAAGCGGCCAACGCGCTGCTGCAGGCGCTGGAGGCGCTGGATTCCCCGATCCACCAGTTGATGCTGGACGCGTCACACCGGGTGGCTGAGCAGGTCACTGAGCGGCAGGCCCAGGTGCGCAACCACAACCAGATCGGCCTGGCGCTGACTGGTTTTTTGGTGGCGATGGTGGTGCTGTTTGCCGTGATCACGCTGCGCCAGGTGCGGGCGCTGGAGCTGCGCCGCCACCGTCTGTCACGCCTGGCCGATGAGCTGCGGGACGCCCGCATCGACGCCGAGGCCGCCAGCGACGCCAAAAGTGAATTTTTGGCCGACATGAGCCATGAGCTGCGCACACCGCTGCACGGCCTGCTGGGCATGTTGTCGCTGATCAAAGACGCCCCCCGTGACCCACGTGCCGCCGACTGGCTGCTGACCGCCGACGAATCGGCACAGCACCTGCGGCGCCTGCTGGACGACATCCTGGACTTGAGCAAACTGGACGCCGGCTCGCTGACCTTGGCGCCCACCGCCGTGGCGCTGATGGATTTGCTGCGTGAGGTGCGCTCGCTGCTACAGCCCACCGCCGTGGCCAAAGGCCTGACGCTGCTGGTGGAGCTGGACCCGCTGCTGCCGCCACTGGCCTTGCTGGACGGCACACGGGTACGCCAGGTGTTGTTCAACCTGGTGACCAACGCGATCAAGTATTCGGAGGCCGGTGTGGTCACGCTGCAATGCCAGCGCCTGGCACCGGGTGGGGCTGGCACCCTGCCAGGCGCTCAGGGCCTGGCGCCTGGCGGCCAAGGCCAGGCCATGATCGAGTTCAGCGTGTCCGACACCGGCATCGGCATGGACCGCGACACCGTGGCCAGGCTGTTCCGCCGCCACAACCGGGCTGAGGACGTGCGCGCCTGGCGCCAAAGTGGCACCGGCCTGGGCCTGGCCATCTCGCGCAACCTGGCGCGGCTGATGGGCGGTGAGATCCAGGTGCGCAGCATGCTGGAGGCGGGCAGCGTGTTCAGC
>JAYVLI010000262.1:0-17889 GCA_043759535.1 Betaproteobacteria bacterium | reverse complement strand
CCGCCACCAAGCCGCCACCAAGCCGCCACCAAGTCGCCATCAAGCGGCATGTGGCGTGCCCGGGGTCACGTCCAGCACCTGCACACCTGCCCGTCCATCAGCCCACTGCGCCTGCAACCGCACACCGGCTTGCAAACCGGCGGCCTGGGTCACCGGCCGGCCGTTGGCGTCGGTCAGCCAGGCATACCCTCTGGCCAGCACCTGCTGCGGGTCTTGGGCGGACAAGCGCAGCGCCAGGCGCGCCAGGCGCTCGTCATGGCTGGCGCGCTGGCGCTGGCCGGCAGCCAACAAACGCTGCGCCAGGCGCTGCAGCCCCCGTTGTTCGTCTTGCAGCGTCTGCCGCAAGGCCAGGCGCTGGCGCGCCTGCAATGCGTCCAGCCTGGCCCGTTGCTGGGCCAACAGGCCGGCCGGCTGGCCCAGTTGCAGGGCCAGCCGGTCAAGCCGTTGCGCTTGCTGGTCCAGCCGCCGCTGGGCGGCACGTTGCAGCGCCAGCGCCAGGGCCTGCACACCAGCCAGGGTGTCACTGCGCAGGGGCGTGGCCAACTCGGCGGCGGCGGTGGGTGTGGGGGCCCGCAGGTCGGCCGCCAGGTCAGCCAGCGTGACATCGGTTTCATGCCCCACACCGCAGACCACCGGCAGCGTGCAGGCGGCCACCGCACGCACCACGTTTTCATCGTTGAAGGCCCACAAATCCTCCAACGCACCACCACCCCGGCAGACGATCAACACGTCCACCTCCGCACGCTGCTGGGCCCGCTGGAGAGCCTGGACAATTTGCGCCGGTGCGTCCGGCCCCTGCACCAGGGTTGGGTAGACCACCACCCGCACCTGCGGCGCACGGCGTGCCAGCGCCGTCAGCACATCGTGCAGTGCCGCCGCGCCCAGCGAGGTGACCACGCCCACAGCGCGGGGGTGCGCGGGCAGCGGCTGCTTGCGCTCCGCATCAAACAAACCCTCGGCCGCCAGCCGGGCTTTGAGGCGCAAAAACAGCTCAAACAGCGAGCCCGCACCCAACCGCTGCAAGGCCTCCACCACACACTGCAGCTCACCACGCGATTCATACACCGTGATGCGGCCACGCAGCTCGACCTGCTGGCCATCGGCCGGGCGGAAGTCCAGCAAGCTGGCAGCACGGCGGAACATCGCGCAGCGCAGCAGCGCCGCGTTGCCGTCACTGTCTTTCAGGGTGAAGTAGCAATGGCCGCTGGCCGCCCGGGTGAAGCCGGAGATCTCGCCCCGCACCGCGACGGCGCCCAAGCGCGAGGACAGCGCATCGGCCACTGCCAACAGCAACGCTGCCACACCCCAGGCGCGGGCGGGTGGCGTGGCTGGGGTGTCAAACGCGCTCATGACCAGACCGCCTCCATGCGCGCCGGCGCGCATGGAATTCCACAGGACAGCACAGCACACCTGGCGCCGCCAAACACCCCGTCACAGCGCTGTCGCATTGGTGCAAGTACTTGATTTTGAAAGAAAAACAGACGCTTAAAAATAAGGCAATCCAAGCAGAACCCTGAAAACACGCCATTTCGACAGACCCAAAAGGCGCTTACCCACACACTTGTCCACAGATCCGGTGGATTGTTCAGTGGCGCTGGGGTTGCGCTGCGCTGCAGCGCAGACGCGCCTTGCACAGGGCTGGTTCGGACCAAGCAAACCATCGGGCGATAATTCGCCGGGTCGGGTGGGCGCTGGCAGGGCGGTCAGTAGCTGCCAGGCGAGTGCCAAATCACCAGCAAGACACCCCGCCTGTCCACCCACCAAACCGCCGAGAATCCCCCGTTGCTGTCGATCATACAAGCCGCTGGCTGGCCAATTTGGCCCCTCATCCTGTGTTCCGTGGTGGGTTTGGCGCTGGTGATTGAGCGCCTGCTCAGCCTGCGCAACCGCCGGGTTGCACCGGGTAATTTGGTGGACGAAGTGCTGGCCGTCAGCCGCAACAGCTTGCCGGCGATGGATGTCGTCAACAAGCTGGCCGCCAACTCGGTGCTGGGCCAGGTGCTGGCGGCCGGCATGCGGGCCGTCATCGCCGACCCGCGCATTGCCGAGCCGGCGCTGCGCCAGACTTTTGAGAGCGCCGGCCGGGGCGCTGCCCACCAGCTGGAGCGTTACCTCAATGCCCTCGGCACCATTGCTGCGGCCGCGCCGCTGCTGGGCCTGCTGGGCACGGTGGTGGGCATGATCGAGATTTTTGGGTCGCAAGCGCCCACCGGCGCCACCAACCCGGCGGCGCTGGCGCACGGCATCTCCGTGGCGCTCTACAACACCGCGTTCGGGTTGATCATCGCCATCCCGTCGTTGATGTTTTACCGCTACTTTCGCGGTCGGGTGGACGAGCATTTGCTGGCACTGGAGCAAGCCGCTGAACGGCTGGTACCGCATTTGATGCGCTTTGCGGTGCGCCAGGCGCCAGCAGCGGCCTGACTGCGCCGATCTTCGCGCCCTGCCCCCATGAACTTCCGCCGCCGCCGCACCGAAGAACCCGAGATCAACCTGATCCCCTTCATTGACGTGCTGCTGGTGGTGCTGATTTTTTTGATGCTGTCCACCACTTACAACCGCTACGCCGAGTTGCAGATCAACTTGCCCACCGCTGACGCCGACAAGCTGAAGGACAGGCCATCAGAAGTGCTGGTCACCGTTGCCGCCGATGGCCGCTACAGCGTCAATCGCGTCGCGCTGGACGGCAGCAGCCTGGAGCTGTTGACCACCACGCTGCAGCGTGCCGCCGGTGCGGCCGGTGCCAATGCGGTGGTCATCGTGTCGGCCGACGCACTGACACCGCACCAGGCGGTGATCAACGTGCTGGACGCCGCCCGCCGCGCCGGCCTGCCCAAGCTGACCTTTGCCACCCAACTGCCGGGTGACGGCGGCGCGCGCTGAGCCCATGGCCGGCAAACCCGGCAAACCTGGCAAACCAGGCCAATTGGGTCAACCCGGCCTGCCCGGCCCGACCGATGCTCTGTCAGGTGGCCTGGGCCGCTGGTTGACGGCGCTGTGGGCCGGCCCGCAACCCGCGCTGGCGGCCAGGTTGTTGCAGCCCTTGTCCTGGGTGTATGCCGGGCTGGCCTGGCTGCACCAAGCCGCCTACCGCAGCGGCCTGCGGCAGCGCCACACTGCACCGGTGCCGCTGCTGGTGGTGGGCAACCTGGTGGCCGGCGGCGCGGGCAAAACCCCCACCGTGATCGCCCTGGTCGACTTGCTGCGCCAGCAGGGCTGGACACCGGGTGTGGTTTCGCGTGGCCATGGCCGGCAAGGCCGGGCGGTGGTGGTGCTCAGCCGCAGCAGCGCCGCCGCCGACGTGGGTGATGAACCCCTGCTGATCCATCTGCGCACAGCCGCCCCGGTGGCCGTGGGCGCAGACCGCACCGCTGCCGCACGGGCGTTGTGCATGGCCCATCCTGCTGTTGACATCCTGCTGGCCGACGACGGCCTGCAGCACCACAGGCTGCACCACGACATGGCCGTGCTGGTGTTTGATGAACGTGGTGCCGGCAACGGCCTGCGCCTGCCCGCCGGACCACTGCGTGAGGCGCTGCCCGCCCGCCTGCCACCCAACACCCTGGTGCTGTACAACGCCGCCCAACCCAGCACCTCCCTGCCCGGCATGACTGGCATGCGCCGTCTGGCCGGTGTGCAGCCTCTGGCCAATTGGTGGCGCGGCCTGGCGCCCGGTGCTACCAGCACCAGCATCAGCAACACCGGCTGGGCGGCGTTGCGTGGCCGGCCCCTGCTGGCCGCTGCCGGCCTGGCCAGGCCGGAACCATTTTTTGCCATGCTGGAAGCCCAGGGCCTGACCATCCAACGCCTGCCGCTGGCCGACCACCAGGCTTTCAACGCCCTGCCCTGGCCGGCCGGCACGGACGAGGTCATAGTCACCGAGAAAGACGCCGTCAAGCTGCCGCCCAGCGCGGTGGGCAGCACCCGGGTCTGGGTGGCCGGGCTAGACTTCCAGCCCGAACCGGCGTTTGCAACGGCCTTGCAGACACTCTGCGCACCGTTCAAATCCGCACACGCCCAAGCCCACCCAAACCCACCCAAGCACGCCCCGCTGAGCAACCCGCCATGAGCCATGACCACCGCCTGATCTCCCTGCTGGTGTGCCCTTTGTGCAAAGGCGCGTTGCAACTGGTGCCGGCCGCCGCTGACCAGCCCGCCGAGCTGCAATGCCCGGCTGACCGGCTGGGCTTCCCCATCCGCGACGGCATCCCGGTGATGTTGGAATCGGAAGCGCGGGCGCTGGAGGCTTTTGCGCCGCCAGCGCCCAACCCACTGGCCGCCGCCCTGGCGCCCAACGATCAACCCAAGAATCAGCCCGGCCAACCGTCCACCTGATGCCCTTCACCGTCCTCATCCCGGCCCGGCTGGCCAGCAACCGCCTACCCGACAAGCCCCTGGCCGACATTGCCGGCCTGCCGATGGTGGTGCGGGTGGCGTTGGCCGCTGCGCGCAGCGGCGCAGCACGGGTGGTGGTGGCGGCCGATGCCCAAAGCATTGTTGACGCCTGCCTGGCCCACGGCACTGCGGCCCTGCTGACCCGCGCCGACCACCCCAGCGGCAGTGACCGGTTGGCCGAGGCCTGTGTGCAACTGGGCCTGGATGGGGATGACCTGGTGGTCAATGTGCAGGGCGACGAGCCACTGATTGCGCCGGCCATGATCGACGCTTGCGCCACCCTGCTGCGCCAGCGGCCCGATTGCGTGATGGCCACCGTGGCCCATGCAATAGACGACCTGGCCGAGTTCAGCAACCCCAACGTGGTCAAGGTGGTGCTGGACGCTGCCGGCCGGGCGCTGTATTTCTCCCGCGCGCCCATCGCCTGGTGGCGGGATGGTTTTGCGCGCGGCATCACGCAGCTGCCCACTGCCCCCGCGCCACTGCGCCATGTCGGGCTGTATGCCTACCGCGCCGGCTTTTTACGGCGCTTCCCGCAATTGGCCGTTGCGCCGGTGGAGTTGCAAGAGTCGCTAGAGCAGTTGCGGGTGCTGTGGCACGGTGAGCGCATTGCGGTGCATGTCAGCACCGAGCGGCCCGGGCCGGGGGTGGACACACCCGAAGATCTGGCCCGCGTGCGGGCATTGTTTCAGGCCCTGCCCCAGGCCAGTTGAGCCTGCCTGACCTGCGCTTTTGCGCGGGTTGCCCCGGGGCTTGGCGTCAGCTTGGCGCAGGGAGTGCCGTGCTATTCTCAAAATCAATACCGGGTTGCCCACCAACACTGCACCACGGCAGCCCGACCCAAAGTCCACACAAGATTTGACGAGGCACGGATGAGACTGATTCTGTTGGGGGCGCCAGGCGCCGGCAAGGGCACACAAGCCGCCTTCATTTGCCAAAAGTTTGGTATCCCGCAGATCTCCACCGGCGACATGCTGCGCGCCGCTGTCAAGGCCGGCACCACCATGGGCGTGGCGGCTAAAAAGGTGATGGACGCGGGTGGCTTGGTCAGCGACGAAATCATCATCGGTCTGGTCAAAGAGCGCATCGCCCAGCCCGACTGCGCCAACGGCTTTTTGTTTGACGGCTTCCCACGCACCATTCCGCAGGCCGACGCCATGAAGGCGGCGCAAGTCAAGCTGGATCTGGTGCTGGAGATTGACGTGCCCGACGCGGCCATCATTGAGCGCATGAGCGGGCGCCGTGTCCACCAGCCCTCGGGCCGCAGCTACCACCTCAAGTTCAACCCACCCAAGGTGGCCGGCAAAGATGATTTGACCGGTGAGGCCCTGATCCAGCGTGATGACGACAGTGAAGTCACCGTGGCCAAGCGCCTGGAGGTCTACCAGGCCCAGACCCGGCCGCTGGTGGATTACTACGCCGCCTGGGCCACCACCGGTGACGCGCAAGCGCCGCGTTATGCCCGCATCCTGGGCCTGGGCACGGTGGACGAGATCACCGCCCGCGCAATGGCGGCGCTGCAGGGCTGAACCACCACGGGCCAGGGTCACACTGGGCCTGCACCACCCCGATCAACGGCCACCGCAAGTGGCCGTTTTGCTGTCTGCGCCCTTCCCGGCACTGCGGCAAGACACTCACCCACAACCCCATTTCAAAGGATCGCGCATGGACATCAACGGCAAGGTTTTCATCGTCACCGGCGGTGCGTCCGGCCTGGGTGAAGGCACCGCCCGCATGCTGGTGCGCCAGGGTGGCAAGGTGGTGATTGCCGACCTGCAGGACCAGCGTGGCCAGGCCCTGGCGGCCGAGCTGGGCGGTGATGCGGTGGCCCGCTTCATCCGCTGCGATGTCAGCCAGGATGCGGATGGCCGCGCCGCTGTGGCGTTAGCCCAGCGCATGGGCGCCCTGTTTGGCCTGGTCAACTGCGCCGGCATTGCACCGGCCGCCAAGACCGTGGGCAAAGACGGCGCCCATCCGCTGGACGTGTTCACCAAAACGGTCACCGTCAACCTGATCGGCAGCTTCAACATGATCCGGCTGGCCGCCGAGGCGATGGCCGCCAACAGCCCGGAGCCCACCGGTGAGCGCGGTGTGTTGATCAGCACCGCCAGCGTGGCGGCCTATGACGGCCAGATTGGCCAGGCCGCTTACGCTGCCAGCAAAGGCGGCGTGGTGGGCATGACCTTGCCGATTGCGCGTGACCTGGCGCGCAGCGGCATCCGGGTGATGACCATCGCCCCGGGCATCTTTGGCACGCCGATGTTGTTCTCAATGCCGCAGGCGGTGCAAGACGCCCTGGCTGCCGGTGTGCCCTTCCCCAGCCGGCTGGGCACCCCGGCGGACTACGCCAAGCTGGTGCAGCACATCCTCGAAAACGAGATGCTCAATGGCGAGGTGATCCGGCTGGACGGCGCGATCCGGCTGGCGCCGAAGTGAGTGGCCCCAGCAGCGTGCGCCTGACACGCGGCCACCGCGCTGACCAACGCTGTGTCCATGCCAGGTTGCAAAGGTCGCGGTGCTGTCAGGATGCGCACAGGCAGCGCGACCCAGACTGACGACTGACGACTGACGACTGACCCGCCATGCCCAAACCCATGCGAATGCTGCTGTCGGCCTTGTTGCTGCTTTTTGCAAAGCTCGCCGCCTCCGAGCGTGTGATGCTCACTGCTGCCGATGGGGTGCAGGTGCATGGCGAGTTCTGGCCTGCGGCAAATGCGCGGGCGCCGCTCATCCTGGCCTTTCATCAGGCCGGGTCCAGCCATGCCGAATACACGCCGCTGGCACCACGCCTGAACCGCGCCGGTTTCCATGTGTTGGCCATTGACCAGCGCTCGGGTGGCGCTGAGTTTGGTGGCCAGAACCTCACCGTGGCGGGCCTCGGGCGGTCCACCGGGTACGACGCTGCGCTGGCCGATCTGGAAGCGGCGCTGGCCTGGGGTCGGGCCAAGGCCCAAGATGCGCCGCTCATCGTCTGGGGGTCCAGCTACTCGGCTGCGCTGGTCTTCCTGCTGGCGGCCCGGCACCCGGCTGACGTGTCGGGCCTGCTCGCTTTCTCGCCGGGCGAGTACCTGGGCTCGCCAAACGCGGTGGCCACTGCGGCGAAAGCGCTGCGGATGCCGGTGTTTGTCACCCAGTCCAGTGACCCCGACGAAACCTTGCAGTCACGCCAGCTGCTTCAAGCCACGGCCAGCAGCGACAAGACGCTGTTCTTGCCCAAACGCAAGGGCGTGCATGGCTCGGCTACCCTGCGGGCTGACCGCAACGCGGCGGGTGCCGAAGAAAACTGGGCCGCTGTGCAGGTGTTTCTGTCCCGTCTCAAGGTGACGCGCTGAGTCGGGCTGCGCCGTGCTGCCCACCCGCATGACCGCAGCTTGGGCCGAACGGCTGCCGCTGTCCGGCCCTGCGCGCTTGGCAACAGCAACTGCCGGCACTGGCAGCGCTGGGCGCCAGCCTGGTAGGGGTATCACCCGCACCGCCCGCCGCACCAGACGAAAAGCCTCTGCTCACCTCACCGGCGCTACCATTCGTCTCATGGCCGACCGCTTGACAGCGCTGTTGCAGCGCTTTGAACTCCGCGCCCGCGTGTTCCACAGCGGGGCGCTCTGCGGCACGGCGGGTTTTGATGCCACGCCAGGCGTGGGCCACCTGTATCTGTTGCGTCAAGGCAGCCTGCGTGTGTCAGACACCAACAACCATGACACCGTGCTGACCGAACCCAGCTTGCTGCTGTTTGCGCGCCCCTCGGCCCACCGGCTTTGGGCGGACGAACAGGCCGGCACACAACTCCTGTCTGCGTCCTTTGATTTCGGCGCGGGCGAGGAAAACCCGCTGCTGCGTGGCCTGCCCGCGCAGCTGGTGGTGCCGCTGGCGCACTTGCAGGGGCTGGAACTGGCGCAGCAACTGCTGTTCGACGAGACCGCCGCTGCGCGCTGCGGCCACGGCGCCGTGGTGGACCGGTTGACCGAAGTGCTGCTGATCCAGTTGCTGCGCCATGCCATCCAGCACCGGCTGCTGGACAGTGGTGTGCTTGCTGGCCTGGCCGATACGCGCCTGGCCAAAGCCATCAACGCTGTGCATGCCGAGCCGGCCCGTGGTTGGACGTTGGACAGCATGGCCCGCGTTGCCGGCATGTCGCGTGCGCGGTTTGCGGCGCAGTTCAGCAGTGTTGTGGGCACACCGCCTGGTGACTACCTCACCGGCTGGCGGCTGGGCTTGGCGCGCCTGCTGCTGCGCCGGGGGCTGTCGGTCAAGCAGGTGGCTGCCGAGGTGGGCTATGCCAACGCCAGCGCCCTGGGCCGCGTGTTTGCGCAGCGCCTGGGGTATTCGCCAACGACCTGGCGCCAACAGCAAGACGAGACCACCACCCCATGAGCACCCAACCCCTCTTGCCACAAACGATCCGCGCCCTGGCCTTTGACACCGGCGGTACGGTGCTGGACTGGCATGGCGGGTTGGTGCAGGCCCTGCAGCGCGTGGTCAGCCCACTCGGTCTGCAGGCCGACTGGCATGCGGTGGCCAATGACTGGCGCCGCCGCACCATGCAGGGCATCGTCGGCCAGATGCGGCCGGCCTTCCACATGGACGACGTACACCGCCGCGTGCTCGACGAGACCTTGGCGCATTTCGGCCTGCAGGCGTTGGGTGATGCCCAGCGCGACGCACTCTGGCGCACCTGGCACCAACTCGACACCTGGCCTGACTTCCCGGCCGCGCTGGCCGCCATGCGCCGGGCCCTGCCGGTGGTGTCGTTCACCATGCTGCCCACTGCGCTGGTGGTGGATGTGTCGCGGCGCAATGGCATCAGCTGGGACGCCATCATCAGTTGCGAAATGATCGGCGCGTACAAGCCGCATGCCGAGGCCTACCGCACCGCCGCGCGCTGGCTGAACCTGGCACCAGAGCAGGTTTTGATGGTGGCTTGCCACAACTTCGACCTCAATGCCGCGCAGGACGCCGGCATGCGCACAGCCTTTGTGCGCCGGCCAGATGAATGGGGCCCCGCCGGCCCGCCCGACCCACTGCCCAACCGCGCCCACGACTTCATCGAAGACGGTTTCGACGGGCTGTGCCGCAGCGTGCTGGCAATGTGCTGATAGCGCGCCGCTGGCGTCACTGTGGCGGTGGATGGTGAGACCATGCGTTGCAGATTGCGTTTCATCGCAGACGATCCGTCTCACTGTGCCGCCAGCACACTTTTGTCGGGACACCATGGGCCAGCATCCGATTTCTCCCCAAGAACGCCTTTCCGCCCGGCGCCATGCGCTGGCCGTTGGCGGTCTGGCCACAGCGCTATCGGCCTGCAGCAGCCTGCCCTCAGGGCAAGGCCCGGGTGCTGCCGCACTCACGCTGACACTGCCGCTGCTGCGCGGCTGGTTTGGCGGCGAAGCGGTGCTGTACATCACCACCGATGTCTCGCATGCGGACGTGGCGCAGGACAAAGGCGCCAATTTTGCACCACGGCTGACGGCTGCGCTGCCTGGCGCCGGCGCACCGGCCGGGCAGGCGTCGTCGGTCGACAAGGTTTACGCCGTCACCAACGTTGAGCAAGGCAGCATCTTTGCCTCAGCACCGCTGCCGGTGGGCCCAGCCAGCCGTAACACCACCCGCACACCGCTGTGACAGATGGTGAAGGTCACCTGGCGCGCTGGTCAGCCGCTGCGGCTGTTGAAGTCACTAGAAGACGTGCTGGCCGCAGCCGAACAAGGCCAAGTCCAGTTGCAGCCCACACCTGCGGTGCTGAACCGCGCCATCGTGCAGCGTGGTGGGCAAGGTGGCCTGCCGGGCATGCGTGTGGGCACCACCTGGTGTTGCCTGGCGTGGCCACTGCGGCACGCAGCCCCAAACCCTCCATCGCAACCCCCAACCCCAGCCCCAACCCCGACAGGAGATTCACGTGATCAAGCTCTACTACCACCCGTCACCCAACCCGGCCAAAGTGGCGCTGTTCCTCGAAGAAGCCGGCCTGCCCTACGAACTGGTGCCGGTGGACACCCGCAAAGGCGAGCAGCATGCGCCGGCCTTTACCGCCATCAACCCCAACGCCAAGACGCCGGCGTTGGTGGACGGTGATGCTGTCGTTTTTGACAGCAACGCCATCCTGCTGTACCTGGCCGAGAAGACCGGCCAGTTCCTGCCCGAGAACACGCTTGCCGCGCGCGCGCAGATGCACTCATGGTTGATGTTTGTGGCCACCGGCATCGGCCCCTATTCGGGCCAATGTGTGCATTTCAAGCACTTCGCACCCGAGCCCAAGGTCTACGCCGTGAACCGCTATGACTTTGAAGCCTGGCGCCACTGGCACATCGTTGATGCACAACTGGCCAAGGCGCCGTGGATGCTGGGCGAGCGCTACACGCTGGTGGACATGGCGGTGTGGGGTTGGGCACGGGCCGTGCCCTTCATCCTGGGCGCCGATGCCTGGGCCAAGCTGCCCAACGTGAAGCGCCTGCTCGACACCGTCAACGCCCGACCGGCGGCGCAGCGTGCAGAAGCACTGAAGGCCAAGCACGCCTTCAAGACCGAGATGGACGAGGACGCCCGCAAAATTCTGTTTCCGCAAAACGCACGGCTGGCGTGATCACATCAGGGCCATCCCGCATTTTTCTGATCGCCCCTGGACGCCCCTGGCGCGCCAAAAACCAAGGCCGCGTCACTCCCACTCAATTGTCAATGGTGCGTTGCAGTGGAGGGGGAATAGACGCAGTTTCGGAGCGCCGGAGCGCGTCGATACCAACAGCTCTACCGTCGCGATCAGGAGCTTTGCACAGCGCATCTTTTGCTGAATCCGGGGCATCGACGGATCGGTGCCGCAACCGAAGGGCAAAGGCGGCCGAGTTCGTCGCTGGTTGTCGGTATCGGGTGGCCACTGAGCGCCACCGGGACGGTAGTTTCGCCCGACCTGACGGTATGGTGGGCTTGTCCGGCCCCCGCCCGTGCGCCCGCCTCTCAATGAAAATGAATGTCAGGAGCAAGTGCATGGCTGAGTCAACCATCATGGTGAAGGGCCAGACCACCGTGCCCGCCGACATCAGGGCTTTCGTGGACGCCAAGCCCGGCACACGTCTGGTCTGGTCGGCGATGCCCGACGGCACCATCATCGTCCGGCCAAGACCAAGTCCATCCTTGACATGGCCGGGATGCTCAAGGCGCCGAAAGCCAAGGATGGCCAACACGTCAGCGTCGGCGACATGAACCCCTGGCGCTGACTTCGGCACCGCCATGCCAGCGCTCGACACCAACGTCCTGGCGCGCTGCATCGTCCAGGACAATCCGTCGCAGCTTGCCGCTGCCAAGCGCCTCATCAGCGGTTGCGCCGCCGAAGGCTCGACGTTGTTCGTCCCCGTGACGGTCGTGCTCGAGTTGGAATGGGTGCTGAGATCCAGCTTCGCATTCGGCAAGCTCACGCATGCCGATGCGCGCCCCGCGATGTCCCACTGCAACCTGCCCAGCGCGAGCAACGATCCATACTGGCCGTCAACAGACGCATTGCGCATGACCACAGGAGAACAGGGTGTTCAATCGCAACGTGTCATGACGCTCTGGTGGCGACCAGGCCTGCAGACCCAGGCGGGCGAGGATCCCCCGATGACAGGCTGCTCCGGGATCTCGGCGTTCATCTTCAGCGCACTGCCGCCGGCCGATCAAAGTTGCCAGCCGGACTTGACAGATAACCCCCTGTGATCCCCGCCCTTTCGGTCATCCTTTGGCTGTTGTGGTTGCTGGACCCCGTGACCACGCTCACGGCCGACGGCTTGCCGCACATCCTGTTGTTCGTGGCCGCCATCGCCGTGCTGAATCAACTGATCTCAGCCTGCCGCGCCTTCTGAACGCCGCGACAATGCGGTTACAGCCATCAAACGGACGTGCCAAATGAATGCCTTGCTGAAAGCTGCCTTGATGGCGGCCGTGTTGGTGATGTCTGGTTGTGCCAACCTGGCAGGCCCGGCCGGATCGGCGCCGACCGAACCTGCGATGGGTGCGCCTGCGCTGGAGTTGAAGCGCGCTGCATTGGAATTGACCAATCAGAGCGGTGGCATTTCCGTCCTGCGCACCCAGGACAATCAATTGCAGGTCAATTTCCCCAGTGATTTTTCATTCGCTACCGACAGCGCTGACATCAGGGCCAACATGCGGCCGTTGCTGGATCACTTGGCGGCTGACCTGGCCCGCCCGAACTTGTCGAGCCTGCTGATCCAGATCGTCGGCTTCACGGACAGCGAGGGCGCCGAGAGCGCCAACCGGGCCTTGTCGCTGGCCCGGGCCAACAGCGTGCGCAAGTACCTCGAAAACAAGGGGCTGCCGGCGGCTCGGCTGTCGGTTGAGGGTCGAGGCGAAGAATTTCCGCAGGCTGGAAACGACAAGAAATACGGACGTGCGCTGAATCGGCGCGTCGAAATCTACCTGCGTGAACCGGGGTAATGTTCCTTTGCCAGTCCGGCGCTCGGCGGGCCGAAACCAGGGAACAGGTAGACGTCGTTCTGCGGTAGGTCGTGCAGGATGCTCGCCCGGTCGTAAGCGGCTTGCGGCTCGGGGTGGACATACGCTGACTGCTGCGGCCGATCGGCCGCTTCGGCATGGGGCGCTCTTTTTCGCCATGTCTGCGGTGGGCTTGTCTGTTGCCAATTTGCTGATGGCGCGGCGTGCGCCGCCACGCGTTACACCGGCCTGCGCCGAGCACGCTCGCCGGCCTTCAAGCACAAAGCGGCCGCAGCCAACGTGGCCATCACGACCGTGTAGCACCAGGGAGAGGCGCGGCGCAACGTCTCGCCTGCAGTCTTTGCCAGTAGCGCCGTGAACAGGAAGACGGCAAAGCCGAATGCATACAGCGTCATGCCACCAAACAACAGGGCAGTGCTCAGGACAGCCAAAGACAACATCATGGTGTCGCTCCTTGCGTTGGAAAGGTCGTCGGTGGCAAGCCGGCCGGGCCATCAGCCCTCGCACGTGAAATCGCACTTGGGCTTCCGCCTGCCGCGCAAGCCCTTCCGGGCTTGTGCGCGCGGGCTCAGCCCCGCTTGCGGAACACCACCACGTGCTGCCAGGGCAGCGTGCTCACGGTGCGCTCCCAGTCCAGCGCAAAGGCGGCGGCCTCGCGCTTGATCTGCGCCTCGCTCATCTTGTGCAGCGGCTTGATGGGCACGCGCGGGTCCTCGGCCTTGTACTCGACGAAAACGACCCGACCGCCGGGCTTGAGGGCCTTCAGCACGCTGGCCATCACCTCGTACGGGTAGGCCAGCTCGTGGTAAACGTCGACCATGACCGCCAGGTCCACCGCAGCACCGGGCAGCCTGACGTCGTCCACCGCGCCAAGCTGCGCCTCGATCTGCGCAAGCCCGCTGCGCTTCGCGCCGGCCTGCAGCAGGCTGATCATTTCGGGCTGCACATCCACAGCCCAGACCTTGCCGCCCGGCATCACCGCCGGTGCCATGCGCCGCGAAAGATAACCGGTGCCTGCGCCGATGTCGGCCACCACCATGCCGGGTTGCAGCGCCAGGGCGGCAAGCAACAGGTCGGTGCGCTCTTCGCGGTCACGTTCTTCGCGCTCAAGCCATGCTGCGCCTTGCCAGCCCATCACGGCCGCGATCTCGCGCCCCATGTAACGCTTGCCGATGCCGTCGGCATTGGCCGGCACAGGGCTGTAGCGCTCGGCCAGTGCAGCGGGCTGTGCCAGCGCGGCGCTGGCTGCCAGCAGCAAAGCAACCCAGATGTACCGCCGGAAAATTGCAGGGTTCATTGCAGTGCCAACCAGATTTCGTTGCGGCGCATGAACCAGGGCGTCATGGGGCCGTCGTAGCGCGCCAGCACGGGCGGGCCTCGTGTTGCAACGCCGGCGGCAGCCAGCGTCGCTTGCAGCTTGCCCAGATGTTCGCCGTCGTTGGCCTGCGACCAGCTGCCTGAGTAGCGGATGGTCGCCCACTGGCTGGCCGGCACCAGACGCAACTGCACCCGCGGGTCCAGCGGCTCGGGAGCAGATTCCAGCGTCACGCCCTCGGGCAGCACAAACTGCACCCGCATGCCGCCAGGCACCGCAGCCTGCGTCACTGGTGCGGTCATCGCCATCTTCACGGGCGCGGCCGTCTGCGTCACCGGTGCGGTCATCGCAAACTTCCGCTCGCCCCTGTTCTTGCCGAAGATGTAGCCGGCCAGGATCGGGAAGGCCCGCCTGCCTGCGTCTTCGGCCGTGGCGTCCAGCACCACCTCGGCCACGACATAGGGCGCGTACTGGCGCAACTCCACGGTGTCGATTTGCCTGATGACCTCGAACTTGGGTTCGTCGATGGCGTGGCTGAACAAGGGCATGGCGGTGAGTGTGAGCAGCAGCAGCAAGCGATGCATGGCAGGGTGCAGATTGGAGAACCGTTGCGGGCTTGGGCGCGGCCGTGCAAGCCGGCGCCCGGTGTTCAAGACCCAGTTCATGTTGGATGGCCTGGCCTTGCGGCCCTGATGACCTTGGCGCGCCGCGCAGGGGGTGCCACCGCCGTCTCGCCAGCCCGCGCCGATGACGGCAACAGCAGGCCTTCGTGCAGGGCCACATGCTCGAGTGCATCCTCGAAACGAACACGCGAGGCGGTGGCAACCCGACGCAGGTAGGCATGCAAATCGGCATCCGCTGCGTTGCGGTGCGCACACACGGCGCTGTAGGCCTCGAAGTGCGAGAGCTGCATCAGCAATTCGGCCACATGGCGCGGGCACTCGCAGGCAATCGTCGCCGACAGGTTCGCAAAGTCGGCCAGGGCGGCATCATTCCAGCGGCGCGGCGGCATGGTGTCGACCTCTGGTGTGGGCAGGTCTACTGCGGACTGCGGCGCCGTGGCGGCCTTGGACGACAGGCTGTTCAGCCATTGCGCCACCACCACGTCGGGCTGCGGCTCGCGCAGCAAGGCGGTGCCAACCGTCGCCAATGCCTCGCACACCGGGTCTGCAGCAAAGCTGTACAGCACCGCCTTTGGCACCCCCACAAGCGCTGGGGCAGCCGCGTCCACTGCCGCCAGCCAGCCTTCGTGCAGTTGCGGCGCATGGAAGAGCAAGGCGTCAAGGTGCGCACTTTGCGGTGCAGCGGCGGCCTGCGCAACATTGTCAAACGGCCCCAGCAGCAGCACGGGCCGGCCCAGCCGACGCAGCAGCGCGGGTCGCTGCAAGCGGGACCCCAGCGCCGCGCCAATCACGGCCAGCCGCCAGGCCCGCACGGGCGGCGCGTGGGCCGTATCGGAGCGCGCGTTGCGCTGGGTGGCCGCCGAGGCCTGTGCATGGGTGGAGGCCACACGCTGCAGTTGCGGCATGTTCAGCGGTGCCAAGCTACCGATGGCGTGGCCCAGGTCTGTCAGCTGTTTGATCAACGCCAACCGCCGAACGTCGTCGGCCGAATACAGGCGCTGCCCGCTCGGCGTCAGCGCTGGCTGGGTTACCCCGTAGCGGCGCTCCCACACACGCAGTGTGGCCACCGGCATGCGCAACATGCTGGCCACCGCGCCGCTCCGGTGCAGAAACGGCGCCGCCTTGCCCGTTGCGGGCAGGGGAGACTGCGCGGATGACGCAGTTTTTTTCATGCCGCTTCCTGCTTGACTCTCATTTGACACCGATATACAGCATATCACTGCATGTGCATTTCACATGAACTCGGTATGAATCGCGAATGTCATACACTCCCGCACATCATGACTCGCAAACGTCAAGCTGTTGCAGTAATTGGCGCCGGCATTGCCGGGGCCACTGCGGCGCATGCATTGACGCTCGCCGGGCACCCGGTCCATGTGTTCGACAAGGCCCGTGGGCCGGGCGGTCGCCTGGCCACCCGCCAGGTCAACTGGGTCGATCGCCAAGGGCATGCCGCGACAACGCGGCTTGACCACGGTGCCTTGGGCTTCACGGCCAGCAAGCCGGCTTTTCAAGCCTTTGTAGACCGTGCCCTGAAGCCGCATTGGCTGGCCGGGTGGAAGCCCAGGCTGGCGCCCGGCAGCTTGCCGCTCGACGGCGGCGCCATGTTGTACGTGCCGGCGCCCGACATGCCTGCGCTGTGTCGCCATCTGTTGCATGGTGTGCCCATGCGCATGGCCTTCGAAGTCGATGCCCTGTGCCCAGGCCCGCTTGGCTGGCAAGTGCAAGCCGGCGGTGAGCGCCATGCCGCGCAGTTTGATGCGGTGTTGTTGGCGTTGCCCCCGGCGCAGGCTGCACCATTGCTCAACCCGCACCGGCTGGACTGGGCACGGCACGCGTCCACTGCCCTGATGCAGCCGTGCTGGACCTTGCTGGGCATCGCCGATGACACCGACGCCGAATCGGGTTGGGATTTGGCTCGGCCGCCCACCGGCCCATTGGCCTGGGTGCTGCGCAACGACGCACGTCCGGGCCGGGCATCCGTGCCCGGACAGGCGCATTGGGTCGCCCATGCTCGAACGGGCTGGAGCCGTCGGCACCTGGAACAACCGGCCGCCTGGGTGCAGCAGCAGATGCAGGTCGCGCTGGCCGACAGCCTGGGCCGGCCAGTCGATTGGCAGCACTGCACCGTACACCGCTGGCGCTACGCGACCCCACAGGCGCATGGAAGCACGCCGGCTCCATCGTTTTGGTGGGACGCTGCGCAGGGCTTGGGTGTTTGCGGCGACTTTCTCGGCGGCTGTGGTGTCGAAGGCGCCTGGCTGTCGGCGCAGGCACTGTCTGCGGCGCTGCTGCAGGCTGAATCCGATGTGGGGTCAGCGTCCATGGCCTGCGCTGACGCTGCGTCGGCGGCTGCAGCGGCGTCTGCAGATCGACAAGCGCCCCGTCGCTTCGCCGCCTGAACCGCTCGTTCTTACCCTCCACCCCAATTGAAGGCGTCTCAAATGAATCAACTCTTGCCCCGTCGTGTGTTTCTGATGACGCTTGCTGCCTCAGGCGCAGCGCTTACCGCAGGCGCGCAGGCCCAGGCGCTGCTCGACGAAAAGGACGCCCAGGCCGCCGCGCTGGGCTATGTGGCAGACGCCGAGCGCGTCGACGTCAAGAAATACCCCAAGTTCGCCGCCGGCCAGAACTGCACCAGTTGCGCGCTCTACCAGGGCAAAGCCACCGACAAGGCAGGCGGCTGCCCGCTGTTTGCCGGCAAGCAGGTGGCTGGTGCGGGCTGGTGCAGCGCCTGGGCGAAGAAGGCGTGAACACGCGGGCCGGCTGCGGGGTGCCATGGTGATGTTTCTGGCGGCGACGCGTCACTTCGCGATAGGAGTGTGGGCGGCAGAAGAGATCGAAGCGAAACAGGTGGGGCGAGAGCCTAATTTGCGCCCGGATTTGAGGCGCGTACCCGTAGGTACGCAACGAAAAACCGGGACAAAGTGGGACTCGTCCGCGACTGTTGCAGCCGATTTCGTTCTGCCGCCCACACTCCTAGCTTTGACAGCCCATGGCCGCCCGCTGCACTGCGCGCGATTGGACGCAACCGGCAACGCCGGCCGCTTGGCTGCGCAGTTGCAAGCCGACATCCTGCGCCTGAGGCCGGCCCGCTTGGTGATGCCAGCGCCGGGCGCC
>JAYVLI010000261.1:0-5069 GCA_043759535.1 Betaproteobacteria bacterium | reverse complement strand
GAAACGGCAGTGCCGGTGTCCGGCAAGGTGATTGGCGCGCTGGAGCTGCAATACATGGTGGACGCGTCGCTGGACGGCTGGCTCACCACCGGCCGTTTCAACACCGCGTTTGAGGCCGCACTGGCCAAGTTTTTGGGGGTGCAGCATGTGCTCACCGTTAACTCGGGCTCGTCGGCCAATCTGGTGGCGTTTTCGGCGCTCACCTCACCGCGTTTGGGTGATCGCGCCATCAAGCCGGGCGACGAGGTGATTGGTGTGGCGGCGGGCTTTCCCACCACCGTCAACCCCATCTTGCAGTTTGGCGCGGTGCCGGTGTTTGTGGATGTGGATTTGGCCACCCACAACATCGATGCCAGCCTGATCGAGGCCGCCATCACGCCCAAGACCAAAGCCATCATGCTGGCCCATTCATTGGGCAACCCGTTCAACCTGGATGTGGTGTTGGCGCTGTGCAAAAAGCACAAGTTGTGGCTGGTGGAGGATTGCTGCGACGCCCTGGGCGCCACCTACCGCGGCCAGATGGTGGGCACCTTTGGTGACATTGCCACCCTCAGTTTTTACCCGGCCCACCACATCACGATGGGCGAGGGTGGTGTGGTGTTCACCAACAACCCTGAGTTGAAGCTGATTGCTGAATCATTCAGGGATTGGGGCCGCGACTGTTATTGCCCGCCCGGCAAGGACAACACCTGCAACAAGCGCTTTTGCCACCAGCAAGGCCAGTTGCCCCAGGGTTATGACCACAAGTACACCTACAGCCACCTGGGCTACAACCTCAAGATCACCGACATGCAGGCAGCGTGTGGCCTGGCCCAATTAGCGCGGGTGGATGAGTTCATCGCCAAGCGGCGTGCCAACTTTGCCTACCTCAAGAACCGGCTGCGCAGTTGCACTGATTTTTTGATGCTGCCCGAGGCCACACCCAACGCTGAGCCGTCGTGGTTTGGTTTCCCGCTGGTGTTGCGGGCCTCGTCCGGTGTACAGCGCAGTGATTTGATCAACTATCTTGAGCAGCACAAGATCGGCACCCGGCTGCTGTTTGCGGGCAACCTGAGCAAGCAGCCCTACATGATGGGTCGCAACTTCCGCATCAGCGGCAGCCTGACCCACACCGACACGGTGATGAACCAGACCTTCTGGCTAGGCACGTTTCCGGCGCTTGGTACCGAGCAGCTGGACTACATCGCTGAGCGGCTGGAAGAGTTCTTCGGGCTCAATTTTTAAGCGTTTTTTTCAGCAACCGGCCTATGCCTCTGACCCCGTTTTCATTCGGTCTGCCGCAGGCGGACCTGGACCACGTGCAACACGGCGTGGGCGGCGCCTGGCTTGCCTTGCGTGGCCAGCATCTGCTGCTCACCGGTGGCACCGGCTTTGTGGGCAAATGGCTGCTGGCCAGCCTGTTGCACGCGGACCGGGCCTTGGGTCTTGGCTTGCGCGTCACTGTGCTGACCCGTGATGCGGCGCGTTTCACCGCCCAGCATCCGGCGCTGGCTCTTGCCTCACCCGTCACGCTGCTGCAGGGCGATGTGCGCAGCTTTGTGCTGCCGGCGGTGCAGCACATCAGCCATGTCATCCACGCCGCTACGGATGTGGTGGCGCCGCATTCATTGGCCGAGACCTTTGACACCTGCGTGCGTGGCACCCAGCAAGTGCTGCAGCAGGCCCAGCGGGCAGGGGCGCAGCGTTTGCTGCTGCTCAGCTCGGGTGCGGTGTACGGCGCCACACCACCCGGCCAACAACGCCTGGCGGAGGACCATGCTGGCGCGCCCGATTGCCTGCAGCCGGCATCGGCCTACGGTGAGGGCAAACGCGCGGCTGAGCTGTTGTGCGCGCTGGCCGCCGCCACGCACGGTTTGCAGATCCCGGTGGCGCGCTGTTTTGCGTTTGTCGGCCCGCACCTGCCGCTGGACAAACACTTTGCCATCGGTAATTTCATTGGTGCCGCACTGCGTGACGAGCCGCTGTTGATCCAGGGTAACGGCACGCCGCTGCGCAGCTACCTGCACGCGGCTGACCTGGCGCTGTGGTTGTGGACACTGCTGCTCAAAGGCCAGAGTGGCACGGCCTACAACGTGGGTGGTGACGAGGCCGTGTCCATCGCCGCGCTGGCGCAGCGGGTGTGTGCGGTGCTGGGCTCAAGCTCCAGCGTTACGGTGGCAAAAAGTGCGGTGCCTGGCGCACCGGTGCAGCGCTATCTGCCTGATCTTGGCCGCATGGCGCAGCAGTTTGGCCTGCGGCCGCACATCACGCTGGACCAAGCCATTCTGCGCACCGCTGAATGGGTGGGCCATTCGTCATCACCCCAGCACCAACCCACCCCGGAGCACAGCCCATGCTGAGCCCACCCCCCCACAGCCCCGCCATGCACGCCGTGCTGGCGGCTGACATCCAGGCCGTGCTGGCGCGTGATCTGCCGTGGCAGCAACTCTCGGGCGCCCGGGTGTTGGTCACCGGTGCAGCCGGCTTTTTGGGTGGCCACCTCACCCGCAGCTTGCTGGCTTTGCATGCCGCCGGCCAGGTGGACAAACCAGTGCAAGTGGTGGCCCTGGTGCGCGACCTGGGCCGCGCCCAAGCCCGTTTTGCCGATCTGCTGCAGCGCTCCGATTTCAGCCTGCTGGAATGGGACTTGAACACCATCGCCGTGCCGGACATTCAAGGCTGCAGCCATGTGCTGCACGCCGCCAGCCAGGCCAGCCCGCGTTTTTATGGCACTGACCCGGTGGGCACGCTGTTGCCCAATACCGTGGGCACGGCAGCGCTGCTGGAGGCTTTGCGCCGCACCGGCAACGCACAAGCGTTTTTGTTCGTCAGCAGCAGCGAGGTCTACGGCGCGGTGTCGGCACAGGCCAGCCTGCCTGAGGATGGCTACGGCGTGGTCAACCCGGCCACCGTGCGTGCCTGTTATGCCGAAAGCAAACGCATGGGCGAAACCATGTGTGTGGCCTGGCACCAGCAGCACCAGGTGCCGGCCTACATCGTGCGGCCCTTCCACACCTACGGCCCGGGCCTGCAGGCCGATGACGGCCGGGTGTTTGCCGATTTTGTGTTCAATGTGCTGCGCAACGAGCCCATCGTGATGGCCAGTGACGGCAGTACACGCCGTGCGTTTTGTTATGCGTCAGACGCGGTGGCGGGTTTCTTCAGCGTGTTGCTCAAAGGCCAGCCCGCCGTGCCCTACAACGTGGCCAACCCGGCGGGTGAGTTGTCGGTGTATGAGCTGGCCCAGTTGCTGGTGGACTTGTACCCCGAGCGTGCCCTGCAAGTGCAGCGCAGCACGGCCACCAGCACTGGCAACTACCTGCCCAGCGCCTACAACCGGCTGGTGCCGGATGTCAGCCGCCTGCAGGCCCTGGGCTGGCGCGCCCACATCAGCCCGGCCACCGGGTTCCGCCGCATGATTGAGGCCCACCAGGCTTGACGCGTTTGCAAAACGCGTTTGTCAAGCATGACCCAGAGATTCAGCAATGACATTCCAAACCCTGAAACAGCAGTTCCACGCCGGCCTGGTCAACAAGCCGGATTTCATTGCCCAGGCGCTGCAGCAACACCACCAAACGCTGTTTGACTATGTGGCGGTCACCCGCAGCACCGATGTGCGCGAGATCCACATCAGCGCGGCGGGCGTGCGCTTTTGCATTGCCGAGCCAGGGCAGGGCGCTGTGGATCAAGCGGCATCCGGCGTCTGGCTGCACTGCCCAGCCGACGAAGCCCGGGTGGCGCCCATCGAGGTGATGAACTTTGAGCATTACGAGCCCGACGAAACCCGGGTGATGGACTTGCTTGCCGCCAGTGCGCGACAGATTCTGGACGTGGGTGCCAACATCGGCTGGTACGCGGTGCGCTTTGCGCAGCGCCAGCCGCAAGCCCAGGTGCATGCGTTTGAGCCCATGCCCACGGCCTATGCCTACTTGCAGCGCAACGTGGCTGCCAATGGGGTGGCCGGGCGGGTGGTGATTTACAACCACGGTTTGTCCAGCAGCAGCGGCGCGGTCAACTTTTTCATCAGCCCCAAAAGCGGCACCAATGCATCACTGCTGAATGTGGCCGGTGCGCAAGACGCCCGCAGCGTGGTGGGCCTGACGCTCACGTTGGATGATTGGGTGGCCAACCACGGCATCACGCCAGACTTCATCAAATGCGATGTGGAAGGCGCTGAACTGCTGGTCATGCGTGGTGGTGGCCAGACCCTGGCGCGCCACAAGCCGGTGATTTTTACCGAGCTGCTGCGCAAATGGTCATTGCCGTTTGGCTACCACCCGAATGACATGCTGACCTATCTGGCTGACCTGGGTTACCGCTGCTGGGCAGTCGGGCCAAACGGTGTGCGCCGCATCGAGCAGGTGACCGACGACACGGTGGAGACCAACTATGCGTTTCTGCATGCCCAGGCCCACGCGGTTTTGATTGCGCAACTCAACACCCTGCAACCAGGAGCCGGCCATGGCGCACGCTGAACACGCGGTTCGTGAGGTGGCGCAACAGACCGCCAAGACCACCGAACTGGCCCGCCGCATGCGTGTGCAAGCCTTGCGCATGGTGTACCGCGCCAAGGCGTCCCACGTGGGCAGTGCGCTGTCCATCGCCGACATCGTGGCCGTGCTGTACGGCGCCGCGCTGCGGGTGCGGCCCACTGAACCCACTTGGGCCAGCCGCGACCGTTTTTTGCTCAGCAAGGGCCACGCCTGCGTGGCGGTGTATGCCGCGTTGGCCGAGTGCGGGTTTTTTGATGCGGCCGAGCTGGAGAGTTACGGCCAAGACCATTCCCGCCTGATGAACCACGTCAGCCACCAGGTGCCTGGGGTGGAGTTTTCCACCGGGTCTTTGGGCCACGGCTTGCCGTTTGGCACCGGCAAGGCGCTGGCCGCCAAACGCCAAGGCGCTGATTGGCGCACGGTGGTGCTGCTCAGTGATGGGGAGCTGGGCGAGGGCAGCAACTGGGAGGCCATGATGTTTGCCGCCCACCACCAGCTGGACAACCTGGTGGCCATCATTGACTACAACAAGCTGCAAAGCCTGACCACGGTGGACAAAACCCTGCGCCTTGAGCCGCTGGGCGCCAAGCTGCGCGC
>JAYVLI010000260.1:0-8426 GCA_043759535.1 Betaproteobacteria bacterium | reverse complement strand
CTCAGGCCCAGATCCGACGCGGCGTCGCGCTTGACCTGCACCTCAATGGTCGGTTTGTTGGCCTTGACGCTAGAGTCCAGATCGACCAGACCGGGGATGGGGCGAATCTTGTCCGTCACCAGTGCGGTCAATCGCTCCAGTTCTTTGAGGTCAGGGCCTTGCAAAGAAAATTCCACCTGCTTGTTGCCGCCCACAGCGTCCAGCAAACCCACGTGCGTGACGGTGATGCCGGGCACGCTTTTGAGTCGCTCGCGCAGCACGTTGGCCATCTCGTCCACACCCCGTTCGCGCGACTTGCGGTCTACCAAGCGCACATAGACGCTGGCGTAGTTTTTTCCCAGGGCGTTGCCGGTGTTGAGCGTGGCCACGCTGTACTTCACCTCGGGGAACTCGTGCAGGATCGCGTCCACCTGGCGCGCCTTGGCTTCGGTGACTTCCAATGACGAGCCTTGCGGGGTGTAGAAATTGAGCGTGGTCTCGGAGAAATCCGCTTTCGGTACGAACTCGGTGCCCAGCAGTGGCACCATGAAAATGCTGGTGGCGAAAATGGCCAGGGCCATCAATACGGTGGCGAGCTGATGCTGCAGCGACCAGCGCAAGACGCTTTGATAGGCCTCGATCAGCAGGTCGGTGGCGTGGTCAAACCAGCCTGTCACGCGGCCAATGGTTTTGTCGTAGAACGATACCCCGTTCGGGCTGAGCCTGTCGAAGCCGGGCTGCCCTTCGACAAGCTCAGGGTGAACGGTGTGTTTGATGCTCGGGTCATGCCAGATGCTGGACAGCATGGGGTCCAGCGTGAAGCTGACAAACATCGAGATCAGCACCGCCGCCACGATGGTCAGGCCAAACTCGTGGAAGAACTTGCCGATGATGCCGCTCATGAAGCCGATCGGCAAAAACACCGCCACGATGGACAGGGTGGTGGCCAGCACCGCCAGGCCAATCTCGTTGGTGCCGGCCAGCGCGGCGTCATGCGCGCTTTTGCCCAGTTGCACATGGCGCACGATGTTCTCGCGCACCACGATGGCGTCGTCAATCAACAAGCCCACACACAAGCTCATGGCCATCAGCGTGATCATGTTGATCGAGAAGCCGAACATGTCCATGAACAAAAACGTGCCGATCAGCGCGATGGGCAGGGTCAGGCCGGTGATGACCGTGGAGCGCCACGAGTTGAGAAACAAAAACACGATGCCGATGGTCAACAACGCACCTTCAAACAGCGTGCGTTTGACATTGGCCACCGACACGCGGATGGAGCGTGAGCCGTCGCGCACCACCTCCAGCGCCATGCCGGGCGGCAGTTGGGTTTTCAGGGCCTCGGCGGCCTTGAGCAGGCCGTCCACCACCTCGATGGTGTTTTCGCCTTGGCTTTTTTTCACCTCCAGCGCCAGCGTGCGTTGGCCGTTGTAGAGGGCCAGGCTTTCCATCTCCTCAGGCCCGTCCACCACCCGGGCCACCTGGGACAGGCGCACGGGTTGTGCCGCACCCGTGCCCCCGCGCCGCGCCACGATCACGTTGTTCAGATCATCCGGGCGTTTGACCCGGCCGCTGATCTGCACCGTGCGCTCGGCCTCGCCTGAGCGCAGGCTGCCGGCGGGCAGGTCCTGGTTTTCGCTGCGCACGGCGGCCAGCACCGCGTCCACGCCCACGCCAAATGCCTCCATCGCCTGCGGTTTGAGGTAGACGTTGATCTCACGCTTCACGCCCCCCACCAGCGTGATCGAGCCCACACCACGCACGTTTTCCAGCCGCTTCTTGACCACCTGGTCGGCGTAGGTGGTCAGCGCTTGCACGCTGCGGCTGTTGTCGGGCGAGGTGATGGCAAAGCTGAAGATGGGTGTGCTGGCGGGGTCGAAGCGCGAGACGCGCGACTCTTTCACCTCGTCGCGGAAACTGGCCTTGATGACGGCCAGCTTCTCGCGCACATCGTCGGCCGCGCGGCGGCCGTTGACATCGAGGTTGAACTGCACGATGACCACCGAGCTGCCCTCGTAACTGCGCGAGAACAACTGGTTGATGCCGGCGATGGTGTTGACCGATTCCTCGATCTTGCGGGTCACTTCACTTTCCACCACCTCGGGTGCGGCGCCGGGGTAGTCGGTCTGCACCACCACGGTGGGGAAGTCAATTTCCGGGAACTGGTCCACCTTCAAACGCTGGTACGAAAACAGGCCCAGCACCACAAACGCCAGCATGACCATCACGGCCATCACCGGGTTGCCAATTGACAGACGGGTGAACCACATGCTGCGACCCGTCTCAGCCGGCCGCGCTGGCGGCGGTGGGGTTGATCGGGGCGCTGATTGGGGCACTGTTGGGGGCTGACCCTGATGCTTTGACCGCAGCCGGCACGGCCACCGGCAACTTGAGCAGCACCCCCGTGGGCACCAGCCCGGCGCTGGCGCCCAGCACCTGGTCCCCCGGCGCCAGGCCGGCACGGATCTCCACCACGTCCACCCCGGCGGCCTGGCCGCGCACCCCCAGCGTCAGGGGGCGCTGCTCGGCCCGGCCATTGCTGATGCGGATGGCGTAAGGCTGGGCCTGGTCGGTGCGCACGGCGGACAGGGGCAGGGCCAGCACGCTGCGCTGGTCCAGCGCAATCCAGCCACGCGCAAACAGGCCGTTGCGCAGGTTGGGGTGGCGCTCCACCGCCAGATAGGCGGTGACGCTGCGCGAGCCGGCCTGGGCGCTGGGGTTGATGCGCACCACGTTGGCGGGCACCGGGTCGCTGCTGCCGTCCAGCGTCAGGCGAGCCTGAGCGCCCACCCGCAATTGCGGCAGGTCTTGCGGGGCGATGGCCGCTTCCAGCTCCATGCGCGACAAATCCACAATCTCCAGGATGCGCGCGTCCACCGCCACCCGCTCACCCGGCTGGGCCAGGCGTTGCGCCACCAGGCCGCTGATGGGCGCCACCAGCACGGCGTCATTGCGCGCCTTGCGGGCCAGCTCCACGGCAGCCAGGGCGGCTTGCAGCGTGGCCTGGGCACCGGCCTCGCTGGACGCCGATGTCTCCAGCGCAGTGGGTGAGATGAAGCCCTGGGCCACCAGCGCCTTGTTGTTGGTGAGCTGGCGCTGGGCAATCTCCAGCTGGGCCCGGGCGGCGGCGCCTTGTTGCTCGGCCTGGCGCAGCTTCAAATCAAACTCGGCGGTGTCGATCTGGCCCAGCACCTGGCCGGCCCGCACCGTGTCGCCCTCACGCACGCTGAGCTGTTTCAGCTCGGCCGCCACGCGGGCTTTGACAAACGCGCTGTTGACGGCTTTGAGGCTGCCCGAGATGTCCAGCCCACGCGACAGCAGCAGCGGCTGGGCGACAAGCACATCGCTGCTGGCCAGCTCCAACGTGGGTTGGGCTGCCGATGCGGCTGACGCCGCTGCACTGGCGGCCGCCGCACCCGGCGCCTTGTGGGCCACCCAGCTGCGTGCCCCCAGCCCAGCCACCACCAACACGACCAGCGCGAGCAACAACCAACGGAGCCAGGATTTCATGGGGCGCACACAGGGGTCAAGTTGAAGGGTTGAGGGCGGGTGCTGCAGGCTGCAAGCACAGCCCGTCCAGCACCAGCGCCACATGCTGGGTGATGAAATTGCGGCCATCCAGGTGCCAGTCCAGCCCGCAAGCGCCCAGCGAATGGCGGTGCAGGCAGACCATGACCAGCGGCAACACCAGCGAATGCACCGCGTGGTCCACATCCACCGCGCGGAACTCCCGCGCCGCGATGCCGCGCCGCAACACCGTGCCCAGCAACTGGTGCGCCGGCTCCACCACCTGGTCAGCATAAAACTGGGCGATGTCCGGAAAGTTGCGCACCTCGGTGATCACCAACTTGAACACGCCCGCAGCCGGGCTGTCGTACAACTGGCCCCACCAATCGGTCAGCACGTTGCGCAGCAGGGTGGCAGCACTGCCCTCAAAGCGGTCGGCCATCTGCGCCCCCTCGGCAATGCGGGCAGACAAATAGTGGCTGATCACCGCCTTGAGCAGTTCTTCCTTGCTGGGGTAATACAGGTACAGCGTGCCCTTGGACACACCGGCACGCTCGGCCACCTCATCGGTGCGGGTGGCGGCAAAGCCTTTTTCGACAAACAGCGCCAAGGCCGCGTCCAGCAGCTCTTGGGGGCGCGCTTCTTTGCGGCGGCGCCGGTGGGTGGTCTCAGAAGACGGCTCAGAGGACGGCATGGTTACTGACTGGTTGGTCAGTAATGTAGCTGGTGGCCAATGGCAGGGTCAATCTGGGGCTGCATCTAGACTGGCCGCGTGACACACCGTAGACCCTTCAACCCCAGCCGGCGCCGGCTGATCTTGGCAGTGGCCAGCATGCCGGCGCGCATCGGCGTGGCCGGCGTGGCCGGCCTGGCTGGCTGCGCTGGCTTGGTCGGCGCCCAGACCATCACCGTGAGCGAGGCCGAGCTGCAGGCACTGATCGCCCGCGCCTTCCCGCTGCAGCGCCGCGTTTTAGAGCTGTTGGACGTGCAGATGAGCGCGCCCCAGTTGCACCTGTTGCCCGAGGCCAACCGCCTGGCGGTGGCGCTGGTGGTCAGCACCCAAGACCGGGTGTTTGGCCGCAGCGCCAGGGGCAGTTTGCGCTTTGATGCCGCACTGCGCTGGGAGGCGGCAGGGGCCGCCATCCGCCTGGCCCAGGTGCGGGTGCAGCAGTTGCGGCTGGACGGTGGCAGCGGCACGGCGGCGCTGGAGGCCACCGCACCACCACTTGCGGACAGCGGCTACACCGGCGCCCTGCGCGCCAGCAATGCCGCCCGCCTGGGCCTGGCGTTGGCCGAACGGGCGCTGGAGGGTTTGCAGCTCTACCACCTCAGCCCAGAGCGCCAGGCCAGCCTGCGCCAACTGGGTTTGCAGCCCGGCACGGTGCAGGTGACACCTGCCGGGCTGCAGGTGACGCTGGTGCCGCTCACCACCTGAGCGCCGTGCGGCGCAACACCCGCCGGCACGGCGTTTCGAGCCCGGTCCAGCCAGCCCCCGCCGCTATCATCCGGCGCTTTTGCGCAAGGACACGTTGTGGATCTACTGCTGCTGGGCAAGGCCGCCATCATGGGCGTGGTGGAGGGGTTGACCGAGTTCTTGCCGGTGTCGTCCACCGGGCATCTGATCCTGGCCGGGGCCTTGCTGCACTTCAATGACGCCCGCGGCAAGCTGTTCGAGATCGTGATCCAGTCGGCCGCCATCCTGGCCGTGGTGCTGGAATACCGCCACCGCATCACCAGCGTGCTGGCCAATGCAGGCCATGACGCCAAAGCCCGCCGCCTGTTGCTGAACGTGGCGATTGCGTTTGTACCGCTGGCCGTGATGGGCCTGCTGTTTGGCAAGGCGCTCAAGGCCAACTTGTTCAACGCGCCCACGGTGGCCACCACCTTCATCCTGGGCGCGTTTGTCATCCTGTGGGCCGAGCGGCGCCAGCATGCGGTGCGGGTGGTGGCGGTGGATGACATGTCGGGCCTGGACGCGCTGAAGGTGGGCATCTGCCAGTGTTTTGCGCTGATTCCCGGCACCAGCCGGTCGGGCGCCACCATCATCGGCGGCATGCTGTTTGGCCTGTCACGCCAGGTGGCCACCGAGTTCACTTTCTTTCTGGCCATCCCCACGCTGGCGCTGGCTGGCGCCTATTCACTCTACAAAGAGCGGGCACTGCTGTCGGTGGACGACCTGGGCATGTGGGGTGTGGGCATGGCGGCGTCGTTCATCTCAGCGTATTTTTGTGTGCGCTGGCTGCTGCGTTACATCTCCACCCACAGCTTTGTGCCGTTTGCCTGGTACCGCATCGCGTTTGGCGTGGTGGTGCTGGTGACCTGGTACACCGGCGCGGTGCAATGGGCGGATTGATGGCCGATTGACGGCGGATTGACCGAGAACGGCCCGGGTTTCAGCGCCGGGTGAACACCAAGTCCCACACCCCGTGGCCCAGTTGCAGGCCACGGTGTTCAAACTTGGTCAGCGGCCGCCAATCAGGCTTGGGGGCGTAACCGGCCGCCGTATTGGCCAGCGCCGGTTCAGCCGACAACACGGCCAGCATCTGCTCGGCATACGGCTGCCAATCGGTGGCGCAGTGCAGGTAGGCACCCGGCGCCAAGTAGCGCACCAGGCTGGCCACAAACGCCGGCTGGATCAAGCGGCGCTTGTTGTGGCGCTTTTTGTGCCATGGGTCAGGAAAGTAGATGTGCAGGCCGGCCAGTGAGGCCGGCGCCACCATCTGCTGCAACACCTCCACCGCGTCATGCTGCACCAGGCGCAGGTTGCGCAAACCCTGGCTGCCGATCTCGCGCAGCAGGGCGCCCACACCGGGCTCATGCACCTCGACGCCGATGAAGTCAATCTCAGGCCTGGCGGCGGCAATCTGCGCAGTGGCCTGGCCCATGCCAAAACCGATCTCCAGCACCCGTGGTGCCTTGCGGCCAAATTGAGCGTCCCAATCCACCAGCGTGGGTGTGTAGGGCAGCAAGAACTGCGGCCCCAATTCTTGCAGCGCCCGCACCTGGCCACTGCCCATGCGGCCAGCGCGCAGCACAAAACTGCGCATGGGGCGGTGCGGGTGGGCGGCCGCTGGCGTGTCGGGTGGCGTGTCCGGTGGCGGCAGGTCGGCGGGGGGGGGGGAATCAGGCATGGCCAGCAAGCGTGGGGTGGTGCGGGGGTGTGACGACCGGACATGAAAAAGGCCCGTTGAGGGGCCTGTTGCAAGCGGAGCAGGTGGGTCAAACGCGGACCGACTGACGCATCAGCGCTGGAGCGGGTGAGGGGAATCGAACCCCTGTATGAAGCTTGGGAAGCTGCCGTTCTACCATTGAACTACACCCGCTGAAGCCCCGCATTCTAGCGGCATGTTGCAGCGCAACCAGGCAGCCCGGTGTGCGTAGTTCCCAGCGTGACAGCAGCCCGCCGGCTGCGGCATGATGCCTGTCACACACCATGAGCGACCCCATCCAACTGCTGCACCTGGGCCCCGGCACGCCCGACTTGAGCACCTCGGCCTACGGCCCGTTTGTGGTGCATGGCCTAGCCACGCAAGACGAACTGGGCAGCGCGCTGGACAGCCAGACCTATGACGCAGTGGTGCTGTCCCAAGCCCAGCCGGATGCCTTGGCCGCGCTGTCCGGCTGGGCCGGTTTGTCGCGCGCCGTGCTGGACGCCGCCGTGCTGGTGGTGGCGCCTGAGCCCGCACCGGCAGACGCCGTGCGCCTGCTGCAACTGGGTGTGCAAGATGTGCTGCCCCGGCGTGAGGCCCAGCCCGAAAACCTGGCCCGCGCCGTGCGCCTGGCGGTGGAGCGCAAACGGCTGGAGCGCGCCGCCCGCAAGGCCTACGCCACTGACCTGGCCACCGGCCTGCCCAACCATGCGCAGTTGATGGAACACATGAGCCATTTGCTGGCGCTGCGTGAGCGTGAACCAGCCGCCATGGCCTTGCTGGCGCTGCGCATTGAGGGCCTGGGCGCCACCGAATCCCGCCTGGGCGCCGAGGCCGCCAACGTGTTGCGCCGCAAGGTGGCGGTGCGGCTGCGCTCGGGCTTGCGTGCCAGTGATGTGGTGGCGTCGGTGGGTGCCGATTGTTTTGTGGTGCTGCTGGCCTGGATTGACGACCCGGCCAATGCCGACCGGGTGGCCATCAAGCTGGCGCAGACGCTGCAGCGGCCGTTCACCGTGGCAGGCCAGGATGTGGCGGTGGCCGTGTGCGCCGGTGTGGCGCAGTTTCCGCAGCATGGCAAAGACGCCGAGACCCTGATGCGCCGTGCGCTGGGCCAGGCCGGTGACGGCCAGGCCATGGGCCGGGCGGGCCTGAGCCCGCGCAGCGGCGCTGCTGCAAATGACGAGTAACAGCAGCCCCCACGCTTGTCGCTGCGCTCCGGCGCTGCCCCCCGAGGGGGCGCCACCCGCCTTGGGGCGGCCCGGCGGCGGGCGCAGGCCGCGTCATCCAACCACCGAGCACCATGAGCACCCCCACCATCCCCCGCCTGCAGGCGATCCCCGTCGCCGGCCGCGACAGCATGCTGATGAACCTGAGCGGCGCCCATGGCCCCTTCTTCACGCGCAATCTGCTGATCCTGACCGACAGCGCCGGCCGCACCGGCGTTGGCGAGGTGCCGGGCGGCGAGAAGATCCGCCGGACGCTCGAGGACGCGCGGCCGCTGATCGTCGGCCAGCCGCTCGGCTCGCAGCAGCGCCTGCTGCAGGCGGTGCAGCGCGAGTTCGCCGACCGCGACAGCGGCGGCCGCGGCCTGCAGACCTTCGACCTTCGCACCACCATCCACGCCGTCACCGCGCTCGAGTCGGCACTCCTCGACCTCCTCGGCCAGCACCTCGAAGTGCCCGTCGCCGCGCTGCTCGGCGAAGGCCAGCAGCGCGACGCGGTCGAGATGCTCGGCTACCTGTTCTTCATCGGTGACCGCGAAAAGACCGACCTGCCTTACGACAGCGACCC
>JAYVLI010000259.1:0-9223 GCA_043759535.1 Betaproteobacteria bacterium | reverse complement strand
TCAAACCTTGCGGTTGATGTCGGGTTGGCGGGTGAGTGCCACAAACAAATCCACCAGGCTGGGCCGCAGCGGCCGGCCCAGCGCCAGCACATCGGCCGGTGGCGGCCCGTCAAACAGCGCGGCGCTGCCACCCTGCACCCGGTAGCGCAGCAGCGGGTGGGCGGCGGCCACCGCATCCGCCACGGCCGGGTCATGGCCCAGGGCCACAAAGCGTTTGTCCAGGTCGGCCAGGCTGATGGACAGCACCAGCTTGCCCTCGTTGAGCATCAGCACATCGGAGAGCAGGGTTTCGATCTCTTCCACCTGGTGGGTGGACACCAGAACGCTGCGCTCACCGTCACACCATTCGTCCAGCAGCATCTCGTAAAACGCCTTGCGCGACAGCACATCCAGCCCCAGCGTGGGCTCGTCCAGGATCATCAGTTGCGCGTCAATCGCCGCCACCAGCGCCAGGTGGACCTGCACCACCATGCCCTTGGACAGCGTCTTGACCTTGTCGCCCAAGCCCACGCTGGTGCGGCGCAGCAGGGCGCGCGCCCGGTCGGCCGAGAAGCGTGGATGCAGGCCGCTCATCAGCGTGATCAGCTGGGCCGGTGTGGCCCAGCGCGGCAGGATGGCCACGTCGGGGATGTAGGCCACCTGCTGCAGCAAGGGCACCCGCTGCTGGCGGGGTTGCAGGCCCAGCACGCTGAGCTGGCCGGTCACGGCGGATTGGCCCACCAGGGCTTTCATCAAGGAGGTCTTGCCAGCGCCGTTGTGGCCTAACAAGCCAACGACGCGTCCTTTGGGCACGCTGAACGTCAGGTCGTCCAACGCAGTTTTTTGGCCGTAGCGCAGGCCGAGGCCGGTGGCCTGAATCAAGGGGGTCATCGTTGATGCGTCCATGGTCAATCCCAATGCAGGTCAGTGGCGCTGAGGCCCAGTTGGCGCAGGCGGCTGCGCAACTGGGGCCATTCGGCGGTGAGGAATTGCTGGCGCTGGGCCTGGCGCAATTGCGCCTGCGCACCGGGCAGCACAAACAGGCCCAAGCCGCGGCGGGTCTCCAGCAGGCCGCCGTCACCCAGGGCCTGCAGTGCGCGGTGCACCGTGAGCGGGTTGAGCAGGTAGCGGCCGGCCAGCACCCGCACCGACGGCATGGCCTGGCCCTCGGGTGGGTCACCGTTCAGCAGCGCGGCGCCCAGCCGGTCGGCCAGTTGTTGGTAAATCGGCAGCTTGTCGTCCCAGGCGAGCATGGGGGCATCCGGTGTGTTGGTGGGGTAACACACCATAACTGCGGTGCAGCGGGCAAACCTGCCCAGGGCGACGAACTGCAGCCTTGCGCGACGCACCGCGCCAAAACAGCGACGGCCCACCGGGTGGGCCTGCAGGCCGTGTGTTGCTGGCGGAATTGGCGCTGTTGGCGGCGCCTCAGCAGCCTTCAGCGGCGGCGCCAGCCCTTGCGGCCAATAACAGCCAGGTCCAGCAGCGCCAGCACCGCCGTGGCCGGCTCTGGCAGGTTGCTTGGGTTGGCCAGATTGGCCACTTCCGCCGCGCTCAGCGCCGTGCTGAAGCTGCGGATGTGGTCCACCTGGCCCGCGCCGGCTTCGTTCTGGCCGGTGTTGACGTCGTCGATGAAAAAGCGGGCCGCATTGCCGGCAAAGTCACCAATGCCGCCGTCCACACTGGTGGCCAGCAGGGCGCCCTTGATGTAGGCCGACGCCAGGCCGACGGCGTCGCGGGTCAGGGTCAGCCGGACATCCACACCGGCGTCAACCGTGCCAAAACCGATGCGTGGTGTGCAGCAGCAATCCCACTGGCCGGCGTAGGTGTACAGGCCGTTGTCGGACGTGAGCGCTTTGAAATCAACGAGCTTGCGCCAGCCCGTGGCCACGCTGTCGAGGTGGAACAGCAGGTCAATGGTGTAAACGCCGCCCAGGCCTGGGTCCATCACCAGGCCCTGGTTGACCCCAAAGCTGTAGCCGGTGGCGCCAAGCGTGCCGCCGGCCGCCACCAGCGTCGGGCCGCCCATGTCGTCGGCCAGGCTGCCATCCAACCGGTATTGGTGGTTGGGTGTCTGGGCCTGGGCCAGCACCGCACCCAGCAGCAAGACAAGGCCAAAAAGCCTGTTTTTCATGGTGAACATGTCGGGTTTGCAGGTTGCTGGCGCTGTAGATCACCGGATGTGCCGGGCGCTGCGCCATGCGGCCTGCACCCCGGTGCCGCGGGTGCGCTCACATCGACGCTTGCAGCATCGCCAGGTAGTCGTCCCGCGTGGCCAGGCGCGGGCCTGTCTTGTGGCAGTGGTCGGCCAGGGCGCCGTCGGTCACCCGCTCGAACAGGTCGGCCGTCACGCCCATGGCCGCCAGGCCGCTGGGCAGGCCCACACGGGCATTCAAGGCGCGGATGGCGTCTGCCAGCTCGGTGCCGGCAGCGCTGCAGCCGGGCAGGCCAATGGCTTGCGCCATGCGCTGCAGGCGCCGCTCACTTTGGATGCTGGCCGCCGGCGCGTTGAACAACACCACCGCCGGCAAAAACACCGCGTTGAGCGTGCCGTGGTGCAGCCGGGGGTTCACGCCGCCCAGGCTGTGCGACAGCGAATGCACACAGCCCAGGCCTTTCTGGAAGGCCAGCGCGCCCTGCATGCTGGCGCTCATCATGTTCCAGCGGGCGGTGCGGTCTTGGCCGTCGCGGGTGGCGCGCTCGATGTGGGACCAGCCACGCGCCAGGCCGTCCAGCGCAATGCCGTCGGCCGGTGGGTTGACAGCCGGCGCCATGAAGGTTTCCAGGCAGTGGGCGATGGCGTCCATGCCGGTGGCGGCGGTCAGGCCGGGCGGCAGGGCCAGCGTCAGGTCCGGGTCCAGGATGGCGGCCTTGGGCATCAAATGCCAACTGTGAAAGCCCAGCTTGCGGCCGTCGTCCACGATGACGATGGCGCCGCGTGCCACCTCGCTGCCGGTGCCGGCGGTGGTGGGCACGGCAATCAGCGGCGCCACCACGTCGGTGATCTTCAAGCTGCCACCCTCGATGGTGGCGTAGGTCTTGAGCGGACCCGGGTGGGTGGCCAGAATCGCCACGCCCTTGGCCAGGTCGATGCTGGACCCACCGCCCACCGCAATCAGGCCGTCGCAGCCGTGGGTTTTGTAGGCCTCCACCGCAGCCCGCACGGCGGCTTCGGTCGGGTTGCTGGGGGTGCCGTCAAACACCGCGTGGGGCAGGGCGCCCAGGGCGGCCAGTGCCAGGTCCAGCACACCGGCGGCGCGCACACCGGCGTCGGTCACGACCAGGGGCTTTTGCATGCCCACGCGTTGGCATTCGTCGGGCAGGCAGCGCACCGCGCCGGCGTCAAGTTCGATCTGGGTCAGGTAGAGGATGCGGGCCATGGCTTGGGTCTCCGGTGGGCACTCAGTGCGGTGTGAACTGGGGCGCCAGTATGCTGCGCGGCTGTTGCAGCCCTTGATCCACCGGTGACAACCCAACTGTTGAGCCCTGCCATGGCCGGCCTGCTGGGCCGCATCCAGCGCGCCGGCCGCACACCGTTCCACGCCATGACGCCGATGGCAGCACGTGCCGCCTACGCGCTGGCCGCCGAGGTGCTGGACCCACCCCGTGCCCCGCTGGCCCGGGTGGTAGACCTTGTCGTGCCGGCCGCCGATGGCACCCCGCTGCCGGCCCGCCTGTACTCGCCCAGTGACGCGCCCAACCACGCCCACCTGCCGGTGCTGCTGTACCTGCACGGCGGTGGGTTTGTGATCGGCGGCCTGGAGACCCACGACAGCCTGTGCCGCCAGCTGGCGCTGCGCTCGGGTGGTGCGGTGTTGGCGCTGGACTACCGGTTGGCGCCCGAGCACCGCTTCCCCACCGCCGTGGACGACGCCTGGGCCGCCATGCACTGGCTGGCCGGCCCGGGCGCACTGCAACTGGGCCTGGACGGCGCCCGCCTGGCCGTGGGGGGTGACAGCGCTGGCGGCACGCTGGCCGCCGCCTGCGCCATCCACGCGCGGGATGTGGGCCTGCGGCTGGCGCTGCAACTGCTGATCACCCCCGGCACCGGTGCGCTGGCCGACACCGCGTCGCACCACCTGTTTGCGAACGGTTTTTTGCTGGATGCGGTGGGCATCCAATGGTTTTTTGACCACTACATTGACCACCACCAACGCCACGACTGGCGCTTTGCGCCGCTCGAAGCCGACGACCTGGACGGCTTGGCGCCCGCCTGCATGATCCTGGCCGAATGCGACCCGCTGGTGGACGAAGGCCTGGCCTATGCCGACCGGCTGCGTCTGGCCGGTGTGCCGGTGGCGCTGGAGCTGTATTGCGGCCTGACGCATGACTTCATCAAAATGGGCCGGGCCTTGCCCGAGGCCAGCGCCGCCCAGGCCGCAGCCGCCCAGGCCTTGGCCGCTGCCTGGGCTGCCTGATCAACACTTACATCAACCCCTACCGAACCAGCCCATGACCCTGACCCGCGCTGACTTCCGCCACACCGACCGCCTGCGCGTGCGCTGGGCCGAGGTGGACATGCAGAAGATTGTTTTCAATGCCCATTACCTGATGTACATCGACACCGCAGTGGCCGGCTGGTGGCGCGCCCTGGCGCTGCCCTACCAGGCCACCATGGACCAGTTTGCCGGTGACCTGTATGTCAAAAAAGCCACACTGGACTACCACGCGTCCGCCCGCTATGACGACAGCCTGGACGTGGGCATCAAAACCGCCCGCATCGGCAGCTCGTCCATCCTGATCCAGGCCGCCGTGCTGCGCGGAGACACCTTGCTGGTCAGCGGTGAGCTGGTGTATGTGTTTGCCGACCCGGCCAGCCAGACCAGCAAACCGGTGCCCGCCGCGCTGCGCGAGGTGCTGCTGGGTTTTGATGCCGGTGAGGCGATGGTGGCGGTGCAGGTGGGCGGCTGGGATGTATTGGGCACCGAGGCCAGCGCCATCCGCCAGGCCGTGTTTGTGAGCGAGCAGAACATTCCTGCTGCGCTGGAATGGGACGCGGGTGACGCCCACTGCATCCACGCCGTGGCACGCAACCGGCTGGGCCTGGCGCTGGCCACCGGCCGCCTGCTGGCGCCCGCACCCGGCGTGGCGCAGATTGGCCGCATGGCAGTGCATGCGGCCATGCGCGGCAGCGGCATTGGCCGCGCGGTGCTGGACGCGCTGGTGCAGGCGGCACGGGCGCGCGGGGATACCCAGGTGCTGCTGCATGCACAGACCTCGGCCCAAGGCTTTTACCGCCGCGCCGGCTTCAGCCCACGCGGCCCGGTGTTTGACGAAGCCGGCATCCCGCACCAGGAGATGGTGCTGGCGCTGTGAGCCGGCAACACCAGTGGAGCCGCTTGCAGGCCATGTGATGGTGGGATGTGCCCCGGTTGACGGCCTGCTATTCGGTCTACACTTTCGGCATGTGTGCCCGGTTTCGCTCCGTCTTGTTCTGGCTCCTGCTGCTGGCGCTGCCCTTGCAGGGCTTCGCGGCGGCCACCATGCGCAACTGCGGCCCGGGCCACCACCAAAAGTCTGAAGTCGCCGCCGTGACCTTGGACGCTGCCGAGTCACACCCTGCGGCAAGCGATGGTCACCACCACGCGGTGGTGATGGCCGATGACCACCACGCGGTGGTGATGGCCGATGACCACCACGCGGTGGTGATGGCCGATGACCACCATGCGGCGGCATCCCCTGCCCATGCGCACGTTGCAACTGTGGCGCAGGGCCTGGACAACCACCCGAAGTTCAAGTGCAGCGCCTGCGCCACCTGCTGCATGGGCGTGGCGCTGCCCACGGCAACGCTGGCCATTGCCTCGGTGCCGCCGGCAGTGACCTTGACGGCATTTGTACCGGCGGATCATGTTGATTTTCTGGCCGACGGCTTGGACCGACCTCCCCGACTGTCCCTCGTCTAACGGGCGCTGCACGCGCCCCCGCGCTGCCCTGCCAGCGCGGCAGCCGCGCTGTGATGCGGTGGCGCGTGCCTTTCATTGGCCGTTTCCAGTGGCGCCATGCCACTGGTCACTGAGACGGGGTTCATCCATGTTTTCAAAAACCAAGGCAGCGTTGCTGCCGGTGTGCGCAGCTGCGTGCCTGCATCTTGTGCCGGCCCCTGCGCAGGCCCAGACCCAGGCTGGCGTGTCCGCTGCGGCCACTGCAACAGGCAGCCGGCCAGACCCGGCCGACGCCACCGTGCGGGTGCCAGCGGCCCAGCACACATCGCCGCTGCGGGCCTATCAGGCCTTCACCGATCCGCAGGTCACGCCATGGCGTGACAACAACGCGTTGGTCCGCCAGCGCGGCGGCTGGCGTGCTTATGCCCGCGAAGCGCTTGAGCCCGATGCTGCGGCCACCGTGGCGCCAGCCGCGCCGCAACCCGCAGCACCAGTGCGGCCCGCACCGGGTGGCCATGCCGGCCACCCGGCGCAGTGAGGTGCATGCGATGCCGCAGCTGTGCTTCATCCACCAACCCACCCTTCAACCCGCCAACCCACCAACCCACCCATCCACCCCCCAACCCCGCAGGCTTTGCCTGGCCGCGCTGGCCCTGATCACGCTGAGCGGTTGCGCAAGCTTCAGCAGTGACAGTGGCTTTGGCCGGGTTGAGCAGACAGCCAAAACCCACCTTGGCCAAACCTTGCAGTGGGCCCGTTCGGACGCTGAACGCGACGCCATCGACCTGCGGGTGGCCCAGTTGTTGGCGCAACCCCTGTCGGCCGACGACGCAGTGCAGATTGCGTTGCTCAACAACCAGGGCCTGCAGGCGGCCTTCAGCGAGCTGGGTATTTCAGAGGCCGACAAGGTGCAGGCCGGCTGGCTGCCCAACCCGGGTTTCAGCGTTGGGCGGTTGCGCCACGGCCAGGGTGCTGAAATCGACCGCAGCCTCACGTTCAATCTGGCGCGGCTGCTGGTGCTGCCGATGGTGCGCCAGATGGAGGCAAGGCGCTTCGAGCAGACTCAATCTGCCCTTGCCCTGCGTGTGCTGTCGCTGGCGTCTGAAACCCGCAAGGCTTATTACCTTGCGGTGGCGGCCGGCGAGACTGGCCGCTACATGCACCAAGTGCAAGCGGCCGCCGAGGCAGGTGCCGAGCTGGCCCGCCGCCAGGCGCAAGTGGGCAATTGGAGCAAGCTGCAACAGGCGCGTGAGCAGGTTTTTTATGCAGACGCTGCGCTGAACCTGGCCCGCGCTGCCCAAGTGCAGGTGGCCACGCGTGAACACCTGACCCGGCTGATGGGCTTGTGGGGCGCGCAGACGCAGTTTCGCCTGCCGGCGCGCTTGCCCGACCTGCCCACGACAGCCAAGGACCTGCCCGACATCGAACAAACCGCAATGGCGCAGCGTATGGATGTGCAAGCCGCAAAGCTTGGCGCCGAACAGCTGGCGACCAACCTTGGGCTCACCCGCGCCACCCGGTTCATCAACGTGCTGGAGGTCGGCGCGGTGCGCAACACCTACAACGATGCGCCTGCTCAACGCGGCTACACCATCAGCGTGGAGCTGCCGCTTTTCGACTGGGGTGGCGCACGGGTGGCAAAAGCCGAGGCCATCTACATGCAAGCCGTCAACCGGGCCGCCGAGACCGCCATCAACGCCCGCAGTGAGGTGCGCGGTGCCTATGCACACTACCGCACCAGCCACGATGTTGCACGCCACTTCCGCGACGAGATCGTGCCCTTGAAGAAGCGCATCTCAGAGGAGAACCAACTGCGCTACAACGGCATGTTGATTGGCGTGTTTGAGCTGCTTGCCGACGCCCGGTCGCAAATCACCAGCGTCAACGGCTACATCGAGGCGCTGCGTGACTTCTGGCTTGCGCAGGCCGATCTCGACATGGCCATGATTGGCAACCCGGTGGGCACTGCCAGCATGACCGCTGTGCCCGCCGCAATGTCCACGCTGGACAGCGCTGCCGCCGCGCATTGACACCCAAGGACCAACACCATGTTTTCACGCCGTACTTTCTTTCGCGGTGCCGCAGCGGTCACGGCTGCGGCCACCGCCACCGCTGTCAGCCGCGTGGCGCTGGCAGCACTGCCCGAACCCGTGCTGCAGAGCAAACCCGACACCATGCCGCCATTGCTGCCCAGCACCGGCCGACCGTACAACCCCGTGGTCACGCTGAACGGCTGGACCTTGCCCTGGCGCATGAACAACGGCGTCAAAGAGTTCCACCTCGTCGCCGAGCCGGTGGTGCGCGAGATGGCGCCCGGCTTCAAGGCCCATCTGTGGGGCTACAACGGCCAGTCGCCCGGGCCAACCATTGAGGTGGTTGAGGGCGACCGGGTGCGCATCTTCGTCACCAACAAACTGCCCGAGCACACCACCGTGCATTGGCACGGCCAACGGCTGCCCAACGGCATGGACGGCGTGGCCGGTTTGAACCAGCCCGCCATCCAACCCGGCAAGACCTTTGTCTATGAGTTTGTGGCGCGCCGGCCGGGCACCTTCATGTACCACCCGCATGCCGACGAGATGACGCAGATGGCGATGGGCATGATGGGCTTCTGGATCACGCACCCGAAAGCAAAGCATCCTTTGATTGATGAGGTAGACCGCGACTTCGTGTTTTTGCTGAATGCCTACGACATCGACCCCGGCGCCTACACGCCGAAGATCATGACCATGCTTGACTTCAATCTGTGGAGCTGGAACAGCCGCGTCTTTCCGGGCATCGATCCGCTGGTGGTACGGAAGAACGACAAGGTGCGCATCCGTATGGGCAACCTGACCATGACCAACCACCCAATTCATTTGCATGGGCATGAGTTTCTGGTCACCGGCACCGACGGCGGCCCGACGCCAAAATCGACTCGCTGGCATGAGGTCACCACCGACGTGGCCGTGGGCCAGATGCGGCAGATCGAATTTTTGGCCGACGAAGAAGGCGATTGGGCTTTTCATTGCCACAAAAGCCACCACACCATGAACGCCATGGGGCACGACGTGCCGACGCTGATTGGAGTTGACCATCGCAAGGTGGTGCGTGACATCACCAATGTGATTCCCGACTACATGGTGATGGGCGAACGCGGCATGGCCGACATGGCCGAGATGGACATGCCGCTGCCCGACAACACCGCGAAGATGATGACTGGCGAAGGCCCCTTCGGCTCGGTCGAGATGGGCGGCATGTTCAGCATGGTCAAGGTTCGCAAAGACCAGAAAGCCGGCGACTACAAAGACCCGGGTTGGTACAAACACCCCACCGGTACGGTGGCCTATGAATGGACAGGCTCACTGCCGAACCCGGCCCGC
>JAYVLI010000258.1:0-7506 GCA_043759535.1 Betaproteobacteria bacterium | reverse complement strand
TGCAGGCGGTTGCGCAAAACCTTGTGGTAATCCCGGCCGTGGGCGTACAGCGACACCACCGCTTGCTGCGGGTCGGCCACCCGGCCCCAGGCCTGGGCTTGCCAATCCGGAGCTGCCGTCGGGTTGGTGGGCGGTCTGGTGGACGGGTCCGTGGCCGGGTTGGCCGTAAAGTGTGTGGCGGGCAAATAGTCCATGCGCGCCGTGATCACCCGCACCGTGCCGGGCACCAGTTCGGCCGGCCGCGCCCGCTTCAAACCGTGGGCCGCCATGTAGGCCATGTTGCCATGGAAGCCGGCGTCCAGCCAAGCCAGCAGGCCGGGCTCAGCGTCTTGCAGCGACACGTCGGCCACACCGATCTGGGAGAATCCCAAGCCTTGAGCCCAGGCTTGCAACTGCAGCCAGACGGACGGCAAATCCACTGCCTGACTGCCGACCGCAGCGGCGTCTCCAGCACACTCCAGCGCCCCATCTTGACCATTGTCCATCCGCCGATTCTAGAAACCCGCAGCCTGCACTGGCCAGACGAAGCCGCCTGTGCCGCCTGGGCTCAAGGCTTGGCGGCCAGGCCCGGCATCACGCAGGCCTTCATCGCGCTGCAAGGCCCGCTGGGCGCGGGCAAGACCACGTTTGTGCGGCATTTGCTGCGGGCATTGGGTGTGGCCGGCCGCATCAAAAGCCCCACCTACGCGGTGTTGGAGCCGCACCTGCTGGCCAGTAGCGCTGAAGCCGCGCACTTTGATTTTTACCGCTTCAATGACCCGCGTGAATGGGCTGACGCCGGCTTTCGGGATGTGTTTGCCCGCCCCGGCCTGAAGCTGGCCGAGTGGCCAGACAAGGCCGCCGGCCAACTGCCGCTGGCCGACCTGCGCATCCAAATCGAGCCACTGGACACGGCAGACGGCAGCAACCCCAGTGTTGACCCGGCCCGCCAAGTCACCGTGCAAGCCTTCACCCCGCTGGGCCTGGCCTTGCTGGCCTGAGCTTGCAGACATGCGCGTTTGCCCATGCCCCACCCCACCCCGCCGCTGACCCGCCGCCAAGCCCTGCGCAGCCTGGGCGCACTGAGCCTGGCCCTGACCGGCACCGACCTGGTGTTTGGCGCGGCCATCGTGGCGGTGCGGGTGTGGCCGGCGGCCGACTACAGCCGCGTCACCATCGAGAGTGACCAGGCCCTGGTGGCGCGCCAGTTCCAGACCGACAACCCGCCTCGGCTGGTGATTGACATTGACGGCCTAGAGCTGAGCCCCGCACTGCGTGAGCTGGTGGGCAAGGTGCGCGCCGATGACCCGTTCATTGCCGGTGTGCGGGTGGGCCAAAACCTGCCCCGGGTGGTGCGGCTGGTGATCGATTTGAAACAGGTGGTGGCACCGCAGCAACTGGTGCTGGCGCCGGTGGCGGCCTACCAGCACCGGCTGGTGTTTGACCTGCACCCCACCGAGGCACCCGACCCGTTGCTGGCGTTGATCCGTGCGCGCGAGACGGCGTCAGACGCCGCCGCACGCAGCGTGCAGGACGCCTTGGGCGAGTTCATCGGCAAGATCCCGGCCAGCGCGCCCACATCCGGCGCCGCAGCACCACCGCTGGTGGCCGAGGGCCCCAAGCCACCTGCCATCCCGGCCCCAGGCGCACCCAAACCAGCCCAATCCACACCCACGCCGCCCCCTACCGCCCTGCCCGCTGATGAGCAACGCAGCATCAACCGCCTGGTGATCGTGGCCATTGACCCCGGCCACGGTGGTGAAGACCCGGGCGCGGTGGGCCCCACCGGCCTGCGTGAAAAAGACGTGGTGCTGCAAGTGGCGCTCAAACTGCGTGACCGCCTGAACAGCGTGCCCGGCATGCGCGCCATGCTGACCCGTGACGCTGATTTTTTTGTGCCACTGCATGAGCGGGTGCGCAAGGCAAGGCGGGTGCAGGCCGACCTGTTTGTGTCCATCCACGCCGACGCGTTTTTCACGCCTGCTGCACGGGGTGCGTCGGTGTTTGCCTTGTCCGAGACCGGTGCCACCAGCGCTGCTGCACGCTGGATGGCCAACAAGGAGAACGCAGCGGACGGCGTGGGCGGTGTCAGCGTGGCCAGTGTCAAAGACGCACAAGTGCTGCGCGCCATGGCCGACATGGGCACCACCGCGCAGATCCGCGACAGCCTGCGCATCGGCCGCGAGGTGCTGCAACTCATCGGCCAGGTGGGCACGCTGCACAAACGCAGTGTCGAGCAGGCGGGCTTTGCGGTGCTCAAGGCACCCGACATCCCCAGCATCCTGGTGGAGACCGCCTTTATCTCCAACCCGGATGAAGAAGCCCGGCTGCGTGACGACGCCTACCAGGACAAACTGGTGGCCGCGCTGCACACCGGCATCCGGCGCTACTTTGCGCGCAACCCGCCACTGGCGGCACGGCAGCGCACGCTGTAGCCGCAGACATAAAAACAGGCCCGAAGGCCTGTTGTGTGGATCAAGCGCAAATGCGCCGCAGCCTCAATCCACCAAGCGGATCTCCACCCGGCGCGCTTCGTCGGCCGGGCCGCCCAACGCGGTTTGCTCGGGCTTTCGCACCAGCACCTTGTCCAGCGGCACACCGCGGCCGGTCAAGGCATCCCGCACGGCCTTGGCGCGTTGTTTGGCCAGCTCGGCGTTTTTCAGCGGGTCACCACTCGGGTCATGGAAGCCGGCAATCACCAGCGTCTTGGCGGGTGCGTCGGCAATCGCCTTGATGGCCGGGTCCAGCGCGGGGCCACCTTCAGCCGGCAGCGCCGACGAGGCCGGCTCAAAAAACAACTTGCCGACGATCTCTCCGGTGAGTGGCGTGTCGATCATGGCCAACGCATCGGGCTCACCCACCTGCACCGCCGGCACGGTCTTGGCAACCGCTTGCATCGGTACCGATTTTTGCTTGCTGGCGCGCATGGCCAGGCCGCCGATCAGGCCAAACAGCAGCAAGGTCACGATGCCCAGCACCACCCACAGCCCTACACGGGCGCCGTCGTCGTTGTCATCCATCATGTGCAGGTCCCTCCGACCTTTGGTCTTGAACAAAACTAGGCATCTTGCCAGCGCGGTGTGGCAACCCTTGCAGGCCTTGCTGGTCTCAAGTCGGGGTTGGCTTGGCGTAGCGTGCACGCAGTGCCCCCACCAGCACCAACACACCGGGGATCAAAATCATGGCCCAGATGATCTTGCTGAGGTTGGCTTGCACCCACGGGATGTTGCCAAACAGGTAACCCGCCGTGACCAGGCCCACCACCCACAGCACCCCACCCAGGATGTTGTAGAACGAAAATTTGGCCCGGCCCATCTCGGCCACACCGGCGACAAAGGGCACAAAGGTGCGCACAAACGGCATGAAGCGCGCCAGCACCAGCGTGATGCCGCCATAACGCTCATAAAACGCATGGGCCTGGTCAAACGCGCGGCGGTTGAACCAGCGTGAGTTGGGCCAGGCAAACACCTTGGGCCCAACATGGCGGCCAATGCTGTAGTTCACCTGGTCACCCAGCACTGCAGCGGCCAGCAACAAGGCCATCACCAGCGGGTAATTCATCAACCCGGCGCCGGCCAATGCGCCCACCACAAACAGCAGTGAATCACCCGGCAAAAACGGCATCACCACCAGGCCGGTCTCCACGAAGATGATCAAGAACAGCAGCGCGTAAACCCAGCCGCCGTAGTCGGTGACAAAGCTGCGCAGGTGGCGGTCCACATGCAGGATGAAGTCAATCAGTTGCATCAAGGTGTCCATGGGCCGGCATTATCCCGGCCGGGATAATCAGCCGATGACAGTCGGATCCAACACTGCAAGCAGCACCACACCACCCCGCAGCATCCGCGCCCTGCCTGATGAGTTGGTCAGCCAGATCGCTGCAGGCGAGGTGGTGGAGCGGCCGGCATCCGTGGTGCGTGAGCTGGTGGACAACGCGCTGGACGCCGGCGCCAGCCAGATCACCGTGCGGCTGTTGGCGGGTGGGGTGCGCAGCATCAGTGTGGAGGACGACGGCTGCGGCATCCCGCCCGACCAATTGGTGCTGGCGCTGCAGCGCCACGCCACCAGCAAGATCAGCAACCTGCGTGATCTGGAATCGGTGGCCACCATGGGCTTTCGGGGGGAGGCGCTGGCGGCCATCGCGTCCATTGCCGACGTCAGCATCACCAGCCGGCATGGTGAGGCCACCATCGCGTCCCGCCTGGATGCGCGCAGTGGTGAGCTGCAGCCCGCCGCCCGCGCCCAGGGCACCACGGTGGAGGTGCGTGAGCTGTTTTTTGCCACCCCGGCACGGCGCAAATTCTTGAAGACCGATGCCACCGAGCTGGCCCATGGGCTGGACGCGGTGCGGCGCCACGCGCTGGCCAGGCCCGATGTGGGCTTTGCGGTGTGGCATGAGGGCAAGCTGGTGGCGCAGTGGCGCCGGGCCGATGCGGCACAGCGCCTGGCCGATGTGCTGGGTGCTGAGTTCAGCGCACAAAGCAGGCCCTTGTCCGACCCTGTGGGTCAAGCGGGCCAAGCGGGCCAAGTGGGCCATTCCGGCCACGGCGGTGCAGTGCGGGTGTGGGGCCGCATCGGCCTGCCCGACGCCGCCCGCGCCCGGGCTGACCAGCAATACGCCTATGTCAATGGCCGTTATGTGCGTGACCGGCTGATCGCCCATGGCGCCCGCTCGGCCTATGAAGACGTGCTGCACGGCAACCGCCAGCCGAGCTGGGTGCTGTTCATCGAGATCGACCCGGCGCGGGTGGATGTGAACGTGCATCCGACCAAGATCGAAGTGCGTTTCCGCGACGGGCGCGAGGTACACCAAGCAGTGCGGCATGCGGTGGAGGCAGCGCTGGCGCTGTCACGCGCGCCAGCGGTGGTGGCGCGCAGCGGTGACGTGGACATACCGGGGGCCGGCGGCGGCGCTGCGGCGGGCTTGGCCGGCATGGTGGCGGGCAACGGCACGCCTGGGGCGCCGCTGGTGGGCAGCCGCACGCTTGGCCGCAACACCTGGACACCGCCGGACAACGGTGGCCAAACCGTGCTGGGCCTGCAGGATTTGGCGGTGCTGTATGCCCGTGAGCCGGCAGCGCCGTGGACTGTCAACCGCCTGCCGGCCGCAGCCGACGGCGCGCTGTTGCAGGCGCAGCCCCACACCGCAGTGGCAACACCCACCGCCAACGGTCTGGCAAGCACCGCAGCGCCCCACCAGCCGGCAGCGCAAGCCTGGCCCCTGGGCCGCGCCCTGGCCCAGTTGGCCGGCGCCTACATCCTGGCTGAAAACAGCCACGGCCTGGTGGTGGTGGACATGCATGCCGCGCATGAGCGCATCGTCTACGAGCGCCTCAAAACCGCGCAAGCCGGCGCGCTGTTGGCCGATGGCAGCGCCGCGCCCATGGCGTCACAACCGCTGCTGATCCCCGCCACCTTTGCCGCCAACCCCACCGAGCTGGCCACCGCCGAGGCACAAGCCGACGCCCTGGCCGCGCTGGGCCTGGACTTAGGCCCACTGTCCCCCGGTGTGCTGGCAGTGCGGGCCGCACCCGCCGCCCTGCCCGGCGCTGACCCGGTCGCCCTGGCCCGCGCCGTGCTGGCCGATCTGGCGGACCTGGGTGAGGTGCACACCACCCGGGTGGTGCAGCGCGCCCGTGATGAGCTGCTGGCCACCATGGCCTGCCACGGCGCGGTGCGCGCCAACCGCCAACTCACCCTGCCCGAGATGAACGCCCTGCTGCGCGACATGGAGGGCACCGACCGCGCCGACCAGTGCAACCACGGCCGGCCCACCTGGCGGCAGATCACGGTGCGTGAGCTGGACACGCTGTTTTTGCGCGGGCGCTGAGGGCGCACTGACGCCCCACGCTTGCGTGATTTTTCGAGCAAGCGGCAGTGCAGATCGTGCGCCACCGTCACCTGCCCGCCACCCAAATCACTAAAATCGCACCGCTATTCATCGTCCAGTGCGCCATCCCGGCTGCGTCGGGGAGGGGGTGGTTCACAGGGGTGGTGCATGACGATTCGGACCGATTTGCTGGCAGCAGCGGTGTTGCTGTGCCTGACGGCTTGCGGTGGCGGTGGTGGCAGCCCGGGTGGCGCCGCCGGGGCGACAACACCGGCACCGCCCGGCCCCAACATCACAACGGTCAGCCTGGACCGCAGCAGCCTGGCCCTGGCCTGGGAGCAAGGCGCCACCGGCAACGACAGCACTGTGGTGCTGGACACCACCAGCAGCGTGGCCACACCGCTGTTTGTGGGTGCCAGCGCCAGCACAGCAGGTGGTGTGCCAGACCCCAACATCGCCACGATGGACGTGGCGGTGCCATCCGCCAGCCGTGCCACCGTACACATCAGCCCGAAAGACGGGCTGGCCAGCGGCAGCTACAGCGGCACGGTGATGCTGAATGCCTGCGTGGATGCGGCCTGCAGCCAGCACTACACCGGCTCGCCGCTCAAGCTGCAATACAGCTTTACCGTGGCGCCGCTGGAGGCGGGTTTTGATGCCCAGCCGCGCACCTTGCAAATTGCGGGTGAGGCCTAGCAAGTGCTGTCGCAACTGGTGGCGGTGACGCTGTCGGCGGGTGTCACCAGCTACACGGCCACTGCGGCCGATGCCGCCACGCTGGTGGACCGGGTCACGCCCACCAGCTTTCGCGTCACCGTGCCGGCGCGTGCCGTGGGCAGCTACGCCACCACGGTGCAGGTGGTCGCGGGCGGCTTGAAGCGCGTGGTCACGGTGCAGCACAGTGCCACGCCGCGCAAGCTCAAGCTGGGCCTGGCCAACATCGACTTGAACAGCACCAGCGGCTTTTCGCAAACGGTGTCTCTGAGCCTGGTGCAATACGCCGAAGGCCAGGCCAGCGCCAGCGTCAGCACCAATGGCCACCCCTGGATCAATGTGGTGCCGAACACGACTGGCTGGTGGGTGACGCTGGCGTCCCTGCCGCCGGGCAGCTATTTGGGCAGCGTGTCGATCACCAGTGGCACTGACCGGATCACTGTGCCGGTGCATTACGCGGTGAGCAACGGCACAGCGGCGACGGTTGACTTTGCGGTTGACCAGCCGGCGCTGGCCTTCGCGTCCCCCGTGGGTGGTGCAGCGGCCAATCTGGTGCTGAGCCTGCAGCGCGCCAGTTGGTCTACCCCGGCCAGCCGGGCCGCCCTGAACCTGGCCTACGACACCGTGGGCGGCTGGTTGAGCAGCAGTGCCAACGCGGACAACCAACTGGTGGTCAAGGCCGACCCGGCTGGCTTGGCCGCAGGCGTCTACCGCGCAACGGCCACTTTCACACCCGACTGGCCCAGCGCGCCAATCGTTGTGCCGATCGTTTTGACCGTGGGTGATGGCATTGCCGTGCCCGCCGCGCAAGTGCTGGTGATGGACAGCGCCAGCAGCCTCAGCACGCTGACTGGCGCACTGGCGGTGCGCGACACCCGGGGCCAGCCACTGGCCTGGTCTGCCAGCAGCAACACCCCGTGGCTGCGGCTGGCCACTGGCAGCGGTGCGGCCGGCAGCCAGCCGCAGTTCAGCATCGACACCGC
>JAYVLI010000257.1:0-23047 GCA_043759535.1 Betaproteobacteria bacterium | reverse complement strand
CAGCACGTCCAGGCCGTTGGTGGGCTCGTCCAGGATGATGTGCGACGGGTCATGCACCAGGGCGCGGGCCAGCGCGGTCTTCATGCGCTCGCCCTGGCTGAAGCCCTCCGTTCGGCGGTCCAGCAGGGCTTGCATGTCCAGGGTCTGGGCCAGCTGCTGGGCACGGGCATGGGCTGCGGCGGCATCCAGGCCGTGCAGGCGGCCGAAGTAGACGATGTTCTCGCGCGCTGTGAGCCGGGGCGACAAGCCACGCGCGTCAGACAGCACCCCCAGCCTGGCTTGTGCGGCCTGCGGTTGGGCCACCACGTCGATGCCGTCCACCCGGATCTGGCCGGCATCGGGCTGCAGCAGGCCGGCCACCATGCGCAGGGTGGTGGTCTTGCCGGCACCGTTGGCGCCCAACAGGCCGGTGATGCAGGCCTGGGGTGCCGTGAAGCTGACATCAGCCACCGCCATCACCGGCGGTGCGCGGCGGCCGCTGCTGTTGGCAAATTGCCGGGCCAAGGATTGCACGTTGATCATCGGACGGTGGGCGCTGTGGTGATGGTGCGGCTGCGTGCGGCGCTGGCCGGGGGCGCTGGTGTGGCTGCCGGCAGGGCTGCAGCACGGCCCGCCACCGGCGCAGCCGCGCCCGGCAGCGCAAAGGCCAGCGGGCGTGGCAGCGCCGCAGCGCAGTCGGCCACCGTGGCGGGCACGGCCAGGGCGTCGCTGTCGGCCTCGGCCGTGATGAAGCGGCCCAGCGCGTCCCGCACACAGGCCAGGGCGGACACGCCGTGGCCGGCGTTGGGTGCCACCGTGTGGCGGGCCAACACACCCAGGGCCTGCGCCACGTGCTGGCCGTGGCGGGGTGGGGTGACCGGGTCCAGCCCGCCGGACAACAACCACACCGGCGCGGCTGCGGCTGGCACGCGGTAAAACGCGGCCGGCACCACAGCGCGTGGCCAGTTGGCGCAGGCCTGGGTGTACAGATTGGCAAAGCTGTCGCCAAAGTCGTTGCTGGGCGGGGTGTTGGTGGATGCGCCGCCGGTGGACGCACTGCCGGTGGACACGCTGACAGCAGTGGGCGGCATGTCCTCCGCACACACCACCGAGAAATGCAGGCCGCTGGCGATGCCGCCCGCCGCGCCGCCGCCCAGACTGCTGGCCAGCGCCAGCAGCGGAGCCCAACGCCCATCTGCAGCGGCTTCAATGGCCACCGGCAGGGCAGCCGCCAGCGCCGGGGCATACAGCGGCGCCCGCACCAGGCCCAGCAGGGTATCGCGCTGCAGCAGCACGGTTTCCAGCCGGCCGGTCAGCGGGTGCGGCAGGGCAACAGTGCGTGGCAGGCTGGCCAGCAGCGCCTGCCACTGGGCGCGCAGGGCCGGGTGGCGGGCCTGGCAGGCAGGCAGGCTGCTGCAACTGTCCAGCAGCGCGTCCAGTGCGGCCTGGTTGTCGCGGCCGGCGGCGTTGGCCAGTTGCATGTCGGGCGGCGCCACACCGTCCAGCACAGCGCGCCGAACACGGGTGGGGAACTGGCGCAGGTACTCCAACACCGCGCGGGTGCCGTACGACACACCAAAGGCGTTGATCTGCGCGGCGCCCAGCGCCTGGCGCACGGCGTCAATGTCAGCCACGGCCAGCGTGGTGGTGAAATAACGCAGATCACCGTAGGGCAGGGTTTGCAGCGCTTGGCGGCAGGTTTGCAGCCGGGCCAGGCGCTGGGGGGTATCGGCCAGCGCCACGGCCAGCGGCTGCAAGCCGCTGCGCTCGTCATCGTCGGCACAGCGCAGCGGTGCGCTGCGGCCAGTGCCACGTTGGTCCACAAACACCAGGTCGCGCCGCTGGCCCCAACGCCCAAAGCGGGCGGCCAACGGGCCGGCCAGGGCCATAGCGCTCTGGCCAGGCCCACCGGCAAAAAAGAACACCGGGTCGGCCGCTTTGTGGCGCGCCAGCGCCGGCAGCACAGCGTAGTGGATGGTGATTTGCACACCCTGTGGGCGCTGCGGGTCCAACGCACGCTGCAGCGTGCCACACAGCGCGGCATGGGCCACACCGGGCAAGCGGCAGGGGGTGGTGGCGGGTGCTGCCGCTGCAACCTGCGTTGCGGCAGCGGACGCCGCCAGCAGGCTGGCGGGCAGCAGGGCCAGCGTGGTCAACCAACGTGCGGCCTGTCCACCCACCAGGCACCAGCCCACCCAGTGCCGGCCCACCAGATGACGCCTGCCAGCCACCACGCTGCGCAAGCTCAGCCCAGCAGCCGTTTCAGCTCACCACTCTGGATCAGCTTGTCCAGGTCGGTGGCACCGCCCACCAACTGGCCTTTGACAAAGATCATCGGCAGGGTGGGCCAACCCGACCACATCTTCAGCGCGGTGCGGCGGCGCCAGTCACTGAGGTAACCGCCGTAGTCCAGATCGTGGTGGGCCACGCCAGCGGCGTCCAGCGCACGGCGCGCCTTTTTGGGCCAGGGGTTGGCGGCCATGCCCACCACCACCACCGGGTGGACGGCTATTGCCGCCTGCACCTCGCGCACGGTGTCGGCGTGGTGCGTGGCCACGCTGTCACGCACAGCGGGGTGGATGGCGGATTCAGCAAGAACTTGGCGCGGCATGGGTGGCTTTGGGCAACAGTGGCGGAGCCGCAGCATACTGTGCGCCGCCCGGCCTGGCACTGGCCAAAATCCGAGCAAGCAGCCCAACCTAGGACGCCCCATGAAGCTCTACTACAGCACCGGTTCGTGCTCACTCAGCCCGCGCATTGCCCTGCATGAGGCCGGCCTGGCCTTTGAGGGTGTGCTGGCCCCCACCAAGACCAAGTTGCTGCCCGACGGCAGCGACTACCGGGCCATCAATGCCAAAGGTTATGTGCCCATGCTGGAGCTGGACGACGGCACCCGCCTGACCGAAGGCGCGGCCATCGTGCAGTACATCGCCGACCAGGCACCGGCCAGCCACCTGGCACCGGCCAACGGCACGCTGGCGCGTTACCAGCTGCAGGAGTGGCTCAACTTCATCGCCAGCGAAATCCACAAGAATGGTTTTGGGGTGTTTTTCAACCCGGCGTCCAACGACGAGTTCAAGGCCGCCACCGGTGAGCGCCTGGCCGGCCGGCTGCAGTGGGTCAACCAGCAACTGGAGGGCCGCACCTGGTTGATGGGTGAGCAGTTCACCGTGGCCGACGGTTACCTGTTCAACGTCACCATGTGGGCTGTGCCCACCGGGGTGGACCTGACGCCCTACCCCAACTTGCTGGCCTGGCGTGCCCGGGTGGCGGCACGGCCGGCGGTGCAGGCGGCCCTCAAGGCGGAAGGCCTGGCGGGCTGATGCGCTGAGGTGCGGGTCAGCCGACCCGCCCCCACATCAAGACTTCAACGCCGCCTTCAACACCCCCTCGCAGGTGGCGCGCTGGCTGTCGGCCGCGTCCAGCCGGGCGCACACCGCGCCCAGGCCGGTGGGCCCGTCTTGCAACCGGCGCAGCACGGCGGTGTGCTGCTTGCTTTTGTTCCAGGCGGCCAGCTTGGCGCCGATGCGCTGCAGTGAGCGGGCGCTGCGCTCATGGAAGGCGGATGGGTCTTGGCCGGCTTCAGCAAACACCTGCTGCGCCACCCGCTCGATGGTGCCGGCGTCTTGTGGTGCCAGGTCCACCAGCGTGCCCAGGTAACTGGCGCCCCACTGCAGCCGGGTGGCCGGGCCCACGCTGGTGCCCCAGGCTTTGGCGGACCAGCCCAGCGCGTCCGCGTCGCGGCCCAGCTTGCGGGCATTGCCGGCCAATTGGCTCATCAGGTAATACGGCGAATGGCTTTTGGCCAGATTGGCCTGCAGCAGCGCATCACTCTCGGCCCACAGCCCGGCCGCGGCCAGCAGGCCGGCACCGGCGGTGATCACGGCCTGGCGCTCGTAACCATCGCGGATCTCGCGGTCATCCCGCGCCACCTGGCTGCGCACCTGCTGCACCAAAGCGGCCGGCAGTTTGGGCCGCAGCGTGTCTTTGGGCAAATCGATGCGGGCCAGTGCCACGCGGGAATCGAGGGCGTTCAAACGGTCCGCGCGTGACAGGCTGGCATCGGCCTGCAAGCGCTGCAGCGCAGCGTCCAGCGGCGCCACCACAGCCTGCCGCTGGGCACCGGGCTCGGGCGCCAGGGCTGTGGTGATGTGGGCGGCATGGTTGACCAGCACGTCCATCTGCGCCCGCACCTGCGCCGGGTCAGCCAGCACGGCTTGCACCCGGGCGCGCAGTGCGGCGTCGGGCTTGATGCCTTGGCCGTCATCACTCTCGGCCAGGGCCTTGAGCAACAGCCGGGTGGCCGACGCCGGCTCACTGGCCGGGCACGCAGCCGCCAGTTGCGCCAGCAGGCCGGGGCGTTCATTGGCGGGCACCAACTGGGCCTCGTCGATGTCCCAGCCGTAAAACGCCAGCAGCCGCCACTCTGGCCCGCTGATGGGCCGGCCGGCGCGTGCATCGGCCAGCACCGCTGCCACGTTGCGGCCGCCGGCCAGGGCTTGCTGCAGCAGGGCCAGCACCTGCGGCGCGTCCACCTCGCCGGGCAGGCGGGTGATCTCGCTGCCATCGGGCCGCATCAGGATCATGGTGGGATAACCGCGGACCTTGAAGCGGCCGCCCAGCTTTTGCGCGCCGGGCAAATCCCCATCGATGTGGACGGCCACCAGCGCCCTGGACCGCTCGATGAAATCTTGCCGGTTGAACAAAGTGGCCTTGAGCTGGTTGCAGGGTGGGCACCAGGCCGCGCCCCAGTACAGCAGCAGCGGCTTTTTGTCGCTGCGGGCCTGGCTGAAGGCACGCTCGATGTCGGCATCGCTGCCGGCCTCCAGCCAGGCCACTTGCGGGCCGCTGACGGTGGTGGCCGGATGGGTGGCGCTTGCAGCAGCGGCTGTGGGCGCCGCCGCTGCCGGCACGGCCACCAGCGCCAGCGCCACGGCAGCACCCAGCAGGCCGGCGGATCGGGTGAGCAGGGCGGTGTGGTGGTGCATGGCAGCAGGGTGGTGGTCAGGTGTGGTGGGGCTGCACTGATTGTGGCGCTGGCGCGGGCAGCACCGCCACCGCCTGCACCATGCGCCGCCGGGTGGCCTCATCGGCGGGAAAGAAGTGCTCCACCCGCAGGGACGCAGCGGTCACCTCCAGCGGCGCACCAAACGTGGTGAAGGCCGAAAAAAACCGCAACTGGCCACCGTGCTGGGTGCGCTGCCACAGCTCAGCACACACCGCATCCGCATTGACAATGGCGCTGGCCAGCCCACCCGGCGCCAGCAGCACCTGCAACAGGTTCAGGCCACCGGCCAGCGCGGCAGCAGGCACGCCCGGCAAACCCATCACGGCCAGCGTGCCCCGGTTGGCTTGCAGCAGGGTCCAGGCGTCGTCCAGCACAAACGCGGGTGCCAGGCCATGTGCGGCCAGCAGGTGGGCCAGTGCCGCGCGCACCGGTGCCATCTCGGCGTCGGCCAGCGCGTGGCGGGCAAACGCAGGCGCATCACCTGCTGCCAGCAGCGCGTTGTTGCGCTGGTCCAGCGGGGCGTCCTGCGCGTCCAGCAAGGCCTGCAGCATGGCCCGGCTGGGCCGGGCGCGGCCGGTCTCAATGCACGACCGGTGGCGCTGCGACACGCCCACCCGCAGCGACAGCTTCAGCTGGCCGATGCGGCGCTGCTGGCGCATCTGGCGCAACGCGGCGGTAGGGGGCGGCGCGGTGGGGGTTGCAATTTGGCACCGGCGGGGCTTGCAACACGGGTGGTGCGTGAATGCATGCCGCCCATGCTGCCAAAAGCGCTGCAGCGCGGCCATGACCTGGCAGGTCATGGCCGCGCCCACACGCCGGCCAGCAGACTGGCGCCACCTTCAACCCCCCGTCAAATGGACTTGGCCACGCGCACCCTGCTTTTGCTTGTCACCGCCGTGTTTGCCGCCTTCACCGCCACCATCATGGCCCGCACCGGGCTGGCTGGCTTCCACCAACAATTGCTGGATTCACCGGCCGCCTGGCAGACGCTGGCCGACATCACAGCCGCCCTGGGCCTGCTGCTGGCCTGGATGTGGCAAGACGCCCGCCGCAACGGCCGCCGCTTCTGGCCTTGGGTGCCGGTCACGCTGCTGGCCAGCCCGTTGGGGCCGCTGCTGTACCTGTTGCGAGTCCAGTGAAACGGAGAAATCGGATGGACGTGAGCACCTGCCAGGGGCGCCATCTGGGCGCAAAGCGCAGCCGGGTTGGACACCCGGCGAGCACTTGCAACGACGAGGGCGCCCCTGGCAGATGCTCACCCTCCGGGCAGGTGGCCGGCAGCGCGCGCTAGGCGTACGGGCGGCCTGGTTTCAATCCAGCGGTTTCGAATTGGGCATTCAATCCGGCGCCATGCCGGGCCGCTGCGGGCGTGCCACGATTCTTGACATGACACACACCACCACCCCGGCCTTCTCCACCACGGTCACCACGGTCACCCACCCGCGCCGGGTGGAGCGGCTGGTCACCGGCCAGCCCACCAGCGACGGCGCGGGTGTCAAGCTGACCCGTGTGCTGACCCAGCCGCTGCAGCGCCGGCTGGACCCGTACCTGATGCTGGACGCCTTTGGGTCTGACCAGCCCGGCGACTACATCGCCGGTTTCCCCAGCCACCCGCACCGGGGCTTTGAGACCATCACCTACATGATTGCCGGCCGCATGCGGCACCGTGATTCAGCCGGCAACGAGGGCCTGCTCAGCAACGGCGGCGTGCAGTGGATGACCGCCGGCCGGGGCGTGATCCACAGCGAGCTGCCCGAGCAGGACGAGGGCTTGATGGAGGGCTTTCAGCTGTGGCTCAACCTGCACAGCGCCGACAAGATGCAGCCGCCGGCCTACCGCGACATCCCCGCAGCGCAGATCCCGGAGTGGGTGGACGGCGGCACCACCGTGCGGGTGATTGCCGGCAGCAGCCACGGTGTGCAGGGCGCCGTGCAGCGGCCACACACGTTGCCGCTGTATCTGGACATCCACCTGGCGCCCGGCGCCCGGTTTGAGCAAGTGCTGCCGGCCGGCCACAACGCGTTTGTCTATGTCTACCGGGGTGATTTGGTGGTGCAGGCGGCGGCTGGTGATACCGCCGTGCCACTGCAGCGCATGGCCATTCTGGAGAGCATCACGGCCGCCACCAACGCTGGCGGCACAACACCCGATGGCGTGGTGCTGCAAGCCGGCGCGCAGCCCACCCGCGCCCTGCTGATTGCCGGCGCACCGCTGAACGAGCCCATCGCCCAGCACGGGCCGTTTGTGATGAACACACGCGAAGAGCTGTTCCAGGCAGTGCAGGACTTCCAAGCCGGCGGGCTGGCCTGAACGACAAATCCCCCGGCTGCACGCTGGCAGGCCGGGGGATTTTGCGGTGTGGTGCTATGCACTGCGGGCCGCAGCCTGCAGTGCAGTCGGCCTCAACGCTCCTTGCGGAAGTCGATTGCCGGAGCTGCCGAGTCTCCAATCACGTACATCGTGTACAGGCCCTTTGCTACCAGAGTGACAGGGTAGCCAGTGGTCATTGGTGTCAATGCCACGTTGGTACCACTGTTGACATCCAACCTTGCTGTCGTACTTGCAGCCAAGTTGGCGTACGGCGATGACAGACCTTGGGCCACAGAGTCCGCCACGGTACTGAAGTCAGATTTCATGGAGTAGGCGGTAGCGGCACCCGAGGTTGCGTTGAATAGCCGGATCTTTGCGTTACCCGTCACCGTGGGGTAGCGGTTGTCATCACTCAACAGCGCAACAACCGGGCTGGCGGCACTGCCGCTGACCAAAAGCGTGTAATCGGCGCCAGCGGTGAATACTTGATTGGCCAGCGCCCGCGTCACGCCGTTGACCACCACCGTCACTGGTGCGCCGGTGCTGGCGGGTACTTGTGCATAGGCTTTACTGATGCTTGGGGTGAACACCGCGCTGGCCACCGTGGTGTTGCCCACCGTGGCGGTGACGGTAGCGCCGTTGGTCACCGCAGCAATCACCCGCACCCGGGCCTGGTTGTTGAGCAGCGCAGTGGCCGTGCCTTGTTGCTCGGCCAGCACGCCGTTCACCAGCACACCACCCACACCGTTGCTCAGCAGCAGCGTGGCCACTTTGGCGCTGTTCAGCACCACACCCTGCACGTCCAGCCGCAGGTCGGTTTTGTCACCACTGCCGGTCACGCGCAGCCGGTAGGTGCCCGCCGTGATGCTGGTGATGGGCAAGCTGCCGCCGCTGGACAGCGCGCTGGCCACGGCGCTGGCGCCGTCCAGCGCGTCGGCGCTGCCGGTGAGGTAGACATCCACCGGGCCGGCATCAGGCGCCAGGTTGATGACTTGCAAGCTGGTCAGGCCACTGGCCGGGGCGGTGGTGTCTTCCTGGATCACCCGGGTCAGCAGCGCGCCGGGCGAGCCGTAGGCGATCAGGGTGTAGTGCGCGTCTTTGGTGAGGGTGCGGGTGACGGTGGACAGCGCAGCGGTCGAGCCGGTGTTGGTGATCACCGTGGCCACACCACTGCTGGCGGCGCTGCCGTAACTGCCGGCGCCACCAAACCGCACGGCGGTGTTCACAGCCTTGGTGTCCAGCGCCAGGTCAAGCGACGCATAACCCGAGGTGGCGTTGAGCAGCCGCACGCTGGCATTGCCGCTGGACGAGCTGCTGCTGCCGCCGCAAGCCGTCAACAGGCCCACACCAGCCAACAGGCCTGCCGTGAACACCCCAGTCACCAACCGTCTGCTAACACGCATCAAAAACACCCCTCAATTTGTTAAAAAATTTGACCGTTGATTGCAGCCGCGCCATGTCAAGCACCGGTTGCCCCCAAATGCTGGATTGTGAAGGCGCCGGGCACAGCCAGGCTGTCCACCAAAGCGCCCACCAATCCGTCCACCAATTCAGCGCACCTGCACACCCTTCCAGAATGCCAGCCGGTCTTTGATGTTGGCGGCCGCGTCGCTGGGTTCGGGGTAGTACCAAACAGCGTCCGGGTTCAGGTCCCCGTTGACCAGCAGGCTGTGGTAGCGGGCCTGGCCTTTCCACGCGCAAGACGTGCGGTGGTTGCTGTGGACCAAGTAAGCGGCTTTCACCGCCGAGGCAGGAAAGTAGTGGTTGCCCTCCACCACCACGGTGTCGTCGCTGTCGGCAATCACCTCGCCGTTCCAGATCGCTTGCATGCCAGTGCTCCTGTGGTTGCGCCGCAGTGCGGTGCGCCTGCTGCGCACCACTTTCAATCAGCGGCGCATGGTAAGCCCGGCCCACACCGTGCCGACCGCATGGCAGATTTTGCACGGGGCGCTGGGTGCCGTTGCGCCAATCCCAACGCAAATCCAGCTCAAGAACGGCCCGCCAATGGCCGACAACCTGTGGCGTGTTGCACCACACCGTCGAGACCCCTCCATGCCCATGGCGGCCCATTCCGCTGCCCAGCCGCCCGCCCCAGGCGCGACTGCCGTCAACCGCCATGCCGACCGGCTGATGTTGACGGCCGTGGTCGGCAGTGCTGCGATCAGCGTTGGCACGGGTGCCTACTTTGAACAACTGGCCACTGCGCTGGTAGGCGCCGGCCTGATTGCCGAGCTGGGTGCGCTGGGCCTGCTGATGGCCGGCGGCAGCCGCTTTACCCAGATGCTGCTCAGCTGCGGCCTGATGGGCATTACCGCACTGCAGATCCAGCTCAGCCGCGGCATGTTGGAGTTTCACTTTGGCGTGTTTGTCACGCTGTCGCTGATGTTGGTGTACCGCGACTGGCGGCCCATGCTGGCCGCTGCACTGCTGATTGCAGCGCACCACATCGTCACCGACCGGCTGCAAGCAGCCGGCGTGGGCGTGTACTGCATGGCCACGCCCGACCTCTACAAAGTGCTGCTGCACACCGGTCATGTGGCCACCCAAACCGGCTTCGGCATGTCCGTGGTGGTGCTGATGCGCCGCGACGCCCGCACCGGTCTTGCGCTGAGCCGGCTGGTGGCCCACCTGGACACCGGTGACGGCGCCCAGGCACTGGACCTGGACCGGGTGGAAGTGGTCACCACGCAGGGCTGCGGGCTGCGCCAGTCCTTGCTGAAGGTCAACGCGGCCATCGTCTCCGTCAGCCAAAGCGTGGGCAGCATCCAGACGGCGTCCAGCGAGATCGCCAGCGGCAGTGGTGACCTGAGCCGGCGCACCGAGCAGACCGCCAGCAACCTACAGCAAACGGCCAGCGCGATGGGCCAGTTGACCGGCAGCGTGCGCCAGAGCGCTGACTCGGCCGCCACCGCCAACCAGTTGGCCAGTTCGGCCGTGGCCGCAGCCCGGCGTGGTGGCACGGTGGTGGCCAATATGGACGAGATCACCACCAGCAGCCGCAAGATTGCCGACATCATCGGCACGATTGACGGCATCGCTTTCCAGACCAACATCCTGGCCCTCAACGCTGCTGTCGAGGCCGCCCGCGCCGGTGAGCAAGGTCGCGGTTTTGCGGTGGTGGCCAGCGAGGTGCGCAGCCTGGCCCAACGCAGCGCGGCAGCGGCGCGTCAGATCGAAGGCCTGATCGTTGCCAGTGTGGAGCGGGTGGAATCGGGCAGCCGCCTGGTGCAAGACGCCGGCACCACCATGGCCGAGATCGTGGCCGGCATCCAGCGGGTCAGCGACATCATTGGCGGGATCAGTGCGGCCACCGGTGAACAAAGCAACGGCATTGGCCAAGTCAACCGCACCGTGACCGAGTTGGACGGCATGACCCGGCAAAACGCTGCACTGGTGCAGCAAAGCGCGGCCGCCGCTGAAAGCCTGAAGGACCAGGCCGGCCAGTTGGCACAGGTGATCAAGGTGTTCAGGTTGTCCACCGCAACCGCATGAGTTGGTGGCATGAGTTGGTGGTGCGCCGAGCCGCCCGTTGGCGGTGTGGTGTCTCGTGTGGTGTCCCGTGTGGCGTCATCACCCAGTCACGGCAGCGTCATGCCCCGCAGCCAAGCTTGGGGGGTGATGTCGCTGGCAGGCCTGTATCGGGCCTAACCCGCTGACCGGGGGTGTTGGGCCGTCCTACGATGGTTTGACCACCGGCGCAATGTCAAGCCGCTGGAGCATCCACAACAAGGAGACAACCCCATGCCCAAGCACCTCTTGGCAGCACTTGCCTGCGCTGCCGCCGCCCTGTGCGCGCCCACCACCCAGGCCCAAAGCTGGAACACGCTGGACGGCCTGTCGCCCATCGTCATTGGCCACCGCGGCGCCGCCGGTTACCGGCCCGAGCACACGCTGGAGGGCTATGCGCTGGCCATCAGCATGGGCGCCAACTACATCGAGCCCGACCTGGTGCTCACCCGTGACGGCGCCCTCATCGCCCGCCATGAGCCGGTGCTGGACGGCACCACCGACATCGCCAGCAAATTTGGCGCTGACCGCAAAACCACCCGCCTGCTGGACGGGGTGCAGACCACCGCCTACTTTGCGCAAGACTTCACCCTGGCCGAGATCAAAACGCTGCGCGCGGTGCAGAGCAATTCCGGGCGTGACCAAAGCTACAACGGGCTCTACCAGATCCCCACACTGGACGAGATCATCACGCTGGCCAAGGCCAAAAGCATCGAGACCGGCCGCAGCATCGGCATCTATCCCGAGATCAAGCACTCCACCTTCCACGCCGACAGCTACGGCGCCAACGTGTTTGAGAACAAGCTGGTCAGCACCCTGCACGCCGCTTATGGCAACAACAGCACCGCGCCGGTGTTCATCCAAAGCTTTGAGTCCAGCAACCTGCAATACCTCAACACCCAGACCAACATCAAGTTGGTGCAATTGATCGACGCAGATGATGTCAACGCCGACGGCTCCATGGCGCTGGCTGACCCTTACCGCCAGCCCTATGACTTCATCCGCAAAGGCGACAACCGCACCTTTGCCGACCTGCTGAGCAACGCCGGGCTGGACTTTGTCAAAAGCTATGCCGACGGGGTGGGCCCGTGGAAACCGTACCTGGTCACCACTGTGGCCGACGGCGTGGACCGCACCGGCGACGGCAAGCTCACCATCAATGACCGCCGGCTGGACGGCCCCACCGGCGTGATTGCCGCCGCCCATGCACGCGGCCTGCTGGTCCACACCTGGACCTTCCGCAACGACGCCAGCGGGTATGGGTTCGCTGACCCCAAGGCCGAGATGGCCTACTACTTTGGCCTGGGCGTGGACGGCCTGTTCACCGACTTTGCCGACACCGGCGTGGCCGCACTGGCCGCTGCTGCCGTGCCAGAGCCACAAAGCTGGGCCTTGATGCTGGGCGGTGCGGCCGCACTGCTGGCCTGGCGGCGGCGCCAGCGCTGAGTTGTTCAAGCGCTGTTGAACAGAAAACGGGCCGACCCAAAGGCCGGCCCGTGAAGCCACCCCGGATCGCGGGCTGGCGCAGGCCTGAAGGCAGCGGCGGCAGCGCCTCAGGCGCCCGGTGTTGCGGCAGGGGCAGCAAGCGTGGTTGCAGCCTGGTTTGCCAGCGGCGCCTGACGCGCAAGTTGAGCGGCTTGTTTTGCGGCTTGCTGTGCGCCGTCCGCCCCGGCCAGGCCCAGCAAGCCTGCCAGCACACCGGCCGTCACCAGCGCTGACAAGGCCAGCGAGAACAGTTGTCGGCGGGGTGCTTGCTGCAGTGCTTGGGCGGTCATGGTGGTGTCCTTTGGGTGGGTGGCGCGCTGTGCTGGGTTGCCTTGGCGCCGGGCTGTGGTGTGTTGATGTCTGAACTTTAAAAACCGCCGCAGCAACCGGCCGGCAGCTTGCGACCAGCCCACAGCGGTTGCAGATGAAACGCAAAATACAGCGCATGAACGGGTGCGGCGGGCGGTGCGCCCGCCCACACACGCGGCCGTCACAGCGCACTGTTATGCTGGTTTTCAAGCGTCAAAACCGCGCTGCAGTCGCTGGTCGACGGCGTTTCAACCCGGACCTGCGACATGCCCAACATCACCACCACCGCCGCTGCCGCCGCCTCTGCCGCCGTCACCACCAACGCTGCAACTGCGCCCTCACTGGCGCGCCGCTGCCTGCTGCAACACAGTGCGCTGGCGCTGGGCGGCCTGCTGCTGCCAAGCGCCCCGGCCCAGGCCCAACCTCTGCCCAAGCCCGCCGCCGGCGGGTTTGCCGAGCTGCGCTGGGACGACCTGGTACCCAAAGGCTGGGACCCGATGAAAGGCCTGCGCGACAAAGGCATCAGCAACCCGGCCGCCCTGATCGACGGTGACCCCAAAACCGAGGCGCTGATGGCGCAGCTGCGCGAGGCCTGGGACAACGCGCCCACCGAAACCAGCCTGAACGGCAGCCGCATCAAACTGCCCGGCTACCTGGTGCCGCTGGAAGAAGGCCCCGCCGGCCTGACCGAGTTTTTGCTGGTGCCGTATTTCGGCGCCTGCATCCACACCCCACCCCCACCGGCCAACCAGATCGTCTGGGTGCTCAGCGCCAAACCTGTGCCTGGCTTGCGCAGCATGGACACGGTGTGGGTCAGCGGCACGCTCAAGACCATGCGTGGCAGTTCGGCCATGGGCAGCACCGGCTACCGGCTGGATGCCAGCCTGGTGGAGCGCTACAAGCCCACGCTGCGCTGAGCGGCTGAGCGACTGATCGGCTAAGCGGCTAAGCGGCTGGGCGGCGGGGCGGCTGGGCGGGTCACTGCAGCCGGGCGGCGCTGGCCGCTGATGCACCAGGCCAGGCCGGAAACCACAGCGCGGCCAACAACGCGTCCGTGTCAGGCAAATCACTGACCGCCAGGCCGTGCTGCAGCTCCCAGCTGGATTCAAACCAGCCGCAAGACCGGGCTTCGGCCACCGGCGCTGCGGCTGCCGCCGCAACACCTGGGATGGGCCAGGGCAGGCCGTCTGCGGTGGGTGAGCCAGACAGCAAGACGGCGGACAACAACGAGGCGTTCATGCGGGTCTCCAGGAGGTGAGCTTGGCGAGTGGGGTGGCATCAGGGGCAGGTGTTGCCATGGTCTGCCGCCCGCCCCGCCGCCACCATCACCCAGAGGACGGTGTGGTGGGGGATGCGCCGCACCGACCGCGCCGCACCACCACGCCTGCGACACCACCCAAAGTGAGGGCATGCCTGCGGCTATGCTCTGGTTGCCATGTTTGCCCGCACCCCACCCGCCAACCGATCGCCCGTGCTTGCACTGGCCTTGGCGCTGGTGTTGCTGTTCACCCAACAGTTTGGGCTGCAGCACGGGGTGTTGCACTTGCGCGGCGGGCCGGTGGAGCGCTGGTCCACCAGCGCGCCGGGTGCCAGCCCGGCAGCGCGTGGCCAGGTGCTGGTGCTTGGCACATCAGCCAGCCAGGCGGTTGCGGTTGCCGCTGACGGCACCACTGACAACACCACCGACACCCTGTGCCCCGTCTGCCTGGTGTTGGCAGCCATCGGCGCCGCCACCCTGGTGGGCGTGCTGCGCTGGTTGGTCACGCTGCAGGCCAGCAGCGCACCCAGCGCGCCGGCCCGCCACACACCCGCCCGGCCGGCCCGCCGGCAGCACCATGCCCGCGCACCACCGGCTGTTCTTGCACTGAGCTGACCCCGCACGCTGCTGGCGGGCGCGCCCACCGGCCGCCTGCAAGCGTGGCCCTCTGTCTGTTGCAAGAAAGTCTGTCATGCATCCCCTGTGTTCCCCCGTGCGCGGCCTGGCGCCGCAGTTGGGCGTTGCCGCCCGCCCCGTGTTGCTGCGCCATCCACTGGCCGTTGCCAGCATGCTGGCCGTGTTGGGCCTGCCCGCTGCAGCCCAAACCAGCGCCAGCACCCCAACCGCCCCAACCAGCACCAACGCCGACCCGGCCGCCGCCCGGGTGGTCATCACCGGCAACCCGCTGGGCAACGCCACGTTGGCCCAACCCAGCGCGGTGCTGACCGGCGACGCGCTGGCGCTGCGCCGCGCCGGCACGCTGGGCGAGACCCTCAGCGGCCTGGCCGGTGTGTCGTCCAGCGACTTTGGCCCGCAGGCCAGCCGGCCGGTCATCCGCGGCCTGGACGGTGACCGCATCCGCCTGCTGGACAACGGCGGTGCGTCGGCCGACGCGTCCAACCTCAGCTTTGACCATGCGGTGGCGGTGGACCCGCTGGTGGTTGAGCGCATTGAGGTGCTGCGTGGTCCGGCCGCCCTGCTGTACGGCGGCAATGCCACCGGCGGTGTGGTCAATGCGCTGGACAACCGCATCCCGCGCGACGCACTCAACGGCCTGGGCGGCCGGGCCGACCTGCGGCTGGGCGGCGCGGCGGCTGGCCATTCCACCGCTGCCGTGCTGGAGGGCGGCGCCAACGGCCTGAACTGGCATGTGGACGCCGCCCAGCGCCGCAGCAGCGACCTGCGCACCCCGCTGTTCACCCCCCTGCGCGACGGCCAGGCCGAGCCCGCCGCCCGCCGCGTCATCAACAGCGGCGGCAACAGCCGCGCGGGCGCGCTGGGCGCCTCTTGGGCTGATGCGCAAGGCTTTGCCGGCCTGGCGGTGGACGACTACCGCAACGACTACGGCGTCACGGTGGAGCCCAATGTCACCATCCGCATGCAGCGCCAACGCCTGCAATTGGCGGCCGAGCGGCGTGGCCTGGCAGGCCCCATCAGCGAGGCCAGCCTGCAGGCCAGCCGTACCCGCTACCAGCACCAGGAAGTGGATGGCAGCGGCGCGGTGGGGACCACCTTCAGCAGCCAGGGCAGCGAGCTGCGTGGCCAGCTCAAGCAGGCGCCGCTGGCCGTGTTGGGCGGCAAGCTGGGTGGGATATTGGGCCTGCAGCTGGAGCAACTGGACTTTGCAGCGCTGGGTGATGAAGCGTTTGTGCCCAACACCCACAGCCGGTCCAGCGGCCTGTTCACGCTGCAAGCGCTGGCGCTGCAAGGCATCACCCTGTCAGCCGGCGCCAGGCTGGAGCAGGCCAGGGTGCAGTCTGATGGTGATGCTTCAAGCAGTACTGCCGCCCACTTTGGCCGCCCGCAAACCCGCGATTTCAGCCCCCACAGTTATTCACTGGGCGCCGTCCTACCGCTGGACGCGGCGCTGGGTGCCGGCTGGCGGGCCAGTGCCACGCTGGGCAGCACCCAGCGCGCACCCGCCTATTACGAGCTGTTTGCCGATGGTGTGCATGTGGCCACCGGCGCCTACGAGCGTGGCAACCCCAACCAGCAACTGGAGCGCAGCCAGCATCTTGAGCTGGGCCTGCAGTGGCAGCAGCCCGGCAGCAGCCTGCAGGCCGCCGTGTTCAGCACCCGCTTTGCCAACTACATCGCGCTGGCCGCCAGCGGGGCGTTGATCCCGGCGGCAGGCGGTGGTGCGGCGCTGCCTGAATACCGTTTCAGCGGTGTGCCGGCACGCCTGAGCGGGCTGGAGCTGGAGGCCAAACACCGGCTGCGCAGCGCGCCTTGGCAGCTGGATGCCAGCGCCAACCTCGATCTGGTGCACGGCAGCAACCGCAGCACCGGTGAGGCCTTGCCGCGCATCGCCCCAGTGCGCGCCCAACTGGGGCTGGACGCCAGCCAGGGCGCTTGGCGCCTGGGCCTGCAATTGCGCGCCACTGCCCGCCAAGACCGCGTGCCAGCCAACGACAGCGCCACGCCTGGCGCGTTGCTGGTGGGCTTGTCGGCCAGCTGGCAGCAGCGCCTGGGCGGGGTGGACGCCCTGTGGTACGCCAAGCTGGACAACCTGGGCGACACACTGGCCTACAACGCCAGCACCCTGCCCACCGCCCGCTGGCTGGCCCCGGCGGGTGGGCGGGCGCTGTCAGCGGGGTTGCGGCTGCGGTTTTGAGGTCTTGCGCCAACCCGGGCGTGACCTAGGCATCACCCGGGTGTTGTGCAGAGCCGATGGCGGGAACAACGCACACTTTTACGGGCTCATGTGGGTTTCGCCTGTTGCCCAGGCGTTTACCCTGAGCAACATGAACTTCAACCGCCTGCCCCCAGACCCGACCCGTGCGTCCGGTGACGCCTGGGCCCAGACCTGCCCGAGTGAGTTGCCCGCACCAGCACCACGCCGCCAACCGCCGCTGCGCGAAGTGCTGCAAGGCCTGGACAGCCGCGAGCTGGAAGGCCCGACCGTGTTTGACCAGTTGTTTGGCGCCCGGCCTGATTTGCCCACGCAAGTGCCCACGCAAGCCGCCAGACTGGCACCAAACCATCACCCAAAGGGCCGCACGCCAAACAAGTATTGATGGCCCCAAAAGGCCAGCGCCGCCCACACCAGCACGCCCAGCGCCACTGTCAGCGCGGTGGCACCGGGCCGGCCGGGTGGGTAGGCAGCAGCCGCCGCGCGGTCACGCTGGCGCGCTGAGCGGAAGTCCAACGCCGCCCACCCCAAAAAGCTGCCAAACAGCAGCACATCGGCCACCGTGTTGTTGGCCAGCAAGTGGGCCAGCGCCCACACCTTGACGGCCAGAACCATGGGGTGGTGCAGCTTTGCCTTCAGCCCGTTGCCCGGTACATAAGCGGCCATCAGCAGCACCATGGCCAGCAGCATCAGCAGACCGGCCAGGTGGCGCGTCCAGCGCGGGCTGACCCAGAGGATTTGGGGGTCCAGCCTGGCCTGGCCGTAGCCCCACACGATCAGCCCAAAACCCACCAGCGACACCACCGTGTACAGGCCCTTCCAGGCGGCCGGGCCACGCTGGGCGATCACCTGCGTGCGCCAACCATCGGCCACGATGCGGGCGGCATGCATGCCCAGAAACAGCAGCAAACCCAGGATCAGTGCGCCCATGTTGGGTGTCCTTCAAGGTGGTGGCGGGAGGGCCGGTAGGTGATCTTTGGTGCGCCGCGCTGAACGCCTCAAACCTGCACTGCGGTGGCAGGCTGCGCCGCAGCGCAGAAGCCAACACTCACTTGCGCGCTGGGCTGTCCAGGTAAATGCCCCACAGCCTGGCCACGTCGGCGCTGCCGTCGCTACCGCGCACGGCGGCAAAAGTGCGCCGGGCGTCGTCCAGCTTGCCGGCGCGCCATTGCACCAGGCCCTGGTGCAGCAGGGCTTCGTCAGGCCGGCGCAGGCCGCCCCGGGTTTGGGCCGTGGCCGCCAGCGCGACGGCCCGCTCATGCGCGCCGGTGGCCGACAAGGCCAGCGCCAGGCCCTGCGCCACATTGCCGTCCTTGGCCTTGGCTGCGCTGGCTTCGGCGTCGGCCAGCGACGCGCGGTCTTGCGTGGCGGCTTTGGTGCTGGCCTCACGCAGTTTTTTGTCGGCCGCCGCGTTGGCGTCTTTGCCCAGCAGGCCACTGGCAAAACCCTCATCCAGCAAGGCCTGGGCCTCGGCTGGCAAGCCGGCCAGTTGCGCCATGTTGGCCATATCGCCCAGCTCACCAGCGTCCAGCGGCAGGCCGATGGCGCGGCGCAGGCGGTACACGTCCAGCCGCAGCCGCTCTTCGGCAAAACCATCGCGCCGCACGGTGCGCGAGATCAACTCGGTCCAGTAGTCGGCCTTGCCGGTGCTGCCGGCCAGTTTTTCCAGCGTCACGGTGTAGGCCGGCATGTCTTTCAGCGCGTTCTGGCTGGCCGCCAGCAAACGCAGCGTGGCCTCGGGCGTGGTGCGCTTGGCAGCGGCATCGGCTGCCAATTCTGGTGCCAACACCCGCAACACGCCGGCATGGTCACCCAGCACGGCCAGCACCTGCGGGTAGAGCTTGGCCAGCTCGGGACTGCTGCCACCGCCGCCCAAAAAGCCGGTCATCAAACGCTCGGCCCGTGGGTAATCTTTGAGTTGCAGCAGCAGCTTGACGGTGGTTTCGGTGATGGCTTTGCGGTCAACCGCCGGCATCAACGGTGAGGCCAGCGCGGCCTCAAACTGGCTGGCGGCCAACGCCACATCACCGGCACCAAACGCCGCCGGGCCTTTCAGGCGCTGGATGATGTACAGCTCATACGGCGTCAGGCCGGGCAGCGCCTCAGCCTCTGCCAAACGGGCCAGTGCGTCTGTGTTGTTGCCGGCGCGGATGGCGTCTTGCGCGGCCTGCAGCGGCTTGCCCACCTCGGCGCGCAAGGTGGGGCCGGACGCTGCCGACGCCGCTGGCGCGGCGGCGGTCTGTGCGCAGGCAGCTGGCGCGGCCACGCACAGCAGCCCGGCCAGCAGCAGGCCGCAGGCGGCAGAAACCGTGGAGGAGGCGGAGAAAGCGGCGGCGTTACTGTTCACGGTCAAGGCTTGGCCCGGAGGCACGGGTGGTGGGGCCGCCAGTGTAGACAGCGGCGGGCGCAAAAAAGGCGGCCTGGGCCGCCTTGCTTGCGTTTGAAACCGGGCTGCATCCAGCCCGGCCTGGCGTTATTGCACTGGCGTGATGCCGGCAATCGCCCAGTCGCCGTGGCCGTCCGCCGGGCGCACCAGGTGCCACAGTTCATTGAAGGGCTCGGCGCCGGCATTGGCCACCTCACGGATCAGACCGTGGAAACGCACGCTGACGATGTCCTGGCCGTTCTCGCGGGCGGTGTCCACCACTTGGGCGTCGATCTGCACCACGTCGGTCTGCTGGGTGGCGCTGCCACGCTCTTGCATGTCCAGCCGCAGCGAGGCAAACAGCTCAGGCGTGGTGAACTTGCGCAGGTCATCCACATTGCCACTGTCGTTGGCGGCCTGCAGGCGGATGAACACCATCTTGGCCAGGCGCTCAAAGTCAGCTGCGGCCATGCCACCCGGCAGCACCAGCGCGACCACCGGCCCGGCACCAGTGGCGCTTGCCGCAGCGGGTGCGTCGCTCAGCGCTGTGCGCGGCAGGTTGACCTGCGCCGGCTGCGGCTGCCAGCCACCGGCCGGTGCGCCACCCAAACCAGCACCCGCGCCCGCCAGTTGCGGCCCACCGGTATTGCCGGTGTTGCCACCGCGCAGCTTGCCCATGATGAAGCGGATGGCCACCACCGCTACCACCGCCAGCAGGGCCATCATCATGAAGTTGGCCAAGCCGGCGCCCATGCCAAAGTGGCTGAACAGCGCGGCAATGCCCAGACCGGCGGCCAGACCAGCCAGCGGGCCCATCCAGTTGCGCTTGGGCGGTGTGGCGGCAGCAGCGGGCGCAGCGGCGGCAGCCGGTGCGGCCTGCTGGGCCGGTGCGCTGTTGGGCGCGGTTTGCGCCGGCGTGGCGCGCTGCATGCCGGCAGGCTTGCCAGCGCCCAGGCGCTTGGCGTCGGCGTCACCGGGGGCCAGGCTCAGGGTCAGCGCGGCCACGGTCATGGACAGGGCAATCAGCAGGTGTTTCACAGCAAGTGTCTCCAGATGAACAAACCGCCGGCCAACAAGCCGGTGTGTTTGTGAGTGGGCGCACGGTAACGCAGTTCCGTGCGCTGCGGCAGCCCGTCAACCACCAAAGTGCTTGGGGTCAACCCCAAACCGACAGTACATGGCACCGGGTGGCGGATTCTCAAGCCCGGCAGCCACGGTCAACGCATGCAGGCTGTCACCACAAGTGCTGAAGTTGCGCAAAGGTGGGGATTGCCGCCAGCACCTGAGTGCCTAAGGTGGTGCCACGCGGGCCGGCAGGTTGCCGACACGCGCCCCCGCCAATCGCCAGACCCCGAGGAGACCCAACATGGCCACCAAGCCGATGACCGCCACCACGCTGAAAACCGCCTTGACCAAGCAAAAAGCGCGATGGCACAGCGCCGACACCGCCGTGGCCAAGCTCGACGATGCCGACAAAGCCCGCATGCTGGGCGCCTTGCCCAGTGATGAATCCACCACCTTCATGGCCGCCGCTGCGGCCGCGCCGATGATGGCCGCCGCACCGGCGTTTGCGCCGGCGGTGGACTGGCGCAACAAGGGCGGCAACCATGTCAGCCCGGTCAAAAGCCAAGGTGGCTGCGGATCGTGTGTGTCCTTCGGGTCGGCCGGGCTGATTGAATCGATGGCCCACATCGAGACCGGCCGCTGGATCGACCTGTCCGAGGCCGACTCGCACTTTTGCTCATCCCACGGCGCCAACTGCGGCGGCTGGTGGCCAGACCAATGCCTGGACCAGGTGCTGGCACGCGGCATCAGCGACGAAGCCGGCTTCCCGTATGCCAGCGCATTTCCGGGCAACAACATCTGGGCTGGCCCGCCGGCCTGCAAGCTGCCGGCCGACCGCGCCGCCCGCACCACCAAGATCACCGCCCGCCACCAGTTGGCCACGCCCACTGCGGCCAAGAACCACCTGACGAATGTGGGCCCGGTGACCGGCTGCCTGGATGTGTATGACGACTTTTTCCACTACGGCGGGGGCGTGTACCACCACGTCAGCGGCCCCAAGGTGGGCGGCCACTGTGTGCTGGTGATCGGCTTCTCCGAGGCCGAGCAGTGCTGGATCATCAAGAACAGTTGGGATGTGACCTGGGGCATCGGCGGCTTTGGCAAGATTGCCTATGCCGACCTGGTGTTCAACGGCCAGTTTTTCCCGATGTACGGCGCCACCGGTGTGCAACTGCCGGCCTCGGGCTGGCAGCCGCTGGGTGGCAAGCTCACCACCGAGCCGGTGCTGGGTGCCAACAAAGACGGCCGGCTGGAGGCCTTTGCGCGCGGCACCGACAACGCGCTGTGGCATTGCTGGCAGACCAGCGCCGGTGGCAGCTGGAGCGGCTGGGCCTCACTGGGCGGCGTGATCACCAGCACGCCCAGCGTGGTGGCCAATGCCGACGGCCGGCTGGAGGTGTTTGCCCGCGGCACCGACGGTGCGCTGTGGCACCTGTGGCAGGTCACTGCCAACGGCGGCTGGACGGGCTGGGCGTCTCTCGGCGGTGTCATCACCAGTGACCCCAGCGCCACCCGCAACCTGGACGGCCGGGTCGAGGTGTTTGCCCGGGGCACCGACGGTGGCCTGTGGCACATCTGGCAAAAAGGCGCGCAGCAGGGCTGGAGCGGCTGGGCCTCGCTGGGGGTGCAGTTCAGCGGCAACCCGGTGGCGGGCAGCAACAAAGACGGCCGCATCGAGGTGTTCATGGTGGCCAACAACGGCGCGCTGCTGCATGTCTGGCAGACCGCGCCCAACAATGGCTGGGCCGGCTGGGCCTCACTGGGCGGGGTGCTGACCAGTGAGCTGGCGGTGGCCAACAACGCCGATGGCCGGCTGGAGGTGTTTGGCCGCGGCACCGACAACGCGCTGTGGCACATCGCCCAAACCGCGCCCAACAACGGCTGGGGCGGCTGGGCCTCACTGGGCGGTGTTATCACCAGCAGCCCGGCGGTGGGCCGCAACAAGGACGGCCGGCTGGAGGCGTTTGCACGTGGCACCAACGGCGCGCTGTGGCATGTGTGGCAGACCGCGCCCAACAATGGCTGGAGCGGCTGGGCCTCGCTGGGCGGCGGCATCACCGGTGACCAAGCCGTGGCCAGCAACAAGGACGGCCGCCTGGAGGTGCTGGTGCGCGGCACCGACCTGGCGCTGTGGCGGCGCTGGCAGACGGCCCCCAGCAACGGCTGGAACTGAAAGCCTGAACCGGCCGGGCGGCAACCGGTGGTGTGGTGGTCTGTTGAAGGCTGGTACAGCGGCGACAACTCCGGCCCGCCCGCAGCGGCATCATCTGCCCGGCCCCACACACCACCACCGGAGTGCCCCATGCCCGCCATCACCCACCCCCCGCTGCACCTGCAGGCCACCGCAGGCCAGGCCTTGACCATCGCGCTGGACGCCATCCCCGGCGCCGGTGTGATGTGGCAAACCCCCGCCGCACCCGACGGCTGCACCCTGGTGCTGGCCGACACCGTGGCCAGCGGCCCGGGCGTGGGCGGCCAGGCCAGCCAGCGTTTTGTGCTGACCTGCAGCCAGGCCGGTGAGCACCACCTGCACTTTGAGCTGAAACGGCCATGGGAAAGTGAAGTGCGGGCGGTGCAAGCGGTGGTGGTGGCGGTCAAATGATGAACGACAAAAACACCAAAACCAACGCCAACGCCGACGCCGACGCCGACACCAACGCCAACGCCAACGCCAACGCCAACGCCGACACCAGCAACACCCGGCCACGCTGGCGCACGCGCCCCGAGGGGTCCACCTGGGGTGACTTTGGCGCCGACGACCAGATCGGCCGCCTCAACCTGCTGACCCCAGCGCGCCGCCGCGCTGCCGCCGCCGAGGTGGTGCAAGGCCTGGCCTTTGGCCTCAGCCTGCCGCTGGACTACCCCGGCGGCGCGGTGCTCAACCCACGCCGCCACCCGCCCACGCTCAAA
>JAYVLI010000256.1:0-3639 GCA_043759535.1 Betaproteobacteria bacterium | reverse complement strand
AGCATCTGCAAGGACAAAGACGTGCAGCAGCTCACGTTTGATGCCTACATGAACAAACGCCTGGTGCGCAGCAAGCCGATGGCGCATGTGCGCATCTTCCTGAAGGACATGGCCCACCTGCTGGGCCTGGTGCGGGTGTGATGCTGCCTGGCGATGTCGGCCTGGTGGTGCTGCTGGACGCGCTGATCGCCGGCGTGGCCCTGGAGGCGCTGGCCTTGCTGCTGTGGCGCCGCCACTGTGGCACTGGCATGCCCACCAGAGAATGGCTGCCAACCCTGCTGGCCGGTGTGGGCGTGATGCTGGCCTGGCGCGCCAGCGCCGGCGGCGCGCCGCCGCTGTGGGTGGCGGCGGCCATGGCCCTGGCCGGATTGGCCCATGGGGTTGACCTGACGCGGCGCTGGCATCTCAAGCGCTGAAGCGCCAGCGCTGGCCTGCAGTCATCACGTGTTTGGTGGCGGGGCGAGGCGGCGTGCCAGCACACCGCCGACATCAAACGAGGTCACGCCCACCGCGTTGCCCTGGTTGCCGCCCAGCAGCTTGATGCGACCAGATTCGAAGCCGGCAAAAAAGCCGACATGGGCCTTGGGCGCGCTGCCGCGCTTGAGGACCACGATGCAGCCAGGCACAAAGTCAGCGGCGTCCACGCCCCAGGTCATCCAGGACCGCGCTGCCTTGGAGCGTGTGCCGCGCACGCCAGTGGCCTCAACGCAGAAGTTGACAAACGAGGCGCACCAGGGTACGGCATCGTCGGCAGCCCCACCCTCGGTGCTGCCGTGGTAGGCCTCAATGCGTGGGTTGCTGCCGGACGGGTCTTCGGCAACGCCCAGCTCGGCGCGGGCGGTCTTCATCCAACCCGCTTCGGGCGCTGCCGCAGCAGGCTTGGCGATGCTGGCGTTGGGCTTGTCGGGATAGGTGGCGATGATGGTGACCTGGCCATCGTCCTCCAGCTCCTGCTGCGCAGTGCCGCCGTCGAAGCTGATCATCGACAGCACGAAGTTGACCTGGTCCTGGGGCACGTCGGTGATGATGCGGGTGGTGGGCATGGTGGGCTCCTGAGGTTTGACGGTGGCACTGCAGTGCCTGGACTACAGGCCCATGCATTTGGCGACCAAGCCCCGTTCGCGGGCAAACGCGGGTTGCAGCACAAAGTCCAGCATCGCGGTGCTGTCTGGCACGCCCGCCTTTGGCCAGCAAGCCTTGGCACGCTGCAGCTCGGTCATCTGTGGCGCTTTGCAGTCTTTGTCGCTGCCGCAGACGGCCAGACGGAACTTGCCGGCATCGGCGTCGAGACTGAAGCTGAGCTTCTCGCGCAGCTCGGTTTCGGCCTTCTCTGCACTGGCACCCACGGCCTCAGTGATGCCGACCAGCGCGCCCAGCACGGTGCCGGCGTTGTAGTAGGCGTCCAGGTCGGACAGCGCAGTCTCGACCGGGTAATTGGCGATGGGCTGGGCCAGTGACCCGCGCAACCGCAGCGCCACCTGCGCCCGGCGCGTGCGCATCGCGGCATGGATGGCCAGCGTCGTGCGCTCGGACAACACCTCTTTCTGGAAGGCCTCGCGACCGCCGATGATCAGCGCGCTCAGGCCGCTGAGCGCCTGCGCAGCGCCACCGGTGCTGGCCGCTGCGGCGGTGGTCAGCCCCAGCGTGGCCAGGGTGGCATTGAAGCCGCCGTGGCGCGTGTCGCGGAACAGCTCCTCCTCGAACTGCGAGAAGCGGATATCGGTGGCGTACATGCGCGCGCCGATGAGGCGGTTGCGGCAGGCCAGGTCGGGCGTCTGCAGGCAGGCTCGGATGGCCGCAGCGTCCAACTGGGGCTTCAGTTCGGCGATGTCGATTTCAGGGTCGGTCACCCGCTTGGGGTAGCCGTCAAACGCAGCACAGCCGCCGAGCAACAGCGCAATGCCCAGGCACAGCAACGCGGTCCAGTACCGCCCGGTTGTCGGCGAGAAAGGGAGGACAGGCATGGCGCGATGCTCCTGTGGATGGCCCGAGCCCAGATTAAAGGCCTGCCACGCCGCAGCGCCATCCCTCACTTCTCCGATGCTGCCGCGCCGCTCAGTGGGTACTGAACAAGCCCTCAAAGCGCAGCCGCAAATCCCGTTTCAGCAGTTTGCCGCTGGGGTTTTTGGGCAGGGCATCGACAAACACCACGCCTTTGGGGGTCTTGAAGTGGGCCAGTTGGGCGGCGCAGTGGGCGATGACCTGGGCTTCGTCCAGCACCGCGCCCGGCTTGCAAACCACCACGGCCGTCACCGCCTCGATCCAGCGCGGGTGCGGCAGGCCGATCACTGCCACCTCGCTGACCCCGGCCAACCGGTACAACGCCTCCTCCACCTCCCGGCTGGCCACGTTTTCACCGCCGGTCTTGATCATGTCCTTCTTGCGGTCCACCACGCTGATGTAGCCCTCGTCGTCCACCTGACCCAGGTCACCGGAGTGGAACCAGCCGCCGGCAAACGCTGCCGCCGTGCGCTGTGGGTCATTGAAGTAGCCCAGCAGCAACTGCGGTGAGCGGTGAACGATTTCGCCGGTCTGGCCCACCGCCACATCGTTCATGTCGTCGTCCACCACCCGGGTTTCCACATTGAGGGCGGGCCGGCCGGCCGAGCCGGGCTTGCGCAGTTGGTCCTCGGGTTTGAGCACCGTGGCCAGCGGCGCAATCTCGGTTTGACCATAAAAATTCCACAGCCGCATCTGTGGCAAACGCTCGATCAGCTCCTGCAGTACCGCCACCGGCATGATGGACGCACCGTAATAGCCTTTGCGCAGGCTGCACAGGTCGTGCTGGCTGAACAGCGGCGAGCGCAGCAGCGCAATCCACACCGTGGGCGGCAAAAAGAATTGGCTGATGCGGTGTTTGGCAATCAGCGGCAGCAGGTTCTCTGGCGTGGGCTTGGCGGTGATGATGCTGGTGCTGCCCAAGTAGACGCTGGGGCCCAAAAACACGTCGAGCTGGGCGCAGTGGTACAGCGGCAAGGCGTGCAGCACGGTGTCTTCTGCAGCCATCTCGCCTTCGATGATGCAGCTCACATACTGGTCAATCACCGCGCCGTGGGTGAGCATGGCGCCTTTGGGCAGGCTCTCGGTGCCGCTGGTGTAGACAATTTGCAGCAGGTGGTGGCTGTTGAAGCCGGGCTCGGGGCAGGGGTGGGTGGCCAGGTCAGTGGCGGCCAGCGCGTTGAAATCCATGCAGTCTGGCGGGCAGGTGCTGGGGTCTTCACTGGGCAGCCACAAAAAGCGGGTGATTTGCGTGTCGCGGGTGGCGGCATCCCGGCCCAGCGCGGCCAGGCCGCTGTCCACCGCCAGCAGCTTGACGCCGGCATGGCGCAGGATGTAACCCGCTTCATCGGCATTGAGCATGAAGTTGACCGGCACCAGCACCGCACCCAGCCGGGCCAGCGCAAACCTCAGCGCCGCAAAGCCGTGGCTGTTGCGTGCCAGCACCCCCACATGCGCGCCGCTGGCCACGCCCTGGGCATGCAGACCGGCCGCCAGGCGGGTGACCACGGCATCAAACTGGGCCCAGGTCCAGGCCACATCGCCGCAAAGGATGGCGGGTTTGTGCGGCAACCGGGCGGCGGTGCGGTGCAGCAGGTCAGACAGGGTTTGGCGGCGCAGGGCGGGGTGCAGGTCCAAGGT
>JAYVLI010000255.1:0-7620 GCA_043759535.1 Betaproteobacteria bacterium | reverse complement strand
TCCGCAGGCAGCGCGTCGTATTTGGCCTGGTTCATCATGAAGACAAAGCTGGTGTTGTACAGCCCACCCGGAAACGTGGTGCCGTGGCGCACCACCTTGTCGATCTTGAAAGCCTCTACCGATTCGGCCGGGAACAGCGTGCCGCCCAGCACGCCGGTGGACAACAACTCGCAGTTCTCGGTGGACGGCTTGAGCGTCACGGTCATGCCCAGCGCCTTGGTGATCTCACCCACAAAACCACCACCGACACGCCATTTGAGGCCGGTCAGATCGTCCACCTTGGCCACCGGCTTTTTGGTGTTGAACACCATGCCCGGGCCGTGGGTGAACACCGCCAGCACCTTGACGCCCTTGTGCTCGTCGGCAAACGCTGGCGACTTGGCAAACAGGTGCTGAAACGCGACCGATGTGGCCTCGGCCGAATTGCCCAAAAACGGCAGCTCCACCAGTTGCGTGGTGACAAACCGGCCCGGGGTGTAGCCATGCACCGTGGAGGACACATCGGCCAGGCCGTTGCGCACGGCATCAAAAGTGCCGGGTGGCGCCACCACGGCGCGTGGCAACACAGTGCATTTGACCTTGCCGGGCACTTTGGCTTCCAACTGCACACACCAGGCTTTTTGGGTCTCGCTCAACAGATGTGACGGTGGCGGCCAGGTGGACAAGGTCAGCACGGTTTGTGCGCTGGTGGGCAGCGCCAGGCTGGTGAGCAGGGTGGCAACGGTGGCCAACAGCACGGGCTGCAGCGGGGGGCGTGGCAAGGGCATGGGGGTTCTCCAAACCGGCAGGTCAGCCGGGCAGTGGTCGAGCGATAGACGACCGGTGTGGACCCCATCACGGCTGACGCCAACACCGCCCCACACAACGGGGGGCCGGCCGCCTGGCCACGCGGCCTAGCATCAAGCGGCAACCCGCCAACTGGCCAGTTGGCCAAGCCAAACAGGACACCCCCATGCGCCCCCCAGACCCGCTCAACCCGCCCACCGCAGCGCTGCGCAATGCCGATGGCCTGTGCGCTGACGGTGCGGCACTGGACAGCGCACCAGCCCGGCAAGCGCTGGACGGTGTGCTGCAGGCCTTGGCCCTGGCCGAGCACTGCCGTGGCCCCAGCCGCGCGGCAAGCCTGTGCCAGGCCCACACCGACCTGGCATGTGCGCTGTCTGGCCTGCAAGCCCACAGCCTGGCCCAAAGCCACCTGGCACAAGCCCTGCACTGGGCCAGCGGGATGGGCGCCACCGACACCTGCGCCGACCTGCACTGCGCCTTGGCCGAGATGGCCACCAACATGGCCGATCTGGCCGACGCGCAAGGTGCTGCCAAGGCCAGCGCACGGCAGGCGCGCAGCCTGTCACGCCAGCATGCGCTGGAGGCGGCCCGCCTGGCCGGCCACACCACCGACCCGCACTGGGAGGTGAAAGTGCTGCTGCGCGCCAGTGACGTGCTGGACCGCTGCGGCCATCACGGCGACGCGGTGCAGTTGCAATACCGGGCGATGGCGCTGATCGGCCTGCACCATCCGGCTGCGCAGGCTGGCACGGTGCCGGCGGGCTTGCACACGGCGGACGCCTTTCAGATCACCGCGCCAAGCCAGTTGATGTAGCGGGTTGGCGCCGTGAATGCACGCCGGGCCCTGCTGCACAATCCCGCAGCCTCAAAAAACCGCCGCGCCCGGGTGCGCCGCTTTAAGCGCCATGCACCGCACCATCTTCACCACGCCGGGTGTCAACAGCGCGCTGCGCGCCATGTCGCTGGGTTTTTTGCGCCTCACCGGCTGGACACTGACCGGTGCCCTGCCCGCAGCCCACCCCAAATGTGTGCTGATCGCCGCACCGCACACCAGCAACTGGGACCTGCCTTACACCCTGATGGTGGCGTTTTCGCTGCGCTTGAACATCCACTGGATGGGCAAGGCGTCATTGTTCCGCTGGCCCTTCGGCCCGCTGATGCGCTGGCTGGGTGGCATTGCCGTCAACCGGGGCCAGTCGGGCAACCTGGTGGCCGCATCGGCACGGGCGCTGCGCCAGGCCGATGGCCCGATGCAACTGGTGGTGCCACCCGAAGGCACACGCGCCAAGACCCGGCACTGGAAAACCGGCTTTTACTGGATCGCCCATGAAGCCGGTGTGCCCATCGTGCTGGCCTACATGGACTACCCCCGCAAACAAAGCGGGCTGGGGCCAGTGTTCCAGCCCACCGGCGATGTGGACACCGACCTGGCGCAGATCAAAGCCTGGTACGCCCAGTGGCGTGGCAAAAACGCCAGCCAGTTTGACAATCTCTGACGCTGTTTCGGTGCGGCAACACCCTGTGTCCAGAGCCCACCAACCTGTGATTACCCGCTTGACACAGCCACTTGGCGGCGCAGAACATGCGCCCCGGGCAGGCCCATCGGCGATGAGTGGCGGCCCAGCCCGGGCACACTGCCCGGTGCCAGAACACGATAAGGAGATCCGGTGCGTTGCAGGTCAACGCCCCCGGACCGCCACCGCAGCGCCGGGCGGTGTGCCGCTGTTAACTTGCGCACGGGTCTCAATGCAGTCATCTGGATCTTCGGTGTCCATCGCCCTGGCCCACGGCCAGAGTTTGATGTCGCCATCAGGCTGGCTGGCTGGCCCGTCTTTTGGCCTGGATGGCCTGGATGGCCAGGACGCCGGCCCACGCACCCGCTCCGTCTTGCAGCGGGTGATTGACAGCTTTGTCATCCCGCAACTCTCGCTGCAACACCCGGTTGGCCTGCGCCGCTTGCCGGCCGTGCATGCCCAGGCCACTGAGTTGGCCCGCCTGCTGCTGCAGGCCGACCCCCATGCCGCCGCCCAGTTGGTCATCCAGGCGCATGCGCACACCGGCGCACTGGACATGTTGTGCGCCAGCCTGCTGGAGCCCGCCGCACGCGCCTTGGGCGACTTGTGGCAGGTTGACGACTGCAGTGAATTTGAAGTGACACTCGGCCTGGCCCGCTTGCAAACAGCCATGCGCGCACTCAGCGCCGCTGCCGGCCGCAGCATGCTGGCCAGCGCACCCACCGTGCTGGTGGCGCCGCAACCGGGTGAGATCCATTTGTTGGGCGCCGCGCTGGACGCCGAGCTGCTGTGGCAAGCCGGCTGGCACATCCATGCCGAATTCCCCTGCAACGACGCCGCGTTGCAAACTCTGCTGGCAGACACCTGGTTTGATGCGCTGGATTTGTCGCTCAGCGCCGCGTTTGGCCGTGATGGCTGGCTGCCCCGCATGCGCGCCACCGTGGCCCACGCCCGGGCTGCGTCACGCAACCCGGCCTTGGTGGTGGTGGTGGGCGGCCGGGTGTTTGGCACGGCAGTTGGGTCGGCGGGTGATGCCGGCCAGCAAGTGGGTGCTGACGGCTGCTACAGCTCTGCGCTGCAAGTGGCGTCGTTGATCGGTCAGTCGCTGCCCAAGCACAACTGACCGAGCAGGCGGCGCGCCGCAACACCGGCGTTAAACGCCGCGCGCCAACACCGCAGCCAGTGCCACCCCGGTGTGCGTGCCCCGCGCGACCAGCAACTCTGGTGGGCCGGCCGCCACCACCGTGCCACCGGCGGTGCCACCCTCGGGCCCCAGGTCAATCACCCAATCGGCCTCGGCGATCACGTCCAGGTCATGCTCGATCACCACCACGCTGTGGCCACCGGCCACCAGCCGGTGCAGCACGCGGATCAGCCGCTCCACATCGGCCATGTGCAGGCCCACCGTGGGCTCGTCCAGCACATACAGGGTGTGCGGTGGTTTTTGGCCACGGCGTGTCACGTCGTCGCGCACCTTGCTCAATTCAGTGACGAGTTTGATGCGCTGGGCCTCGCCACCGCTCAGCGTGGGTGAGGGCTGGCCCAGCGTCAAATAGCCCAAACCCACGTCCTTGAGCAACTGCAGCGGGTGGGCGATGTTGGGCATGCTGGCAAAGAACTCCACCGCCTCGTCCACCTCCATGCGCAACACGTCGCCAATGCTTTTGCCACGCCAGGTGACGGCCAAAGTCTCGGGGTTGAAACGCTGGCCGTGGCAACCGTCGCAAGGCACTTTGACATCGGGCAAAAAACTCATCTCGATGGTGCGCAGGCCCTGGCCCTCACACACCGGGCAGCGGCCGTCGCCGGTATTGAAGCTGAAGCGCGCAGCCGCATAACCACGTGCCTTGGCCTCCAGCGTCTCGGTGAACAGGCGGCGGATCTGATCCCAGAAGCCGATGTAGGTGGCCGGGCAACTGCGCGGGGTTTTGCCGATGGGCGTCTGGTCCACTTCCAGCACCCGGTCCACAGGCTCAAAACCGGTCAGGCCGCTGCAGCCCACCAGCGGCGGCAGGATGCCCGCCGCCAGCGCATCGCGCCCGGCCTTGCTGACCTTGGTGGCCACGATGGCCTGCACATTGGCCAGCAACACATCCCGCGCCAAGGTGCTTTTGCCCGAGCCCGACACCCCTGTCACCGCCACCAAGCGCTGCAGCGGCACCTGCACCGCCACCTGCTGCAGGTTGTGCAGGTTGGCACCGGTCAGGCCCAGTTGCAGCGTGGCCCGGTTGACCACCCGGCGCGGCAGCAGCGGGTGGATGAGGGGATGGGCCAAAAAGCGGCCGGTCACCGAATCAGGGTTGGCCGACAAATCCGCCGCCACACCTTGCGCCACCAAGTGGCCACCACGCTTGCCGGCGCCGGGGCCAATGTCGATCAAATGGTCAGCACGGCGGATGGTGTCTTCGTCATGCTCCACCACCACCAGCGTGTTGCCCTGGGCGCTGAGCCGGCTCAGCGCTTTGAGCAACACCGCGTTGTCACGCGGGTGCAGGCCGATGGTGGGCTCGTCCAGCACATAACACACCCCTTGCAGATTGCTGCCCAGTTGCGCCGCTAAACGGATGCGCTGGGCCTCACCACCACTCAGCGTGGGCGCGGCGCGGTCCAGCGTCAAATAGCCCAGGCCCACTTCTTCCAAAAACTCCAGCCGGCTGCGGATCTCACTCACCACATCACGCGCAATTGCCGCATCGCGGCCTTCCAGCGCCAAACCACCGGCCCAAGCCCGCGCCTCACCCACGGCCCACTGCGCCACCGCCGTGATGGTGTGCTCATCAAAGCGGATGTTGCGGGCGATGGGGTTCAGCCGGGTGCCGGCGCAGTCCTGGCAGGGCTCACCGCTGATGCCTTCCACCTCCACCTCTTCGGACGGAAAGCTCTGCTCACGGCCTTTTTGGTCGTCGTCACGCACGCTGTCGTCATAGGCTTTGCGCTGCTCACGCGTCAGCGTCAGGCCGGTGCCCACACAGCCAGTACACCAGCCGTGTTTGCTGTTGTAGCTGAACATGCGCGGGTCCAGCTCGGGGTAGCTGGTGCCACACACCGGGCAGGCCCGCTTGGTGGAAAACACCTTCAGCATGCCGATGTGGGCGGTGGGCGTGCCGTGCGCCATCGCCTCGGCCAGGCCGTCCAGCGGCGTCAGCAAATGCAGCACGCCCTTGCCCAAATCCAGCGCTTTGGCCAGCAGCTCACGCAGCTCGGCCTCGCGCCGGGGCGTGACCACCAGGTCACCCACCGGCAGCTCCAGCGTGTGCTCTTTGAAGCGGTCCAGCCGGGGCCAGCCATCCACCTTGATGAATTCACCGTCCACCCGCAGGTGGCTGTGGCCGCGCGCTTTGGCCCATTTGGCCAAGTCGGTGTACAGGCCTTTGCGATTCACCACCAACGGCGCCAGCAGGCCAACATGCTGGCCTTTGTGGTCCCGCAACAGTTGGGCGGCGATGCTCTCCACGCTTTGGGGTTTGACCTCGGCGCCATCTTTGATACAGCGTTGCGTGCCCAGCTTGACCCACAGCAGACGCAAGAAGTGCCAGACCTCGGTGGTGGTGGCCACGGTGGATTTGCGGCCGCCACGGCTCAAGCGCTGCTCGATGGCCACGGTGGGCGGGATGCCATACACCGCGTCCACCTCGGGCCGGCCCGCCGGCTGCACGATGCTGCGCGCATAGGCGTTGAGCGACTCCAAATACCGCCGCTGCCCCTCGTTGAACAGGATGTCAAACGCCAGCGTGCTTTTGCCCGAGCCCGACACGCCCGTGACCACGGTGAACTTGCCCCGCGGGATGTCCACGTTCAAGCTTTTGAGGTTGTGCTCTTTGGCATTGACGATGCGGATGTTGTCGCCCGCCGCCAGCCGGGCCGCATCGCGCCGGGCTTTTGCGATCAACTGCAACGGCCGGCCTTCTTCAACGCTCAGCGCACCCATGCCCAGCGTGCTGTCGTAGTCGCGCAGCGCCTGGCCGGTGTGGGATATGGGGTGGGCCTTCACATCCTCCGGCGTGCCGCTGCACACCAGTTGGCCGCCGGCATCACCACCCTCGGGGCCCAGGTCGATGATCCAGTCGGCGCTGCGGATCACGTCCAGGTTGTGCTCAATCACGATCAGTGAATGGCCAGCCTCCAGCAGCTTGCGCAAACTGCGCATCAGCTTGGCGATGTCGTCAAAGTGCAGGCCGGTGGTGGGCTCATCAAACAAGAACAGCGTGCCGCGCTTGGCGGCGGGTTGTTTGGGGCCGGCTGCTGCATCGGCCAAAAAGCCCGCCAATTTCAGGCGTTGGGCCTCGCCACCCGACAAGGTGGGCACGGGCTGGCCCAGCCGCACATAGTCCAGCCCCACATCGACGATGGGTTGCAGCCGGGCGGTGACGGCCGTGTCGCCGCTGAACACCACCATGGCCTCGGCAACCGTCAGCTCCAGCACATCGGCTACCGACAACTGGTAGCTGCTGCGGATCAGCTTGACCTGCAGCAATTCAGCCCGAAAGCGCTTGCCGTCGCAGTCCGGGCAGCGCAGGTAGACGTCGGACAAAAACTGCATTTCCACATGCTCAAAGCCCGAGCCACCACAGGTGGGGCAGCGGCCGTTGCCGGCGTTGAAGCTGAACATGCCGGCGGTGTAACTGCGCTCGATGGCCAGTGGCGCAAACGCAAACAGCTTGCGGATCTCATCAAACGCGCCCACATAACTGGCCGGGTTGCTGCGCGCGGTTTTGCCGATGGGGCTTTGATCCACAAACACCGCTTCGCTCAACCAGTCAGTGCCCAGCAGCGCGTCATGCTCCCCCGCGCCCTCAGTCGGCTTGCCAAAGTGACGCAGCAGCGCGGGCACCAGCACGTCCTGGATCAGCGTGCTTTTGCCCGAGCCGGACACGCCGGTGATCACCGTCAACCGCTGCAGCGGAAAGCTGATGTCCAGGTTTTGCAGGTTGTGCTCACGTGCGCCTTGCAGGATGAGTTTGGGGGTGGCTTCATTGACAAAACGCCGCAGCCCAATGCCCACCTGCTTGCGCCCGCCCAGGTAAGCGCCGGTCAGGGTGTCGGCGTTGCGGCAGGCCTCAGGCGTGCCGTCATAAACAATCTGCCCACCCCGCTCACCCGGGCCGGGGCCCATGTCGATCAAGCGGTCAGCCGCCAACATCACCGCCGGGTCATGCTCCACCACCACCAGGGTGTTGCCGGCATCGCGCAGCCTGTGCATGGCCTCGACGATGCGGTTCATGTCACGCGGGTGCAGGCCGATGCTGGGCTCGTCCAGCACAAACAAGGTGTTGACCAGGCTGGTGCCCAGCGCGGTGGTCAGGTTGATGCGCTGCACCTC
>JAYVLI010000254.1:0-11805 GCA_043759535.1 Betaproteobacteria bacterium | reverse complement strand
ATGTCGCAATCACTGCACCCCATGCTCAACATCGCCATCAAGGCCGCACGCGCGGCCGGGGCGATCATCAACCGGGGCTCGCTGGACCTGGACGCGCTGCGCATCACCAGCAAGGGGCCGAATGACTTTGTCAGCGAGATTGACCAGCTGGCCGAGGCCGCCATCATCGAAACCCTGCTGGCCGCTTACCCGGGCCACGCCATCCTGGCGGAAGAATCCGGCCGTGAGCATGGCGCCAAGAACAGCGAGTTTTGTTGGATCATTGACCCGCTGGACGGCACCACCAACTTCTTGCACGGGTTTCCGGTCTACGCGGTGTCCATTGCGCTGGCGTTCCGGGGCGTGGTGCAGCAGGCGGTGGTGTACGACCCAACCCGCAACGATTTGTTTTACGCCTCGCGCGGCCGCGGTGCTTTCCTCAACGACAGGCGGCTGCGGGTGTCCAAGCGCACACGGCTGGCCGACAGCCTGGTGGGCACCGGTTTCCCGTTCCGCAAAGGCGACAGCTTTCAGCGCTACCTAAAGATGTTCGAGACAGTGATGCAGGCCTGCGCCGGGCTGCGCCGGCCGGGTGCGGCCGCGCTGGATCTCTGTTATGTGGCGGCAGGCTGGTATGACGGTTTTTTTGAGACCGGGCTGAACCCGTGGGACATGGCCGCCGGCTCACTGGTCATCACCGAGGCCGGTGGCCTGGTGGGCAACTTCACCGGCGAGAGCGACTTTTTGTACCAGCGTGAAATCGTCGCCGGCAACCCCAAGGTCTACGGCCAACTGGTGGCCCTGCTGGCGCCGTATTCCAAAGCCATCAGCGATGACGACACGCCCGACGCTGGCAGCCTGGCCGGCCTGGTGGCCAAGGCCACCACCGGGTCTGTTGGGTCCACGTCCTCAGACGCACTGGCCGCAGCGATGGCCGCCGGCATCGGCGCTGAGCCGCCGGCCAAAGCGCCGGCCCGCACCACCAAGCCCAAGGTAAAAGCTGCTGTGGCTGCGGATGCTGCGGACGGGTCCAGCGCGCCGGCGGCTGGCAACAGCGCCGCAGCACCTGCAGAACGTGAGCGCATCCCCGTGCGCATCCGCAAGATTAATCTGCCGGCAGATACCAACAGCGGCCCCGGCGGCCACAACGAGCGCCGCCCGGCACGCGGTGGCCAGTGGCCGGAAGAGCGCAGCGGCGTGCGCGGCAATGACCGGGGCCAACAAGGTGGTGGTGACCGAGGCGGTGCGGACCGGCGTGGCCCGTCAGCCGGCGGCCGGCCAGCGGGTGGTGGGCCAACCGCTGGCGCACCGTTCAAGCCGCGCCGCAAGCCGGGCGACGCGCCGTTTTGATGGTTGCGGGCTGAACTGCTTCAGCCCACCTCAGCGCCGACCAACTCAAGCCGCCAAGCCGGCCGCTGCCTGCACCTGCGCTGCATCCACCCCCAGCTTGGTGGCCGCAGCCAGAATCTCGGCCCAGGTGGTGGCATCCACCGGCACACCCTGGCTGCTGCGCAGGGCGTGCATGGCCCGCTCGGCCTCACCGGCCACTTGCACCGGCCCAAAACCATCCCGCGGTGGTGAGGCCTTGGTCCAGTCGATGAAAGCCTGGGCTTCTTGCTCAAACGCAGCGCGGTCGCCCAGCATGGCCGGGTCCACCAGCACGCTGAACATGCCGTTGAGCACACGGCGCTGGCTGGTGTCGCCGTCACGCTGTGTCATGCCGGCCGCCAGCGCGCCGCCCAGCAACTCACACATCATTGCCAAGCCAAAACCTTTGTGCGCGCCAAAGGTGAGCAGCGCGCCGAATGGCGGCACCACGGTGTAGCGCGGGTCTTGCGTCGGCCGGCCGTGGTCGTCGATCAGGCAGCCGGGTGCCACTTGCTCACCCTTGTTCATCGCCACCCGGGTTTTGCCCTGGGCAATCATGCTGGTGGCGAAGTCAAGAATCACCGGGTCACGCCCGGTGAGTGGCACACCGGCGCAAAACGGGTTGGTGCCGAAGCGGGCATCGCCGCCGCCATGCGGCGCCACGATGGCACGCGAGATGACGTTGACAAAATGGATGGACACCAGGCCGGCGGCGGCCGCTTGCTCGGCCCAGGCGCCGATGCGGCCCAGGTGGTGGCTGTTGCCCAGCGCCACGATGCATGTGCCCTGGGCCTTGGCGCGTTGGATGCCCAGCGCCATGGCCTCAGCGCCAATCACCTGGCCAAAACCGGCATTGCCGTCCAGCCGCAACAAGGCGCCAGCATCCAGCACGGTGCTGACATGGGCGTTGGGCTGGAGGCCACCCTCCAGATAGGCCTCAGCATAGCGCGGCAACATGCCAATGCCGTGCGAGTCATGGCCGGTCAGGTTGGCCATGATGAGGTTGCCGGCCACGGCCTGCACTTCAGCGTCAGTGCTGCCAAAACCACGCACCACCAGGTGCATGGCCTGGGTGAGTTGTGGCAGTGGGATCAGGTGGGTCAGGCTCATGGCGTTGTCTCTGCGGGTGGGTTGGGTCCACCCACAATCCTAGAGCCTGCGCACGCGTGGCCTCAGACCTGTTTGACCAGATGCAGCGCCGACGGTGCTGGCCAGCCGGCCTCTTTGCAGACCCGCACGATGGCTTCGTTGGTATCGAAAAAAACCTGCCAGTAATGGTCAGTGTGGCAATACGGCCGCACCGAGATTTGTGGGCCTTCCAGCTTCAGGTCCATCAGGTTGACTTCGGGCGGGAAGTCTCTGGAGATGTTGGGGATCAAGGCCACAGCGGCTTTCAAGCGGGCGATGGCGTCCAGCGGGTCCACCCCATTCGCCAACTGCGCCACCCGCTCGACCCGGCGTGCCGGCAGCACCGAGAAGTTCTGGATGGTGTCGCCAAAAATCTTGCCATTGCCGACGATGGTGTTGACGTTGTCGGGTGTGACGATGACGGTGCCAAACAGGCCCAGCTCACGCACCGTGCCCACCACGCCGCCCACGCTGACAAAGTCGCCCACCTTGAAGGGCCGCAGCACCAGCATGAAAGCACCAGCCGCAAAGTTGCCCAGCAGGCCGCTCCAGGCTGCGCCGATGGCCACACCAGCGCCAGCCAACATGGCGGCAAACGAGGTGGTCTGGATGCCGAAGAAGCCCAAAATGCCCAGCACCAGGGCGATGTTGAGGGCAATGACGATGATCGAGCCCAGGTACTTGGTCAGCGTCGGGTCAACATGGTTGCGGTTCATCGCTGCCTGCATCAGGCCGATGACACGGCCGATCAACCAACGGCCAACAACCCAAAAAGCGATTGCCGCAACCACCTTGATGGCCAAATCGGCCACCGTGGTGGTGAGGAAGAGTTGTACGGGTTGGAAGTCCATGGCGTGGCAGTCCTGGGTGGTGTTGTCGGGCGCTGGCCGCGCTGCTAACAAGGCAGCGCCGTGTGCGGGCGCTGTCTGGTGGCCGGCCGGCACATTCTCCACCGCAGGCGGTGGGCGCCCCCATCCCAAAGGTCTGGCCCGCTGCGCGGGCAGGTCAGCGCTGTGCGGTCGGGCCGGGGTTGGGGCTGGACTTTTGGTCGCTGCGCAGGGTGTCGGCCACCTGCTGCCAGACCGCCCGGTAGCGCACCGGAAACTCCTGCGCCAGGCCGCTGTGGGAGCCACCCTCAAACAGCACCAGTTGGCGCTGGCCCTGCGCCGCCGCGTACAACTGCTCGGTCTGGCGGGAGGGCACGGTGTTGTCAGCAGTGCCACTCAAAAACCACTTGGGGCCCGGGATGTCGCCAATCTTGTTGATGGAGGTGAACTGCTGGGTGGTCAGCCACGAGGCAATCCGGCCCAGCACGCCCTGGGCGCTGGCAATGTCGGGCATGGAGGTCATGCCGGATTCCAGCACCAGTGCGGCGTAAACAGGCCCGGCGCGGTGGCGCAGCGCCAGCTCAGTGGCCACACCGCTGCCCATCGAGTGACCGAATATGATGCGCGCCGCCGGGTTGGGCACCCGGCGTTGGAACTCGGCCCAGGCCACTTCAGCATCGTCAACGATGCTGGCTTCGGACGGCAGCAGCGGGCTGCTTTCACCCCACCCGCGGTAGTCCACCGCCAGCACCGAGAAGCCAGCCGCGTGGATGGCGGCGATCTTGGCGCGGTTCTGGAACAGGTTTCGAAAGGTGCCATGCAAGTACAACACCCCCGGCGCGGCCGGATCGGCGGCGGGCACCCAGACGGCGCGCAGGCGCTGCGGCGTGGTGGCTGGGCCGGTAGGCGAGTCGGCCGGCAGGGCCAGCCACAGCGCTTCGTCTTGCACAGTGATGGGCTGCCAATCGGCCCACTGGCCCGGTGTGGGCCGGTAGATCCAGCCGCGCTGTTTCACATCCAGCCAGGCGCAGCCGGTCAGGCCTGAGGCCAGCAACAACCCCACCAGCGCCAGCACAGCCCGGCGCTGCAGACGTGCCGCTGCCGCACTGTCTTGCACTTGAAACACACCCCATCCTGTTGAGCCACGTTCCATGAGACCTCTGCAACTGTCGATGCTGCCCTTGCTGCTGGCCGCCGTGCTGCCCACCAGCGCAGCGGCCCAAAGCACCACATTGGGCCAGCTGGAGGCCAATGTCAGCCCGCTGACACTGCACTTCACACCAAGTGATGAGCACAAACCAGTATGGCTGCTGGGCCTGACCAACGTGGCGGCTGATGGCACCGTGGTGTCTGGCGCGGTGTTCAGCAACTCGTTTGGCCAGCCCTGTGTCACAGCCCAGTGGGGCCAGCGCTATCTGGGGCTGCCTGGGCTGGCAGGGCACGACAAATGGTACTGGCAATGGACGGTGGGCCCGGTCTACGGCTATGTGGCGCCGTACACCAAAAAGGTGCCACTCAACTACCGCGGCTTGTCGCCGGTGGTGATCCCGTCACTGGGCTACCAGATGAGCGACAAGGCCTCGTTGCAGTTCACGCTGCTGGGCAACTCGGCGTTGATGCTGCAACTGGCCTGGCAGATCCCCGAGCGCTGAGCGCCCGCAGCGCCGGTCTTGCCTCAGCCCAGCGGCACCGGCACAAACAGCCGCGCACCGTCGCGCCACACCAGCAATGCCACGCTCTTGGGTTTGGCCGCCAGCACACGTTTCAGCGCGTCCACGCTGTCCACCGGCTGGCCGTTGATGGCCAGCACCACATCGCCTTCGGTCAGGCCGGCGCGGGCGGCAGCACCTTGGGCTTGCTCCACCACCAGGCCGCTGTCCAGTTGCGACTGGTTGCGCTCATCGCGGCTCAAAGGGCGCAGCTCCAGGCCCAGGCGGGCACCACCAGCCTCGTCACCAGCGGGGTTGGCAGCGGCGGCAATGCCGGCTTCACCGGCGCGGCCCAGGGTCACCGTCAAATCCTGCTGCTTTTGGCCACGCCAAACGCTGAGTTGGATCTTGTCGCCAGGCACCGACTGGGCAATGCGGGCCGACAAACTGCCGGCCTGCACCATGGTCTCGCCGTCGATCTTCAAGATCACATCACCCGACTTGAGGCCGGCAGCCGCAGCCGGGCTTTTGGGCTCCACCTGGGCCACCAGCGCACCGTCAGGCCGGGCCAGGCCAAAGCTCTCGGCCAGGGGCATGGTCAGGTCTTGCACCATCACGCCCAGGCGGGCATGCTGGGCTTTGCCGGTGACCACAATCTGGTCACGCACCCGCAACGCCACATCCACGGGGATCGCAAAACTGACCCCCTGAAAGCCGCCGGTGCGGGAATAGATCTGCGCATTGATGCCCACCACATTGCCCGCTGCGTCAAACAGCGGCCCGCCCGAGTTGCCCGGGTTCACTGCCGCATCGGTCTGGATGAAGGGCACGGCCGCATCCCCCGGCAATGAGCGGCCCTTGGCGCTGACGATGCCGGCGGTGGCGGTTTGCTCCAGCCCATACGGCGCGCCGATGGCCAGCACCGGGTCACCCACCATCAACAGCTTGGGGTCACCCAGCCGTACGGTGGGCAGGCCGGTGGCGCTGATGCGCAGCACGGCGATGTCGGTGGCCGCATCACTGCCCAGCACCTTGGCGGCGTATTCACGCCGGTCGGCCAGGCGCACCGTCACCTCTTTGGCGTCTTTCACCACATGGGCGTTGGTCAGGATCAGGCCGTCGGCGCTGACGATGAAGCCCGAGCCCTGGCCCTTGAAGGGCTGGTCCGGCACGGCCCCACCGCGCCCGCCCTGAACACCCGGCATGTTGCGGAAGAAGCGGTACATCGGGTCGTTGCGCTGGGCCTGGTCCATCGCAGCGGCTTCTTCATTGCTGGTCTTGTGCAGGCCCTCCACCGTGACGCCCACCACGGCCGGGCCGTACTGCTGCACGATGGCGCGGTAGTTGGGTGCGGTGCCTGGGGGCAATGAGGGCAGCGGCGCGGGCTGCGCTGCGGCGGCGGCCACCGGTGTCAGTGTGGCGGTGGCAGGCGCGGTGGCCGTTTTGTTTTTGTGGAACCACGGCAGATCAAAGGCGCCTGCGGTGGTCATCACGGCCAGGCCACCGCCCAGCAGTGCATAGCCCAGGGGTTTGAAAATGTTGCTCATTGGCGGTTCTCCTTGGCGGGGCATGTGCCCGATGTGATGCCGCAGAGTGTGGCCAGCCAGGATGAGCGCAAGGTGAGCGCTGGATGAAGCGGGCGTGAAGGCGTTGGCCTGCTCAGGCACCCGGCGGGGTTTGCATCCACTGCGCCAGCGCTTGGCCATCGGGCCGGCCCTGCTGACGGCCATCCTCCTGCAGCGCGGCCACCAGGCCGGCGCGGTCTGCCGCGCTGCGGTTCTGGCTGAGCTTGTATTTGCCCACCAAAGCCGTCAGCGGAATCTCGATGCAGACGATGGCGCCCAGCATGCTGTTGATGTAGTCGGCCGGGGCGTCGGTCACCGCCCAGGGCTGGCGCTGGCTGGCCTCATGCCGGTTGGTCAGCCGGGTGACCAACGCATGCGCGGCGGCGCCGTCCAGCACCTGCAGCGGGCCACGCGCCTGCACCACGGCGTAGTTCCAGGTGGGCACCACCTTGCCGTGCTCGGCCTTGCTGGCATAACCGTTGGGCGAGATGTAGCCGTTGGGGCCTTGAAACACCACCAGCGCGGGCTGCTGCGCGGTGCCGTCGGCTGCCGATTTCCACAGCGGGTTGGCGCGCGCCACATGGCCTACCAGGGTGCCAAAGGGGCCGCGCTCAGCGTCCAGCATGAAGGGAATGGCGTCGGCCACCGGCGCGCCGTGGGGGTCCTGGGTGATCAGCAGGCCCAGCGGGTGCTGGCGCAACAAGGCCTGCAGCACCGACGGACGGGTTTCTTCAAAGTGGGCGGGCAGGTACATCGGGGCTCCAGGCGGCTGATGGTGGTGAGCAGGTTGATGGGTCAGGTGGGTGCGTCAGACCGGCGGCAAGACCGGTTCACAGCGCACCTCGCTGCGCACCGAGTTGGCAATGAAGCAGGCGGCATGCGCGGCATGGTGCAGGCGCTGGATTTCAGCCGCATCGGGCTGATGATCGCCGGCAAAACGCACGGCCGGCCGCAGCGTCACCTGGGTCATCATCAGCCGGCCATCGGCGCCCTTGGCCAGCACGCCGCTGGCAGCATCCACATAGTCGTCTACCACCCAGCCGGCACGGCAGGCAATGTCCAGAAACCACAGCAAGTGGCAACTGGACAAGGACGCCACAAACGCCTCTTCCGGATCAACAGCCGCAGCATCCGACATCGGCAGCGGCACCACCTGGGGCGACGATGAGCCCGCCACCACCGCACCACCGTCAAACGCCCACTGGTGTTGGCGGCGGTAGCGTTTGTCGCTGAAAGGCTGGCCGTCACGCTGCCAGGTGATCACGGCGCTGTAAGTTGACATCGGTTGGCCTGTGGGTTGAACGGGGTCGTCAAGCGTAACCAAGTTCAAAGCCGCCGCAGCAGCCCACCCAGGCGTCAGCAAACGCAACAGCGGTAAAGACGGCACGGGCGGCTTTTGCCGCACCGGTGGGCGGGCAAAATCCAGCGCTTGCCCAACCGGGCTGACCCCTTTTTGCCATCCACCATGCTGATTGCCTCCACCCACCGCACCTGCCTGCAAGGCCGTCCCAGCACCTGGGCGCACTGGCAGGGCACAGTGCTGGCCTTGCTGCTGGCCAGCACCGGTGTGCTGGCCCAGCCTGCCGCCAAGGTGGCCAGCCCAGCCACTGCCAAGGCGCAAGCCGGCGCGGCCAAAACCAGCAAAGTGGCCAAGCCCGCCAGCGCCCGCCAAAAGCTCAAAAACGAGGCCAGCGGCCTGGCCCTGGCCAGCGAAACCGCCGAGACCATCGACGAGCTGCAGCTGGCCATTGCCGCCCGGGTGCTGACCGGCAGCATCGACTGTGAGTTCAACCAGCGCATCAGCGTTGCGCCGCTGGCCGGCAAAAGCGGTTTTTTCACCGTCACCTATTTCACCGCGCCGCGCAAAAGCCAGCGCTACACCATGGCCCCGCGTGAAACCGCCACCGGCGCGGTGCGGCTGGAGGACAAAGCCGCCGGTGTGGTGTGGCTGCAAATCCCCACCAAGTCGATGTTGATGAATGCCCGCGCCGGCCAGCGCATGGTGGACAGCTGCCTGCATGCCGATCAACGCACCGCCGTGGCAGCGGCCGCTGCGGCCATGGCGGCAGGCGCCGCGCCAGGCCAGGGCATCGGCATCGTGGTGCAGGCACCGGCGCCGACGCTGGTGCCAACGCTGGTGCCGGTGGTGGTGCCAGTGCCGGACATGCCTGCGACGGCCGCATCAGCCACAGCAACACCAGACCCTGTGGCGCCCGCCGTCGCGGTGCCGGCTGCGGCTGCGGAAGCAGCGGTGTTGCCCGCCACGCTGCCGGCCCCAACCGACGCTGCGGTACCGACCACGGCATCAACCACCGCACCAACCACGGCATCAACCACCGCACCAGCCCCGCCGTCCATCCCCCCGCTGCCAGCCGCCGCCGCCGACAACAGCGCCGCCCCCGCGCCGCTGCCAGCCGCCAGCCCCTGAACGGCCCAGCTGCCGCTGCCCAGCCCGCCGCCGCGCAGTCTTTTTGATGCGCACCCAATGCTGCACTGCGTCACAATCATCGGCGCCTGGCCCGCAAGCTGCTACCCGGCCCACAAGAATCCACTGGCAAGTCTTCTATAAGACATAAAATATGGGACTAACCCGTAGGCGCCTGCACCACCCATCCGCTGGTGGGCCACCCGGCACCACGGCCTGACCCTGCCAGACCTGTTTCTCCACCCGCCCCCACAGGAGCCCGAGATGCTGCAAGCCTACCGTCAACATGTCGCCGAACGCGCCGCCCTCGGCATTCCGCCGCTACCGCTCACGGCGCAGCAAACCGCCGAGGTGATCGAGCTGGTCAAAGCCCCGCCGGCCGGCGAAGACGCATTCCTGCTGGACCTGTTGACCCACCGCGTGCCCCCGGGCGTGGACGACGCGGCCAAGGTCAAGGCCAGTTTCTTGTCGGCCGTTGCGCACGGCGACTTGGCTGTGGCATTGGTGAGCAAAGCCAAAGCCACCGAGCTGCTGGGCACCATGGTGGGTGGCTACAACGTCAAGCCGCTGATCGACTTGCTGGACCATGCCGATGTGGCCGCCGTTGCCGCCGCAGCGCTGAAAAAAACGCTGCTGATGTTCGACTTCTTCCACGACGTGGCGGAGAAGGCCAAGGCCGGCAACACCTTCGCCAAGGACGTGATCAACAGCTGGGCCGCCGCCGAGTGGTTTACCAGCCGCCCGGAAGTGGCACAAAAAATCACCGTCACCGTGTTCAAGGTAACTGGCGAGACCAACACCGATGACCTGAGCCCGGCGCCCGACGCCTGGAGCCGGCCCGACATCCCGCTGCACTACCTGGCCATGCTCAAGAATGCCCGGCCCGGCATCACGCCGGAAGAAGACGGCAAACGCGGCCCGATGCAGTTCATCGAAGACCTGAAGGCCAAAGGCCATCTCGTGGCCTATGTGGGCGACGTGGTGGGCACCGGGTCCAGCCGCAAAAGCGCCACCAACAGCGTGATCTGGGCCACCGGCCAGGACATCCCGTTTGTGCCCAACAAGCGTTTTGGTGGTGTCACGCTGGGCGGCAAGATTGCGCCGATCTTCTTCAACACGCAAGAAGACTCGGGCGCGCTGCCGATCGAGGTGGATGTATCGGCCTTCAACATGGGCGACGTGATCAATGTTTACCCCTACGCCGGCAAGATCGAGAAAGACGGCAAGGTGGCGGTGGAGTTCAAGCTCAAGAGCGACGTGCTGTTTGACGAAGTGCGGGCCGGCGGCCGCATCAACCTGATCATCGGCCGCAGCCTCACCGCCAAGGCGCGTGAGTTTCTAGGCCTGCCGGCGTCCACCAGCTTCCGCCTGCCCAGCGCGCCCATCGCCACCAGCGCCGGTTTCACGCTGGCGCAAAAAATGGTGGGCAGGGCTGTGGGCCTGCCGGTGGTGGGTGGCAACCAGCAAGGTGTGCGCCCCGGCACCTACTGTGAGCCCAAGATGACCACCGTGGGCAGCCAGGACACCACCGGCCCCATGACCCGCGACGAGCTCAAAGACCTGGCCTGCCTGGGCTTCAGCGCCGACCTGGTGATGCAAAGCTTCTGCCACACCGCCGCCTACCCCAAGCCGGTGGATGTGAAAACCCACCACGAGCTGCCGGCCTTCATCAGCAACCGCGGCGGTGTGAGCCTGCGGCCGGGCGACGGCGTGATCCACAGCTGGCTCAATCGCCTGCTGCTGCCCGACACCGTGGGCACCGGGGGTGACAGCCACACACGGTTCCCCATCGGCATCAGCTTCCCGGCCGGCTCGGGCCTGGTGGCCTTTGGTGCAGCCACCGGCGTGATGCCGCTGGACATGCCCGAATCGATTCTGGTGCGCTTCAAGGGCAGCATGCAGCCCGGTATCACACTGCGGGACCTGGTGCATGCCATCCCGCTGTACGCCATCAAGGCCGGTTTGCTGACGGTTGCCAAGCAGGGCAAGGTCAACGCCTTCTCGGGCCGCATCCTGGAAATCGAAGGCCTGCCCGACCTGAAGGTGGAGCAAGCGTTTGAGCTGTCTGACGCCAGCGCCGAGCGCAGCGCCGCCGGTTGCACCGTCAAGCTCAACCCGGCGCCGATCAAGGAATACCTCACCAGCAATGTGGTGCTGATGAAAAACATGATCGCCGACGGTTACCTGGACAAGCGCACGCTGGAGCGCCGCATCCAGGCAGTGGAAGCCTGGCTGGCCAACCCCAACCTGCTGGAAGCCGACAGCAACGCCGAATACGCCCACGTCATCGAGATCGACCTGGCCGAGCTGACCGAGCCCGTGCTGTGCTGCCCGAATGACCCGGATGACGCCAAGCTGCTGTCGGCGGTGGCAGGGGTCAAGATCGATGAGGTCTTCATCGGCTCGTGCATGACCAACATCGGCCACTTCCGCGCCGCCAGCAAGCTGTTGGAGGGCAAGCGCGACATCCCGGTCAAGCTGTGGATCGCCCCGCCCACCAAGATGGACGCCCACCAGCTGAGCGAAGAAGGCCACTACGGCGTGTTTGGCGCCGCCGGTGCGCGCACCGAGATGCCCGGCTGCAGCCTGTGCATGGGCAACCAGGCCCAGGTGCGTGAGGGCGCCACGGTGGTGTCCACCAGCACCCGCAACTTCCCCAACCGGCTGGGCAAAAACACCAACGTCTACCTGGCCTCGGCCGAGTTGGCGGCCATCGCCAGCAAGATCGGCCGCATCCCCACCGTGGCCGAGTACCAGGCCGACATGGGCGTGATCAACAAAGACAGCAGCCAGATTTACCAATACCTCAACTTTGACCAGATTGAGGAGTACGCGGAGACGGCCAAGGGTGTGACGGCCTGAGC
>JAYVLI010000253.1:0-16114 GCA_043759535.1 Betaproteobacteria bacterium | reverse complement strand
GTGCAGGGTGTGGGTCAGCACATGGATCTTGGCGTCGCGCCATTCGACCATCTGCCCATCCATCCAGATCTTGCCGTCGCGGTCGGACATCGACGTGGGCAGGGACATGCGGGCACTCCTTCGGGGGTTGCTGGGATAGCGGAAGCGGCGGATTTTAGGCGCTGGGTGGTGGCGCAGCGAGGTCGGCGGCTTCGGCATCCGTCGCGGCGCGCTCCAACGCCCACTCGGTGCAGCGGCCGGCGCGCAGCACCACCCGCACGCTGTCGCCCGCACCATCGCGCCAGCGCCAGGTCTCGGGCTGGTCGGCCAGCTTCTCGCCCAGGCTGCGGGTGAGGCCCAGGATCTTCACCAGCGACAGGCCGATCTGCAAGCGCGAATGCAGCATCACCGCATTGCGCACCGTGCCCACCGGCGCCCGGCCGGCCATGCGCATCACCCGCATCACCCGGCTGAATTGCAACAGCAGCCAGAACACCATCACCGACGCCGCCAGCACCACCCCCTGCCAGCCCCAAACGGCATAACCCAGGGCCATGCCGGCGACGGCCAACACCCATCCCAGTTTTGCGTCCATGCGGTCGCGGTCTCCAAGCCTGCTGTCGATGTGCCGGCCGCGTTGTGCGGCGTTGGCTGGGGCATTCTCCCAGCCTGGCGGGGTGCGGCTTTGTGGCCGGCGCCGCTGGTGCGCTTTCAGCCCGGCCTTGCCCGATGCGCGGCTTGTTGATCGGCCTGTGCGGTCGCGCCAAGGTTTGGCCTGCCGGGGTTTGGTCTGCCGGGCCGATAGCGCCCGATTGTGAGCGGGCAATGTCAGAGTTCTTTACAACTGACACCTGAGCCAACCATTGCACGGCTGAATGAGCAGCCTGCGTCCGCTACGCGCGCCAAAACACCTGTCGCAACGCCTGGTGGTATTGCTGCTTGCATCGCAGCATTTTCGCGCGGCGTTGCCCCGGCCAGATGACGGCCGGCTACTGCCACCAATTTCGGGCAGGTGTTGTGTCACATCAAGAGCCACCGAACTATGTTGGCACGTTGGTTGCGAGCAAGCACTCAGCCGGTCTTCGGGAAACTAGAAATGTTCTGAGGTCCGCGCAGCGAGGCCGAAATGGCTGGCGCAGGCTAGGGTTCTCCGAACCGATTCCCGATAGCAAGGATAGTAGTCTCAATACATGCCAAGCCCCCAACACCCAAAGGGATTAAAATGACACGCAAACCATTTTACATTTGCCTGATTCTGTCGGCAATTTCAACTATTTCTATGGCTGACTACATTCCTTATCCAAATATAGGAACGCCTGCCCCTGCCAATAAATTTACCGCATCCAGTGATGGTGACATCACCGCCTATTTCTTTGCTCAAAGTGCCGGGGCTACCAGTGAGATTGGCATGAGCGTGAACGGCGCCGCACCCACTGTTTGGGGGCTTAACAATCACGCGTCGCTTCACGGTGACATGCTGAACTTAGGTTTCGCTCACTTTGGAGATATATTGGAGTTTCAACTTCGGATTTTGCCAAATATCACTGCCGCATATTACTCAACGCCCGCGCGCAATTCAGACGGGTTAAATCATACCTACACTACAACATTTAGTGGAGACGCAAAAATTCCAGCAGGCACATACGTTGCGTTTGAGGATTTGCCGAAACTGGGTGATATCGACTACAACGATCATCAATTCGTCTTCCGGCCTGTGAATTTTCAGCAAGTTCCAGAGCCTGCGAGCACTTTTCTTGTAGCAATTGCCTTGGCTGGCCTTTGCGCAGTTCGACGCCTGAATTCAAGTAAACTAGGTGCGAATATGCCAAATAATATTTGGTCCTAGGCACTGTTACCTGTCGTGATTCGCGCGAAGTCGACATTCCGGCGGTAGCTTGGCAACTACGCAGTCCCCGACGAGGCAGGCCGGACCATACAAAAATACGGCCATACTTTAAACCACTCGTCGGTGCAAATCCATCCCCGCCCGCTGCCGCGCAATCAAGCGCTGACAAGTTCGCACGCTCATCGCGATGCCGTGGCGCTTGGCCAAGTGCAGCGCCAATCGTTTGCCGGTCCAACGCGATTCGGGGTAGCCGAAGGCCCGTGGTGAGGCCTGCAGGTCGGGCCAGACGCTTTGCATCAGCGCCGGGCTGAATGTCGCCGGCCGCCCGCCAGCGTGGACCTCGACCAAGCCATCCATGCCGCTCACAAAAGCCGCATGCACCCAGCGTTCTACCGTCCGCCGGTCAACGCCGATCCAGTTGGCCACCTCGCTGCAACTGCGGCCTTGGGCCACCATCAGCACGCTGTCCAGGCGATGCAACAGCAGCCCGCTGCGTTCAGTGGCGAGCGCGAGCTGGATCATTCCCCTGACAACGCTGGCATCAACTTGTGCCGATTTGTGCATCGTGCCGTCCCGGCCGGCACGCTGAGGATTGAGCGTGCCGAGTGGACGATTTCAATGTCGCACAAATAGACTGTTAGCACCACGGGCGCCACCGCCGTCATCATCAGTTTTGATGGGCCGTGGTGCTCGAACTTGGCCGGGCCGCCAACGGCGCCGCGCAGGCACGCAATCGCAGGGCTGGGGCCTTACAAGCCGCGCACCACGTCAATCGCCTGCTCGATGCGCTCGATGGCGTGCACCGTCAGGCCCTCGATGGGCTTCTTGGGGGCGTTGGCCTTGGGCACCAGGGCGATCGAAAAACCCAGCTTGGCGGCCTCGCGCAAGCGCTCCTGGCCACGCGGCGCGGGCCGCACTTCGCCGGCCAGGCCGACCTCGCCAAAGGCAAAAAAGCCCTGCGGCAAGGCCTTGCCGCGCAGGCTGCCCTGGATCGCCAGCAGCACCGCCAGGTCGGCCGCCGGCTCGCTGATGCGCACGCCGCCCACCGCGTTGACAAACACGTCCTGGTCGCCGCTGTCGACCCCGGCATGGCGGTGCAGCACCGCCAGCAGCATCGCCAGGCGGTCGCGGTCCAGGCCCACGCTCAGGCGCCGGGGCGTGGGCCCGCCGCTGTCGACCAGGGCCTGGATCTCGACCAGCAGCGGGCGCGTGCCCTCCAGCGTGACCAGCACGCATGAGCCCGGCACCGGCGCGCCGTGGGTGGACAAAAAGATGGCGCTGGGGTTGGACACACCCTTCAATCCGCGCTCGGTCATGGCAAACACGCCGATCTCGTTGACCGCGCCAAAGCGGTTCTTGATGGCACGCACCAGGCGGAAGCTGCTGTGGGTGTCGCCCTCAAAGTACAACACCGTGTCCACGATGTGCTCCAGCACGCGCGGCCCGGCCAGCGCGCCTTCTTTGGTGACATGGCCCACCAGCACGATGGCGCAGCCGCTGGACTTGGCGGTGCGGGTCAGCTGCGCCGCGCATTCACGCACCTGCGCCACGCTGCCGGGCGCGCTGGTGAGTTGGTCGGAATACACCGTCTGGATGGAATCAATCACACAAAACGCCGGTGCCTCAGCAGCCAGCGCGGCCTGGATTTTTTCCAGCTGGATCTCGGCCATCACCCGCAAGTGGGTGCCGCTCAAGCCCAGCCTGCGGGCGCGCAGCGCCACTTGCGCGCCCGATTCTTCACCCGTCACATACAACACCTTGATCTGGCTGGACAAGGTCTCGGCGGCCTGCAACAGCAGCGTGCTTTTGCCGATGCCGGGGTCACCACCGATCAGGATGACACCGCCCTCCACAATGCCGCCGCCCAGCACCCGGTCCAGCTCGGGTTGGCCGGTGGGGGTGCGGTCCACCTCGGCGGCCTCGATCTCTGACAGGGTGGCCACCGGCTGCGCTTTGGCCAGGCTTTGGTAGCGGTGGCGGGCGCCGCCGGTGGTGGCCTCGGCAATGGTTTCTTCCAGCGTGTTCCAGGCGCTGCAGTGCGGGCATTTGCCCAGCCATTTGGGGCTGATGCCACCGCAGGCACTGCAGGTGTATTGGGTTTTGGGGGCTTTGGCGGCGGCACTCACGGGCGGACTGTACCTGTGTGCTTTTGCGCGGCGGCGGGGTTGCGGGTGGGGTGCGGGCGGCCCCCGGGTTGCTGGCCAGCCAGGCCGGCATGGTCCAATTGGTCGATGGCACTGCACATCTGGATTCCATTTCTGTTCGCCGCAATGGCGATCAGCCTGTCCCCAGGCCCGGGCGCGTTTGCCGCCATGAGCGCCGGCCTGAACCACGGCTTTGCCCGGGGCCGCTGGATCGCCCCTGGCCTGTTGCTGGGCGTGTGGACCCAGACCCTGGTCGTCGGTGTTGGCCTGGGCGCACTGCTGGGCTCGTCGGTGCTGGCGTTTTCGGTGGTCAAGTGGGTGGGCGTGGCTTACCTGGTGTGGTTGGGCATCGCCCAGTGGCGCGCCCCGGCCGTGCCGCCGGTGCTGGCGGCGGTGGATCAACCGGTTGGTCACCCTGCAGCAGCACCCACGCCCAAACGCACGCTGCTGCTGCGCGGCTGGGGTGTCAACGCGCTCAACCCCAAAGGCACGGTGTTTTTGCTGGCGGTGCTGCCACAGTTCATTGACGCCGCCGCGCCGCTGGCGCCGCAATACCTGGTAATTGGCGCCACCTTTGGCGTGGTGGAGGGCCTGGTGATGACCGGTTATGTGGCGCTGGCCACCCAGGTGCTGGGGCAGTTGCGCTCAGCGCGCCAGATCCGCTGGTTGAACCGCACATTTGGCAGCTTGTTCATTGCCGCCGGCACCGCGCTGGCCTTGTTCAAGCGGGCCTGACTGCGCTGCCGCCGTTCAGGCCGCGCTGCCCACCTGCACTGGCACCCGCTGCGCCAGCGCGCACATCAGCTCATAGCCAATCGTGCCGGCGGCCTGCGCCACCGCATCGATGCCCAGCACGCTGCCACGCGGGCCGTGGCCCCACAGCGTCACGGTGCTGCCCACCTGCGCGGCGGGCACGGGCGACAAGTCCACCGCCAGCATGTCCATCGACACCCGGCCCACCGTGCTGCAGCGCACACCGTCCACCAGCACCGGTGTGCCGCTGCCGGCATGGCGCGGGTAGCCGTCGGCATAACCGCAGGCCACCACGCCGATGCGCAGCGGCCCTGCTGCGGTGAACTGGCTGCCGTAACCCACCGTGTCGCCCGCCTGCAACTGCTGGGTGGCAATGAGTTGCGAGCGCAGCGTCATGGCCGGCTGCAAGCCCCAGTGGGCGGCGCTGTGCTCGGGGTGGTCGGGCGCGCTGCCGTACAGCAGGATGCCGGCGCGCACCCAGTCGCTGGCCAGGCCGGCATGGCGCAGCACGGCCGCGCTGTTGCTGAGCGACCGCTCGCCGGCCAAATCCTGCGTGGCGGCCCGGAACGCAGCCACCTGCTGGGCCACGCCACGCGGGCCGTCGGCGTCTGAAAAATGCGTCATCAGCGAGATTTCGTCCACCTGCGGCAGCGCACCCAAGCGGGCATACGCACTGCGGAAAGCCGCCGGCCGGAAGCCCAGCCGGTTCATGCCGCTGTTCATTTTGAGAAACACCCGGTGCGGCGCTTGTGTTTTGTGGCGCGCCAGCCAGTCAATTTGCTGCTCGGTGTGCACCACATGCCAGAGCTGCAGGCGTGAGCACAGCTCCAGGTCACGTGGCTCAAACACCCCCTCCAGCAGCAGGATGGGGCCACGCCAATCCAGTGCGCGCAAGGTTTGCGCTTCGTCCAGGTCCAGCAAGGCAAAGCCGTCCGCGCCGCGCAGCGCGCCAAACACCCGCTCAATGCCGTGGCCGTAGGCATTGGCCTTGACCACCGCCCAGGTGCGCGCGTCTGGCGTTTGGGCCTTGGCCTGGGCCAGATTGTGGGCCAGCGCGCCGGGGTGGATCAGGGCTTGGATGGGGCGGGGCACGGTGGACGCTCAGGTTGTGTGATGGCAGTCCATCACGCCGCTGCGCGATTCTGCCAGCGCCCTGCGGCAGGCCGGCCAGCCGCGCCCGGCTGGGCTGAGGGTGCGTGCTATAACCGCGCCGCGTCGGGCTTTAGCCACCCGGCGGCCAGAGGTGGATGGTGCCCGGTACGGCCCGTTCCGTGCGGTTTGGAGACATGACGGGCCGCTCGCAGCGGCTCCTGAGCGAAGCAGATCGAAGCAGATGAAAAAAGGCTTCTACACCATCATGGCGGCGCAGTTTTTCAGCTCGCTGGCTGACAACGCCCTGCTGGTGGCCGCGATTGAATTGCTCAAGTCAAACAGCGCCGCGCCGTGGCAAATCCCAGCGCTGGCGCCGATGTTTGCGCTGTTTTATGTGCTGCTGGCGCCGTTTGTGGGCGCCATTGCCGACGCCGCGCCCAAGGGCCGGGTCATGTTTGCGTCCAACCTGATCAAGGTGGTGGGCTGCTTGATGATGCTGTTTGGCAGCCACCCGCTGGTGGCCTACGCGGTGGTGGGGCTGGGCGCTGCCGCCTATTCACCGGCCAAATACGGCATCCTCACCGAGCTGCTGCCGCCCTCGCAGTTGGTCAAGGCCAACGGCTGGGTAGAGGGGCTGACCATCGCCTCCATCATCATGGGCATTCTGGTGGGTGGGCAGTTGGTGGGGCCCCGCATTGCGCCCATGCTGCTGGGCTTTGATCTGCCGTGGATCGACACCAGCGTGGACACCCCGCCCGAGGCGGCCATCGCCACCATGATCCTGTTCTACCTGATGGCCGCGCTGTTCAATTTGAAGATCCCACGCACCGACGCGCCGCTGCAGCCCATCTCGGCCAACCCGGCCTTGCTGGTGCAAGACTTTGCCCAGTGCAACCGCCGGCTGTGGGCTGACAAGCTGGGCCAGATCTCCCTGGCCACCACCACCTTGCTGTGGGGTGTGTTTGGCAACCTGCGGGTCATCGTGTTTGCCTGGGCGGCGGCCGCGCTGGGTTATGGCACCACCCAGGCGTCCAACCTGGCGGGGGTGGTGATTGTCGGGTCGGTGGTGGGCGCGCTGCTGGCGTCGGCCTACATGAAGCTGGACCGCGCCGTGGCGGTGCTGCCGCTGGGCATCGTCATCGGTTTTTTGATGGTCGGGCTGGACGTGCTGACCAATGTCTGGATGGCCGCACCATTCTTGGTGGTGCTGGGTGCGCTGTGTGGTTTTGTGGTGGTGCCGATGAACGCGCTGCTGCAGCACCGGGGCCACAACCTGATGGGCGCCGGCCGGTCCATCGCGGTGCAAAACTTCAATGAGCAGGCCTGCATCCTGGGCTTGGGCGCGTTTTACACCGGCATGACGCGGCTGGGTTTGTCGGCCTTCACGGCCATTGCTGTGTTTGGCCTGACAGTGGCCGCCGCGATGGCGCTGATCCGCCGCTGGCACCAGCGCAACTGCGTGTTGCACAGCGTTGAGGTAGAGCGGCTGCTGGCCATTGCCCGCACGGATTGCCATTGATGGGCTGCCATTGATGGCTTGCAAGTGACCGGCCCTGCCGCTGCGGCAGGGCGCGGCTGGGCCGCTGCAGCGCTGGTCTTCAATGCCTTCAGCTTTGGCCTCAGTTGGTGGCCGTTCCGCCATGTGGCGGCGCTGGGTGTACACCCCTTGTGGTTGACCGGCATCAGCTACAGCGCGGTGGTCATCGCCCTGCTGCTGGTGCGCCCGGCTGCGCTGCTGGCGTTGTTGCGCACCCCCGCGCTGTGGGCCTTGCTGTTGGCCGCCGGCGCCACCAATGCCTGCTTCAACTGGGCTGTGAGCGTGGGCGACGTGGTGCGGGTGGTGCTGCTGTTTTATCTGATGCCACTGTGGACTGTGCTGCTGGCACGTCTGCTGCTGGGCGAGCGCATCAGCCCACGCGGCGCGGTGCGGGTGGCGCTGGCGCTGGCCGGGGCGGTGGTGGTGTTGTGGCCGGCGGCGGCGGGTGGGCCGGCCGGGTTGACCTTCCCCGACGTGCTGGCGCTGCTGGGCGGTGTGGGTTTTGCGCTCAATAACGTGCTGCTGCGCCGCGCCGCTGCCAGCAGCCGGGCGGCCAGCGCGCTGGCCATGTTTGCCGGTGGTGCGCTGGTGGCGCTGCTGCTGGCGGGCCTGCTCAGCCAGGCCGGGCGCATTGCCTGGCCGGCCGCACCAGCGCCCGGCTGGTTGCTGGTGGCGGCCGTGCTGGCCGGCTGGATGCTGTTGGCCAACCTGGCCTTGCAATATGGTGCGGCGCGGCTGCCGGCCAACACCGTGTCGGTCATCCTCATCACCGAGGTGGCATTTGCCAGTGCGTCTGCTGTGTGGCTGGGTGCTGGCAGCCTGGGGCCGCAGGTGGTGTTGGGCGGTGCGCTGATTGGCGCTGCAGCGCTGCTGGCGGCAGTGCAGCGGGACTGAGCTGCGGGTTGCGCTGCGCTGCACACCCGCGTGCTGGCTCAGCGCGACTGACCCGGCCCGGCGGCCTGCCCGGGCAGCGCTTCGGGCGCCGCAGGCGCCACCGCGCTGCTGGGCAGCGCCAGGCCCTGGCGTTGCAGCAGCGTGTCCAGCAGCGCGCAATCCAGCGGTTTGCCCAGGCTGCCCACAGCGCCCGACAAGGCGCCACGCACCTGGTACACCGGGCCGTGGAAGGCCGACACCATCACCACCGCCGGTGGTTTGCTGTCCCCGCGCTGCGGCTGGTGGCAGATGTGGTGGCACAACTCAAAACCGTCCATCTGGCTGTCTGGCCCCAAATCCAGGTCCATAAAAACCAGGCCGTAGGTTTGTTGGGCCAGCAACTGCAGTGCCCGCTCACCGCTGTGCGCGGTGTCCACGGCCAACCCGTAGCGCAGCAGTTGGCGGCGCAGGTAGTGCAGTGCAATGTCACTGTCATCCACCAACAGCACCCGAGGCCGGGGTTGCGCCAACTGCAGTGCGACGCGTTTGCGCCGTGCGGCGTCACGGTCGTCATGCCAGGGGCTGGGCGGGTGGGCGGCCACGGCGGTGGCGCGGCTGGGCGCTGGGCTGGCCAGTGGTGAGCCGTCACGCCGGGCCAGCAGGCTGTCCAACTGGTGCAACAGGCGGGACGGGTCGACCGGGCCGGTCAGGTGGGCCGCCGCACCGGCAGGCGGCCGGCCGCCCACAAACACGGCATCAGGCGTGCGGCCCAGCGTGCGCAGCAAGGCCACCACCTCGGGCTGCGTGGCGTCGGCAATCACAAAGCGAGCGTCGTCCACCCCCAGCACCACCTTGTAGGCTGGCAGGCGGCGCGCAGTGCGCTGCAACAGCTCGCCCAGCAGCTTGCGGTCGTCGGGGTTGAAACCCAGGATGGCGACGGGAAATGGAGCGGGCATCGGGCCGGTTCAGGGGGCGTGGCGGTGTTGGGGTGCGGTCTTGCGCGTGGGGTGTGGCGGCTGGCGTTGCGCAAGGCTTGCGGGCCATCTTCAGCGTCTGTTGCCAATGCCGTCAACCGGCAGTGCAATCAGAACTGGGGATACGATCTTTTGGCACCTCTCAACCCAGCAGCCACCACACCATGACCACAGCCAGCATCCATGCGTTTGAAGCCACCGACATCACTGGCGCCAGGGTGCCATTGTCCGGCCTGGCCGGCAAGGTGCTGCTGGTGGTCAACACCGCCAGCCAGTGCGGGTTCACACCGCAATTTGGCGGGCTGGAGACCTTGTGGCAAACCTACAAAGACCGCGGCCTGGTGGTGTTGGGTTTTCCCAGCAACCAGTTTGGCCACCAAGACCCGGGCGACAACGCGCAAATCGCCAGTTTTTGCCAGCGCAACTACGGCGTCAGCTTTCCGATGATGGCCAAGGTGGATGTCAATGGCGCCGCTGCCCATCCGCTGTTCCAGTGGCTGAAAAGTGAGGCCCCCGGCTTGCTGGGCAGCCAGGCGATCAAATGGAACTTCACCAAGTTTTTGGTGGGCCGTGACGGCCAGGTGGTCCGCCGCTACGCACCACAAGACGCGCCCGCCAAACTGGCCGCAGACATTGAAGCAGCGCTGTGATGTTTGGCCCCCGGATAATCTAAAAACACGGCCACTGGCCACCAGGAGACCCGCGATGTTTGAGCATGTGCAGCCCTATGCGGGTGACCCGATTTTTGCGCTAGTGGACGCCTTCAATGCCGACACCCGGCCGGGCAAGGTCAACCTGTCCATCGGCATTTATTTTGATGAGCAAGGCCGGCTGCCGGTGCTGCCCAGCGTGCAGCAGGCCGAGGCCCGCATGCTGGCCGCTGGTGGCGCCAAAGGCTATTTGCCGATGGAGGGCGACGCCGCCTGCCGCGCCCAGGTGGCAGCCCTGCTGCTGGGGCCTGATCACCCGGCGATTGCCGCCGGCCGGGTGGCCACCATCCAGACCGTGGGCTCATCCGGTGGCCTCAAAGTGGGCGCAGACTTTTTGAAAACCTGGCTGCCTGAAGCTGCGGTGTGGGTCAGTGACCCGACCTGGGACAACCACCGCGCGATGTTTGAGGGCAGTGGTTTTGTGGTCAACAGCTACCCGTACCACGACGCCGCCACTGGCGGCCTGCGTTTTGAGGCGATGTTGGCGGCGTTGCGCAGCCTGCCGCCACGCAGCATCGTGTTGCTGCATGCCTGCTGCCACAACCCCACTGGCGTGGACCTGAGCGCGGCGCAATGGGACATCCTGATCCCGCTGCTGCGCGAGCGCAATCTGCTGCCTTATCTTGACCTGGCCTACCAGGGCTTTGGTGACGGCATCGAGGAAGACGCCTACGCGGTGCGGGCGCTGGCGGATGCCGGCATCACCTTCTTCGTCGCCAACTCGTTCTCAAAAAGCATGAGCGTCTACGGTGAACGCTGCGGCGCGCTGAGCGCCGTGTGCGCCACCCCGGCCGAGGCCGCGCTGGTGCTGGGCCAACTGCGCTTTACCGTGCGGCGCATTTACAGCAGCCCGGCCATCCACGCCGGCAAGATCGTGGCCCATGTGCTGGGCGACGCCGACCTGCGCAGCCTGTGGCAGGCCGAGCTAGCGGCCATGCGCAGCCGCATCCTGGCCATGCGCCAGGCCTTGCACACCCGGCTGGTGGCCTTGCTGCCGGGGCAAGACTTTGGCTACCTGCTCAGCCAGCGTGGCATGTTCAGCTACACCGGTTTGAGCGCTGCCCAGGTGGACCAGTTGCGTGCCCAACACGCGGTGTATTTGCTGCGCTCGGGCCGGGTCTGCATTGCCGGGCTCAGCACCAGCAATGTCGGCCGCACGGCCGAGGCCATTGCGGCGGTGATGGCGGCTTGAGTTGGGGGGCTTGTGTTGGCGGCGTGACCGGGTGCGCATCCACCCGGCAGCAGCCCGCGTAGACGGGAATGTTGGCAAGGTTTTGCGGATCGTCTGTAAGCAAACCGCAGCGCCGTCGACTGAAGCTGTGCCCGATGTGTGACCAACCCCAAGCGGGCCAGACGCACCCGGCACGCAGCATGCGGCGTTTTCTGCAAACGCCGTCAAGTTGTCCGTCATCCCCTCAACCGCCCCGAAGGAGTTTTCCATGCAATCCATCAAGTCTGGTCTGGCCATTGCCACCGCTGCTGCTGCCCTGTTCTCTGCCGGCCTGCTGGCCACGCCCATGGCGCAAGCGGCTGACGGTGAGGTCAAGTGCGCCGGCACCAACAGTTGCAAAGGCACCAGCGAGTGCAAAACCGCCAAGAGCGACTGCAAAGGCCACAACAGCTGCAAAGGCCAGGGCTGGGTGCAAGCCAAATCTGCCAAAGCCTGCACTGACGCGGGTGGCAAGGTGATGTGAGCCCGCAACCCGCAACCCGGCCCGCCATGCAACACCACACTTTGCAAGGTTTTGGCCTGGGCTTGCGCACCGAGCACCTGGCCGGCTTTCAGCAGCACAGCCCCACCGGGGTGGACTGGCTGGAGATCATCAGCGAGAACTTCATGGTGCCGGGTGGTAAGCCGATGCACCACCTGGACCGCATCCGCGCCGATTGGCCGATGGTGATGCACGGTGTGTCGCTGTCCATCGGCGGCACTGACGCGCTGGATGCGGGTTACCTGCGTGATTTGCGTGCGCTGGCGCGTCGGGTGCAGCCGGCCTGGGTGTCTGACCACCTGTGCTGGACAGGTGTGCAGGGCCGCAACCTGCATGACCTGCTGCCCCTGCCGCTGACCGAGGCCGCGCTGCGCCACGTGGCCAGCCGGGTGGGCCAGGTGCAAGACGCCTTGGGCCGCCGCCTGGTGCTGGAGAACGTGTCCAGCTATGTGCGTTTTGCGGCCGACGAGATAACCGAACACGACTTCATCAGCGCCTTGGCCAGCCGCGCCGATTGCCTGTTATTGCTGGATGTCAACAACGTCTACGTCAACAGCATCAACCACGGTTTTGATGCACGGGACTACATCAACGCGCTGCCTGCTGAGCGGGTGGTGCAAATCCACCTGGCTGGCCACTCCTGCGGCCCGGATGGTTTGCTGATCGACACCCACGACGCGCCGGTGTGCCAGGCCGTGTGGGATTTGTACGCCCACACCCTGCGCACCCTGGGCTGGCGGCCCACCATGATCGAGCGGGATGACCACATGCCCGCGCTGGCCGACCTGGTGGCTGAGTTGGCTGTGGCCCGCCGCATTGCGGCTGATGTTGCGGATGAAGTTGCGGATGAAGTTGCGGCCGAATTGGCGGCTGACATTGCGGCCGCGCCGGTGGTTGCATGACCACCGCCCGCATTGACCCGCTGCGCCAGCAGCAACTGGCCTTTCAAGCCAGCGTGCTGGGGCAGCCGCGCGGTGGCTTGCTGCGGCCAGGCCCGGCTGGCCGCGTGGCGGCCGTGCAGATCTACCAGCAAGCCCACAACCTGCGCCTGGCCGGCGCGCTGCATGACAACTTTGAGATGCTGGCCCAGGCACTGGGCGAGACGGCGTTTGCCACGCTGGCTGCTGCCTACACGGCTGCCCAGCCGCCGCAGCAGCCGTCCATCCGCTGGTTTGGTGACCGGCTGGCCGGCTTCATGGACCAGTGTGTTGCCGCCGACAACGGCCTGGTGCCGCACGCCGCGCTGGCGGACTTGGCGCGCATGGACTGGGCCTTGCGCGGTGCGTTTGACGCGGCAGATGCACTGCCGCTGCACCGCGATGCGCTGGCGGCGCTGGCTGCGGACGACTGGCCTGCTCTGCGGCTGCAACTGCACCCATCGGTGCAAACCGTGCCCTTGCAGTGGGCGGTAGAAGCCGCTTGGCAGCTACTGCGTGCCGCCAGCGCTGGCCGCGAGCCTGTCCTGCCCGCGCCCCGGCACAACCCGCACACCCTGCTGGTGTGGCGTCAGGGGCTGGAAACACGCTGGCGGTCACTGCCCGCAGCCGAAGCCACGCTGCTGCAGGCGGTGGCCAGTGGCCAAGCGTTTGAAGCTTGGTGCGAACGTGCCGCCACACTGGTCAGCAGCGCAGACGCCGCCGTGCCGCTGGTGGTAGGCCTGTTGCAGCAGTGGCTGGCGGATGGCTTGCTGTGCAGCGCTGCAGCCGACTTAGGCGCTCAAATACTGCGTTAGATGCTGCATTAGATACACCGCCCGCCGTCCACCTCCATGCACACGCCGGTGATCATGCTGGCCTCGTCGCTGCACAAAAAGCAGGCGGCATTGCCCAGGTCCTCAGGTTGCGAAAAACGACCGATCGGGATGGTGGACAAAAACTTGGCGCGCACCTCGGGGGTGTCCTCGCCCATGAAGCTCTTGAGCAGCGGTGTTTCACCGGCCACCGGGTTGAGCGCCACCACGCGGATACCAAACGGCGCCAGCTCTACCGCGTTGGCGCGGGTGGCGGTGATCACCCAGCCCTTGCTGGCGTTGTACCAACCCAGCCGCGGCCGTGGGCTGACACCGGCCGTGCTGGCGATGTTGAGCACCACACCGCGGATGCCCTGCACACCTGGCGCATTGGCCTTGAGCACCGGCACGACCTGCCGCATGGCCAGGTAAATCGCCTTCATGTTGACCGCCACGATGCGGTCAAAGTCAGCCTCGGTCACGTCCTCCAGCAGCGTGGGCACATGGGTGACGCCGGCGTTGTTGACCAGGATGTCGAGCCGGCCAAACTGCGCCACCGCGCCCGCCACCATGCGCTGCACATCGGCCGCCACGGCCACATCGGCCTGCAGCGCCTGCGCGGCAGCGCCCAGCGCGCTGGCCACCCGCTGGGCTTGGGCCAGGTCGCGGTCTACTACCAGCACCCGGGCGCCCTCGGCCACAAACTTGGCGCAGATGCCCTCACCAAAACCTGAGCCGCCGCCGGTGACGATGGCCACCTTGTCTTGCATTCGCATGGATGTCTCCTGTGTGTTCCGTGATGTGTGTGATGCGCGCTGGCCTGACGTCAGGCCGCGAGCAGGTTGTCAAACGGTTGGTGGCGCTTCCAGCGGCAGGCGCCAAAGTCACGCTCGTCGGTGGACAGGATGCGGCCGTGGCCCAGGTGCTCAGCCAACAGCACCAGCGACGCATCGGCCAGGTCCATCGGCAGCCTGGCGTATTTGCGCATCAAGCCGGGGATGCACGCCACGCCGTCGTTGCTGGGGGTCCAGATGGCCAGGTTGCCCTCGGCGGCATCGTCCATCAGCGCCGCCGAAAAGTGCGCGCCCAGCCGGCTGCCCAGCACATGGCAAGCCTCTGCCAGCACCGGCCAGGTGGTGATCCAGCCTTCGTCCTGGGTGTGCAGGCTGGCCACGGCGCGTGCATGCCAGGCGTCGTTGGCGTCCGCCAGCGCAATAAAGCAGCCGGCATCCACCGCAATCACTTCGGCCCCGGGCCGTGTTTGGCCTGCAGCGTTTCGGTGATCAGTTGTTTGTAGTTGCTGGCCACATCGCTGCGGCCACTGTCGCCCTGGCCGATGAGCTTGGCAAAGTGCTGCAAACCCCCCTGCCTGGCACGGGTCTGGACGTAATACCGTGCCACCGCCTCGCGCACCACATGGCTCACACTCTGGCCGGTGGCCTGGGTGAGGTAGCTGATCTGCTGCTGGGCGTCGTCATCCAGGCGGGCATTGATGCGCATGGCGGTGCTCCGGGTGAAATTGTCAGACAGTGTATGACGGCGGCCAAGCGCAGGTCAATCGTGCTTGATGGCCACCGTCTTGAGCGCTGAAAAACCGTACAGCGCCTCAAAGCCTTTTTCGCGCCCGTGGCCGGACTGTTTGACGCCGCCAAACGGCAACTCGATGCCACCACCCGCGCCGTAGTTGTTGATGAACACCTGGCCGCAGTGCAGCTTGCGCGCCATGCGCAGCTGGCGGCCACCGTCGCGTGTCCACACCCCCGCCACCAGGCCAAAGTTGGTGCCGTTGGCAATGGCCAGCGCCTCGGCCTCACCCTCGAACGGGATCATCACCTGCACCGGGCCAAAGATTTCTTCTTGCGCCAGCCGGTGGTCTGGCGCCACCGGTGCCAGCAGGGTGGGCGCCACATAACAGCCCTGTGTCGGCAGGCTGGTGGGCAGCGGGGCCTGGCCGGCGACTGCCAAGCCGGTGCTGCGCGCCACGTCCAGGTAGCCCTGCACCAATTCCCGCTGGCGGGCACTGATCAACGGCCCCACGTCCGGGTCCGTCAGCGCCGGGCCCACGCGCAGTGCGGCATAACGTTCAGCCATGCGGCGCTTGACCTCTTCAAACACGGGCCGCTCGACCAGGATGCGTGAGGCCGCCGAGCAGGTCTGCCCCGCGTTCTGGATGCCACCGTTGACCAAAAAAGGCAGCGCGGCGTCCAGGTCGGCATCGGCAAACACGATTTGCGGGCTTTTGCCACCCAGCTCCAGCGTCACCGGAATGGTGTTGCGGGCCGCCGCAATCTGGATCAGCCGGCCCACCGCCACCGACCCGGTGAAGGACAAATGCGCCACGCCGGGGTGGGCTGAGAGCGCCGCGCCAGCCTCCTCACCCAACCCGGGCACGATGTTCAGTGCGCCGGCGGGCAGGCCGGCCTCTTGGGCGATGTGGCCAAACGCCAGCGCGGTGAGGCAGGCCTCTTCAGCCGGTTTCAGCACACAGGCATTGCCCATGGCCAGCGCCGCGCCCACCGACCTGCCGATGATCTGCATCGGGTAGTTCCAGGGCACGATATGGCCGGTCACGCCGTGCGGCTCGCGCAGGGTCAATGCGGTGTAGCCATTGGCAAAGGGCAGGGTCTGGCCGTGCACCTTGTCGGCGGCGCCAGCGTAGAACTCGAGGTAGCGCGCCAGCGCCAGCGCGTCGGCGCGGCCCTGCTTGAGCGGCTTGCCCACGTCGCGCGCCTCCAGGCGCGCCAGTTCGTCGGCGTGTTCCAGGG
>JAYVLI010000252.1:0-13410 GCA_043759535.1 Betaproteobacteria bacterium | reverse complement strand
GTTTTGTCACCGGTTCTGCGCACCAACAGTGACCGTGGCCCTTGTGGCTCGCCACCAATGGCTGCTGCCAGGATTGGCTCAAACAGATAGCCTGTCTCTTGTGCCGCGCGGTTGTCCAGGTCGTAAAAAAACTTGCGCCAAGTGAGCCACGACGCCAACGCCTGCGGCTCGATATTGCCGTATTCAACCAGCGCACGCGGTGAAACTTGAATCATCGCGGGCAGCGGCTGAGATTGCAGTATCAACGCATATTTTCGACGTCGCTTGTGCAATTCACTCAAACAGCGCAAGTAGGTTTTAAAATCCTTGATCTGCTTTGCCCCGGTCTGCAACAACGCACCGTGCTGCAAGGGAGACAACTGCACCGGCCGCATGAACCAATCCAGTGGCATTTCGTAATAATCATGAGTCGAATCAATTTGCCGCCAAAGACCAGGGTGTTCCGCCTCCAGCTTTGGCCCCAGCCCCATGTCGCGGTAGATGACACCAACCAGACGCGCAAATTCACTGGGTTGCATCACCACCGGCAATTGCGTGCCAGCGCCCATCGTCATGACACGGCTGAGAAACCGCGCTTCTTCCTTGTCCAGCGCCTCAAACTTCGGCTGCTTCATGCAAAGTCCAATTCGGTCTGCATCATGCCCTTGAGCAATGACTCGGTGCGCCGCAAGGCATCACTCATGCCAGACGAATCCGTCAAAACAAAACCCAGCAGCCTCGGGCTTGTGACTGTTGGCGCTGCCTGTAAGCCAGAACCAAATGCACCGTCTAGTTTTTGCAGATGCTCTGCAAACTGCGCAGCCGCAAGCGGTGGCACAGCGTTACCAATCTGCTGAATGGCGTTTGCCGCATTACCGCTGAATTGATAGGTATCAGGAAATGATTGAATACGGGCGCATTCGCGGACCGTGAGTGGCCTATTTTCAATCGGATGGATAAATTCCCGTGATGCGGCGCCGGTGATGGTCAGGCTTTGTAGATCGCCGCGCAGGCGTTTGATGCCCGACGGCGCGCCGCCGCGTTTTTCGGTTGGCGTGCCGTCTTGCACACGCCGAAAGGCCCGGCGCTTGAAACTGTCATGCCAATACGCTTGCGGTAGGTCTTTCATGGTCTGCCCGCCCGACAGCAGCGCAAAACGCTTGGCGTCAACTTCTGTCGTTTTATCAAAATGCTCGGTGGTGCTGCCTGTCTGGTTGCCTTGCCGCATGCGGCCATCGTAGATTCCAGCGGCTGCAACTGTCGCATACGGCGCTGGTGTGCAGCGTTGTCCGGTCGGCGCACCAAGGCCTTGAATTGCTTGCAACAATGTTGGTGCGAATGGCTTACCGGAAAGCTTCTTGGCCTTTCCAGAATCATAAGAAAACTGCTCGGTTGGAAATAAAAATTCCACGCCGATGCTGTTTCCAATCAACAAGACACGCTTGCGCGTTTGCGCCACACCGAAACCAGCAAGATTCACCTTCTGCAGCCTGACGTTGTAGCCGATACGCAGAAACTCACGCACCAGCGATACCACGGCCAAGCCATCACCCGAGGTCAGCAAGCCCTCAACGTTCTCAAAAATAAACCACCGTGGCCGCACCGCTTCCACGATCCGCAAGTAATTGAAGATCAGCCGATTGCGCGGGTCAGCGGCATCTCGCGGGCCGGCCGTGCTGAAACCTTGGCATGGCGGCCCACCAATGATGGCGAACGGTGCTTTACCGCCCAGCGCATCTTTGAACATCTCGGGCCCAACGGCTGACAAGTCCACGTTGTGGCAGGTGCTGCCAAGGTTGGCCCGGTAGGTGGCACAGGCGCTTTTGTCGATCTCTGCGCCCAGCAGCGGCTTCAGTCCCGCCAACGAAAACCCGTAACTGAAGCCTCCGGCACCAGAAAAGAGCGACAAGACGTGGTCGGAATGGCTGTGCATTTGCACATGGTATGGCAGGCAGCTGTGGGCCTGGCCACTACAGGGTGGCACTGCGCGTGGGTGGCCGCGTGGGGAGCGACACGCAGCGCACGCCCGTGCCTCGGGGAGGCTAGGAAACGCGCAGGCTGTCAGCCAGCCACCGCGTGAAACGACCCCAGGGCCTCACCCAATCGGTTGGACTGGCCATGCAGCGTTTGCGCTGAGGCCGCCAGTTGCTCCACCAGCGCGGCGTTTTGTTGCGTCATGTTGTCGATCTGGGACACGGCCTGATGCACCTCGCCGATGCCAGTGGTCTGGGCCTCACCGGCGCTGGCGATGTCGTTGATCAAGGCAGAGACACGGCCCACGCTGGCCACGATTTCGGCCATGGTGTTGCCGGCGTCGTCTACCAGCCGGGTGCCGGCCTCCACTTTGTCGGTGGAGTCGCTGATCAGGGTTTTGATCTCGCGTGCGGCCGTGGCGCTGCGCTGGGCCAGGCTGCGCACCTCGCTGGCCACCACGGCAAAACCGCGGCCTTGTTCACCGGCGCGCGCCGCCTCCACCGCCGCGTTGAGCGCCAGTATGTTGGTCTGGAAGGCGATGCCGTCGATCACGCCGATGATCTCGGAGATCTTGCGGGCGCTGCCATTGATCTCGGCCATGCGGCCAATCACAGCTTGCATGGCCTGGGCGCCGCGCTGGGCCACCGCGCTGGACTGGGTGACCACCTGGCGCGCTTGCTGGGTGCTTTGGGCGTTGCCACGCACCAGCTCCAGCAGTTGCTGGATGGCGGTACTGGTCTGCTCCAGCGCGCCAGCCTGGCTTTCGGTGCGGGCTGACAAATCGGTGTTGCCGCTGGCAATTTCTTGCGAGGCCTGGTTGACGCTGTCGGCGGTGGACCGCACCTCCAGCACCATCTTGCGCAGCTTCTTGCGCATGCCGTTCAGCTCACCCCGCAACCAGGAGATTTCATCCTTGCCTGGGGATTCAATCTTGGTCTCGAGGTCACCCCCGGCCACCCGGATGACGCACTGCACGGTGGACTCCACCGACGCCTTGATGCTGGACCGGATCAACACCGCGCACAGCAGCGCCAACACCAGGCCGAAGCCGGTGGCTGCGGCCACCAGCCAGGCTGTGACACCAGCGGCTTTTTGCAGCTGGGCAGCGGGCAGTTGCAGCGTGTTGTAGGCCAGCGCGCCTTGCAGCGCGACCAGCAGCCCCATCAAAAAGAAGCCGATCACCACCCGCTTGACCAGGCTGACTTGCCGAATCCAATCCATCGCCGTGCTCCTGAAAACGCTGACCGTGGCCGCCGGCAAGCCCGGTGTGTGCTGGGCTATCGGCAGTGGCACGGCGGTGCTTGAGCTGGATCAGTGGGTGTATTTGGTGTTTGTTGCCGGCCTGCCGCCGGGCGGGTGTTGCAGCGTGCCTGGTGGTGTGGCGTCATGCTCGATGATGGGCCAGCCGGCAGCGCTGGCCACAGCACGCAGGCGCGCATCCGGCGCCACTGCCACCGGGTCACTGACCTGGATCAGCAGTGGCAGGTCACCGGCTGAATCGGAATAAAACCAGGAGCGCGCAAAACCTGCCGGTGTGGCCGGCACCGCCGGCCGCAGCCCGGCCAGCCAGGCCGCCACCCGGGCCGGTTTGTGCGGGCCCCAGCACGGCAGGCCGGCAATCTCACCGGTGAGCGTGCCGCCGGGTGAGCCGTCCAGCGTGGCAGGCTCGGTGGCCACCACCTGCTCAATGCCAAACAGCCGCGCCACCGGTTCGGCAATGAAGCGGGTGGTGGCGGTGACGATGGCGCACAAGTCACCGGCCTGCTGGTGGTGCTGCACCAGCGCCCGCATGGCGGGTGGGATTTGCGGCGCCAGACATTGCTCAAACTCGCGCCCCCACTGCGCCAGCAGCGCCTGCGGGAAGCGCGCCAGCGGCGCCACCGTGGCGCGGTGCATGGCGTGGATGTCCAGCGTGCCGGCCACGGCCTGCTGGCACCAGGCCAGGTACGCAGCAGGGGCCTCAACGCCCAGCACGCCGGCATCCACCAAAAAACGGGTCCAGGCCATGCCGCTGTCAAACGGGATCAGCGTGTGGTCCAGGTCAAACAGCGCCAGTTGCATGGTGACGCTCTTTTTGCTTGTTAGCGTTGGCGCTGCGACAGATGCCGCGGCGCTGCTCAGCTCCCGTCGTCCATGTCGTGTTTGATCTTGTGGCGGTTGGCGATCAGTTCATCGATGGACGGCTCGTTGTTCAGCGCCCGCCGGATGGCCAGTTTGGTGGCTTCAAAGTTGGTGCGGTACATGTCGGCCTTGTCCAAGTTGGGATCTTTGGCGCAGCGCGGGTCGATCCACACCAAGCTGATGATGCACAGCTCATTGGCGATGGCTTTGGGGATGGTGCCGTCGATCAGGCAATCGACCACCGCGTCAGCCGTGGCGCTTTGCACCACGCCGCCAAACAGGTCGATGTTGGCCACATCTTTGAGCGTGACCTTGGGCACCATGATGGTGGCCGGGCGGACCAGCTGGTTGCAGGCACGGATGGCAAACATCGCGGTGTGGCCCTTGCTTTGCGCCATCATGTTGGCAAACGCTGCGCCCACCGGCCCGCTGGTGCGGCCGATCAGGATCTCGGGCATGGCGTCAGTGAACTGGCCGTCGCGGGCCAAAACGGTGGCTTCACCGGCGTGAAAAAGGTAGTCGTTGGGCATGGTGCTTGGGTTCCAGTGTGAAGAAAATTGAAACCTGGTCTGGGCACAGATGACCGTCAGCCAGGCAAGATGATCTCGCCCTTGCCGTCAACCGCCAAGTCACCCAGATGGCGGTGGATGCGGCGCTGCGGCAGGCCGGCAAATGGATTGCGAGATGCGCTGGCCGTGCCGCCAACAGTGTCCAGAGCACCCAGCCCGGCCAGGTCACGCGCCAGCAGTTGCCACATCACAAGCGCGTCGGCGCCAGCCGGCACAAAAGTGGCGGGGATGGCTGGCGCCTGCAGTAACACCAGGCTGCCCCGGCGCATGCCGTAGCCCACATGGGCACCCACCCGGCCCGCCACGGCCACGGTGCCGGCCACCAAGCGGGACGCCAAAAAGTCGCCCGCGTCACCACACACCAGGGCGGTGCCGCGGCGCATGCGGTCAGCAAATCGCGCACCCGCGTTGCCCTGCACGCGCAGCACACCACCGCGCATGCCGTCCATGCTGCCGGGCAGGCTGGCGGCGGCAAAGTCGCCCACGTTGCCGTGGATGGTGAGCCGGCCACCGGCCATCTCACACGCGGCCAGGTCACCCGCCTTGCCGTGGATGGTGAGCGTGCCGGCCCGCATGGCGCCACCGGCATGGTGGCCCACTGCACCGCGCACCGTGATGCAGCCACCGTCCAATTGCCAGCCCACATGGTCACAGCGTGACAAGTCACCGTCCAGCAGCAGGCTGTCATCGCTGCCCGGGCTGATGTTGAAAAACTCCCCCAGCGGCTGCAAGCCGTTGCCGTGGCCCAGTGGCAAGGCGGCGATTTGCGCGGCGCTCAGCGCGGTCAGCGCGTTGGGCGTGATGCCCCGCAAACACAGGCGCAGCGTGGGCGGCTGGCGCAGGGTCAGGGTCCAACCCGTCATGTTGACGCCCCTGCCAGTATCTTGCGCAGATGGAAGTGATACGGCCCCAGCTTGCCGCCGTAATTGCCGGCCGAGATGCGCTGCAGCCCACCACCCAAGCCGATATTGATGCCGGCTTGCATGCCCACCCGCATGGCCTGGGCCACATCTGCCTCGGTCAGGCCGTCGATCACGATCTCCAGCACGCAGCGGGTGTCGGCGTTCAGTTCACTGTGCGGCACCAGGCCATACAAACCAGGGCAAAACGCGTCGTTGGTGGACGCGCTCAAAGCGGGGTATTTGCTGCCCACCTTGGAACCTGAGCGCACCACCCCGCCGGGAAAGGGCATGACCACGCCGGGCAGGCGGCGCATGGCGGCCACGGCGGCCTCGGCCACTGCCAACGCGGCATCGGTATCGCGGGCCAGCAGCAGCAGGTTGCCACCGCCCACCGCCTTGACCACGGCAGTGGTTTCTTGCGCCACAAACTCACCGTCCATCACCGGGATGCGCCAGTAGCGACTGCCATTGATCAGCTTGGACTGCTGCCAGCCGTCACCAAAAAAGCGCAGGTTTTTGCCCAGGGCGACAGCCTCACCGTCGTCAATGCCAGCGAAGACCGCCGTGGTCGGGCAAGTCAACACACATTGCCCCACCCGCCGCTCCATCTGCTTGATCAGCTCTTTGCCCGACATGGCGAACAACAACACGCTGATGCCGGGCCGGCCGTCTGGCGTGTGCTCGGGCTGCAACTCGGCCTCGATGCCGGCCTCACAGCCGCAACCGATCACCGAGGTGGCAAACCCGGTGGCCGCCACTGCGGCGTGGCGCGCCCAGGTCATGGTGTGGGCAGTGATCAACAGGCGGGTGGCCTTCATCGGGAAGGCTTCGGCAAAGGTGTCGTCAATCAGGACACCGCCGGGGCGCAGTGAATCGCGCAAGCCCGCACTCATGCCGCCGCCCCAAAACACGCCGCCGGCAACAAGCGCCCACCGTTGCAGCAGCGGCACAACTCATCGTGGCCAATCACCAGTTGATCGAAGCCGATGCTGGTGTGCTGCGGCAGGCGGCGGCGCAGCACCGCCTCCACCGCCGTGTCGTAACCCGGTGCCACAAAGTGCGTACCGCCCACCGGCGTGGCCAGCAGGCGGCCGGCCTGGGCCACCAGCGCGCCGTCTTTGAACACCCAATCAGGCTGCTGGAACATGGCCTCGACATCAGGCTGCTCGCGGTACACCGCGATATCGGCTGCCGCACCCATGCCCAGGTGGCCCCGGTCGACCAGGCCCAGCAATTTGGCCGGGCCGCTGCGCGTCATCACCGCAATCTCGTCCAGCGTCAGCTCGCGGGTGATGGATGCCAGCGCGCACTGGCTGGCCACGTCCGGATGCAGTTTGGCCAGTTGTTCATTGCGGAAGCTGCGGTCCATCAGCAGGCGGATCAGGTGCGGGTAACTGGTGAACGGCCCGCCGTTGGGATGGTCAGTCGTCAACACCACCTGCCAGGGGTTGTTGACCAGTAAAAACAGCTCCAGCCCGATGACCCACTGCAGCGCGTTCACATAACTCTGCTCGCGGTAGCGGAAGGGCACCACGCCGCAGCCGGCAAAGCCCTCGATGTCGCTGCCTGTCCATTTGCGCGGGCTGGCCAGGCCGGCATTGGCATGCTGGCGCATCGTGTCGCCGGATGCAGTCACTGTCTGGCCAAACATGATCTGGCCGATGTCGATGCTGAGCTCAGGCTTGGCATTGATGGCCTCGGCCAACTGCAGCGCTGCGGATGAAAACCTCTTCGGGCCATCGGTGCCGTAAGCATGGAACTGGATGTGCGTCAGGTGCGCCGGCAGGCCCTCCAGCGCGTCTATCGTGTCCAGCGTGCTTTGGATGTTGCCGGCCACGCCCAAGTTGCTGCCGTGGATGTGCAGCGGGTGCGGCACCCCCAACTCTCGCAGCGCCCGCGCCAGGGTGTGCAGCACCTGGCGCGGGGTGATTTGCCAGTGGGCATGGCGCTCATCCACGTTCAAGCTGCGCTGGTTGAACTTGAAGGCCGAAATGCCGCCCGGGTTGACGATCTTGACGCCCAGCGCCTTGGTGGCGTGCAGCATCCAGCCGGTGTAGTCGCGCAGCAGGCTGTAGTTGCTGCCCGCAGCACCACCCTCGGCCAGCAATTGCAAAAACAGCTCATCGTTGCCCAGCATCACGTAGGCGCCGTGGTCCAGGATGGGGGTGTCGCCCATCTCCATGTGGGCGTGGCGGGCGTTGCTGGGCACCATGGCCGGCTCAAAGGCTGCGGTGTAGCCCATCTCCACATACCGCTGGCCGGTGGCCAGGGTGCCGGGGGTGCAGGTGCCGCAGGACGCAGCCAGGCCGGCGCGGCGCTCGAGGCTGTCGGGCGCGATGGGATTGGGGCCGTCGCGGTGGTCTTCCGCCATCAACAGCCGGGCCAGGTTGACCTTGCCACCGCCGATGTGGGTGTGCATGTCGATGCCACCGGCCATCAGCACACAGCCTTTGGTGTTGATGGTGTGATCGGCTGGCGTTTCTGGCGTGGGCGGCGCGATGACCCGGCCGTCTCGCACCCACACATCGCGCTGGGCGCCGCTATCAGGGTGGGCCGGGTCAATGACACGGCCGCCTTGCAGGCATAACAGGCTCATGACGCGGCCTCAACGCTGCGCAGCGCGGTGCAGAGCCGGGCCAGCAACTGCGGCAGTGTGGGCAGATCGGCAGGGCTGTTGGGTGGCTGCAGGGCCGCAGGCAAAGGCCGCAGCGGCAGCAGCACCGTGCCGTCGGTGCGGAACAGGTCACCGGCGGTCTGCACACCCGGGGTGGCCACAGGCAAAAACACGGTGGTGGCTGATGCCCCGCCCGCTGCGGCTTGCCCGGCCAGCGCCGCACCCAACGCCGCACCCAGTGCCGGTGGGCCCAACACGATGCGTGGGCAAGCGCTGGCCGGTGGCAGCAGCGCCGCCTCAAAACACGACACCCACAGCAGCAGGTCCACCGCGCCATCGGCCAGCAGGCGGTGGGCATCAAACACCACCGGTTGATGCTCCAGCCCGGCCGGGCCGGCACGGCTGCGCAGCGGCAGGCCGGTGAGCCAGGTGAACACCTGGTTGGTGGTGGCTGCGCCCTCCCCGCCGCCCAGCCACAGCGCGGCAGCGCGGGTGTGGGCATTCAGCCGCTCGACGCAGCGGTGGGTGGCTTCCATCAGCAGTGCGCCCTGGGCTGGCAGTTGGGCCGGCGCGCCGATGATGACGCTGTAGTGCGCAGCGCGCAGCTTGATGGCCAGGGTCAGCAGCGCGGGTGGTGCGGCCGGAGGTGAGGCGCCGCTCGCCAGCGCGGCCAGCAGTGCGCACAGCAGCGCCACCGTGCTGTGGGCGTCACCGTGCCACGGGATGGTTTGCAGCGTGATGCCGGGTGCGCCGGCCAAGCGGGCCAGCAGCGCGGCGTCCTGCGGCTCTTGCCCCGCCGCGCTGCCCAGCACCACCACGTGGCGGGGGCGGTCAGCGCCCGGCATCCAGGCATTGCGGGCGGGCAGCACATGGCGATCAAACAACAGCGGCGCGGCGTTGGCAAACACACCGCCCAGGCACAACACCAGGTCAGCCCGGCTGCGCAGCTCGGCCAGGGTGGTGGTGAAGCCGCCCCGGTCTTGCTGGGTGCGCAGGCCCTCGGTCAGCGCGGGGCCTTGGGCGCTGTCGCTGATGGCGCCGGTGGCGTCGGCCAGGCGCTGCAGCGCACGGGCGCCGGCCACGTCAGTGCCCAAGCCGCCAATGAGGGGTTGGCGGCTGCTGCGCAGCAGGCGCACAGCGGCGGCCAGCGCGTCAGCCAGGCTGGCCGAATGGCCGTTGACGCTGGCGCCGACTGCACTGACGGCACTGTTGACACCAGCCACCTTCGCCAAGCTGGCCAGGCGCTGCCGGGCGCGTGGGCAATCCGGCACCTGCTGGTCGGCTGACTCACACAGCAGCGGGCAGAAGGGGCAAACCCAGGCGCCAGCCGCAAGGTCTGTTGGGAGGGGCGGCAAAGGGGACACCACGGCGGCTGCGCTCATCCCTGAGCAGAACGCAAGCGATGTGCCACCACCACCTGCCCTGGCGCCCCGCCCGCAGCGGCCACGCTGCGCCACTGGCCCGGCCAAATCTGCCACACAGTGTGGCGATTCCGGCGGCTGGCTGCCGCAGCCCATCGTCCTGGGCGCCGCTGGTCAGGCTGGTCACGCTGATGAGCCGGTGGCACGAAACGTGATGCAGCCCTTGCCATGCCTTGTTTGCCGCACCTGCCAGCCACCGCGCCGCGCCGCCGCCGGACGCGCCGCATGACGTGCTGTTTGGCCCACCGTTTGGCCCACCGTTTGGTCCACCGTTCGGCCCACCGTTTGGCCCACCGTTTGGCCCACCGTCTGACCCGCAACCCACCTGGGTTGGCCCCGGGTCGTGACGGGCCGGCCCGCGTTGCCCTGCCGTCAGCCGCCCGCAGCCAGGCGGGCCACCGCTGGCAAGCGGCCGTCATGCAGCGCGCTGGCCACCAGCCAGGCGCTGGCGCCGGCCTGGGCGGCAGCGGCCAGGTCAGCCGCATGGCGCACCCCACCGGCGCCAATCAACTGGGTGCTGGGCGCCAAGGTGCGCAGTGCGGCCAGGGTGTCCAGGTCGGGGCCGGCATCGGCGCCCACCCGCTCCAGCGTCATCATGATGACCCGCGCAGGCCACAGCGCCGGGCTGCGCCAGGCGCCGGCAGCGTCCAGCACCTGGCCGTCGCGCCGGTCCAGCGACAACACGTCGCGCTGGCATGCGGCAGGCGTGGCAAAACAGCCGGCCAGGGCGGCGGGCGTGGCCATGGCCTCACTGGCAAACACCGTGACCAGGCGCGCCGCCGCGCTGGCACCCAGGGCCTGGCGCAGTGGGCTGGCGGCGCTGACCTCACCAAAGCCGCCATCCAACCACAGCTCAACACCAGGCAGCACTTGCAGCAAGGCCTGCAGCACGGCGGTTTGCAGCGCACCGCCCTGCAGTGCGTCCAGGTCAGCCACATACAACTGGCGCGCCTGGCAATGGGCCACCAGCGCTTGCGCCACCACCACCGGATCACTGCCCGCGCACAAGCTGGACACGATGGGCTGGTAACTCTTGCGGTTGCCACGGATGGCACGCACCACCTGGCCTTGCGAGAGATCAATGACGGGGATGAGCTGCATGGCGTGAAGTCTGTTGGCGGGGTCGACCAGCAGTATCTCCGCGCCACATGGCACAGCAAGCCGCAGCGCCGGGTGCAAGCATGACGGCCAACACCGTTGGCTGGGACATCGGCGGCGCCCACGTCAAAGCCTGCTGGCTGCAAGACGGCCAAGTGCGTGATGTGCTGCAGTGGGCCTGCCCGCTGTGGCTGGGCTTGCACCATCTGGTGGCCGTGCTGCAGGCCGCGCAGCAGCGCTGGCCACAGCTGGGCCAGGCCCAGCACGCGGTGACCATGACCGGTGAGATGGCCGACCTGTTCACCGACCGGGCCGACGGTGTGTCCCGCATTGCCAACACGCTGGCCCAGCACTTGGGGCCGGCCACCGCACTGCAGTTTTATGCCGGTGATGCCGGCTGGTGCAGCGCCGCTGACGTGGCCAGCCACTGGCGGCACATCGCCTCGGCCAACTGGCTGGCCAGCGCCCAGCATGTGGCGCTGGCCTTGCTGCAAGGCGCTAGCCCGCCCACCGACGCCCTGCTGGTGGACATCGGCAGCACCACCACCGATCTGATTGCGCTGCGCCACGGCAAAGTGCTAACACCCAATCGCAATGACCACCAACGCCTGGCCAGCGGTGAACTGGTCTACCACGGCGTGGTGCGCACACCGCTGTGTGTGCTGGCGCAACAAGTGCCGTGGTACGGCCAGCAAGTGAATGTGATGAACGAGCTGTTTGCCACCACGGCCGACATCTACCGCCTGACGGCCGAGCTGGGCCCGGCGCATGACCAGCAGCCCGCAGCCGATGGTGGCGCCAAGACCGCTGCCGCCAGCCAGCAGCGCCTGGCCCGCTTGATCGGCCTGGACAGCGCAGACGGCAGCGCCGCTGACTGGCTGGCGTTGGCGCTGGCCTGGCGCAGCGCGCAAGTGGCCATCCTGCAAACCCAACTGGCCCGCGTGGTGGCGCTGCATGGCTTAAGCCAAGACACCCTGCTGGTGACTGCCGGTTGTGGTGATTTTCTGGCACCAAGCCTGCTGCCCGCGCTGGCCACGGCCAATGGCAACGCCAGGCCGCAGCGACCGCGTTGGTGCCGTTATGCCGACCTGTTGGCGCTCAGCGTGCCGCCCGCTGGTGCCGGCACCGCCGCCAGCACCACCAACTGGGCCCAAGTCTGCGCACCCGCAGTGGCCGTGGCTGCCCTGCACTGGTTGGCCCAGCAACCCGGCGCGGCTGCTGCCAGCACCCGGCGGGGGCGCGCCTGATGTGGGTTGTCAAGCTGGGCGGTAGCCTGGACCGTGACCCACTGCTGGCGCAGTGGTTGGCGCTGCTGGCGCAATTGGGCGGCGGCCGGGTGACGGTGGTGTGCGGCGGGGGCCGTTTTGCCGACGAGGTGCGCAACGCCCAGGCCCACTGGGCAGTGGATGACCTGCCAGCCCACAACATGGCCGTGCTGGCCATGGCGCAAAGTGCCTACCTGGCGCAAGGCCTGCAGCCTGGCCTGCGGCTGGCCACCCAGCCCGCTGAAATTTTGCAAGTGCTGCGCGCCGGCCATGCCGCACTGTGGCTGCCGCTGGACCGCACCAGCACCTGCGTCACCCCCCACACCAACTGGGACCACAGCGCCGACAGCATGGCCCTGCAACTGGCCATCAGCCTGAATGCCGAGCGCCTGGTGGTGGTCAAGTCGTGCGCCGTGGCCAGCGCCGGCAGCCTGGCCGAACTGGTGGCTGATGGTGTGCTGGACAACGGTTTTGCCGCGCTGGCGCAGCAGGCCATGTGCCCTATCGACGTGGTGCACAAGACCGGGCTGGACACGGTGCGGGCGCTGCTGCTGGGCGAGACCCGGCCGGCGGCTGGGGCGGCACAGGCGTGATGGGTTGGTGGACGTTTTGCCGGCGCGCTGCGGTTGTTGACGCGCTTGCATGCCCAGGCTTCAGAAAAACCAACGCACGTCACCACGGTGTTGCAAAGCTGCGAGCGCCCGTCCGCAGCTTTGCCGCCACGGCGTCAGCACATCAAATCTGCGTTTGCGTGAGCAGCAAGATCACGCCGTCACGGACGCAGCCAAGTGCGCCTGCGCCAGCCCCAACGCCCGCACCAAGGCAGCCAGCCGCTCAGGCACCAGCGCACCGCTGCGGTCGCCATCACACACCGCGCTGCGGAAACCCGCAAAGTCAGGCGCCAACGCCGCCAGGCGGTCCACATGCGCCAGCCGCAACGCACCGGCCAAACCCACCATCACACCGGCTTGCCGCGCAGCAACCACCAACGCAGCAAGCTGCGCATCGGTCATCACCTCAAACAGGCTGCCGGCAAGCTTGTCGGCGGTGTCCACCATCACCCCCGCAAAGCCCAGGCCTAACGCGCGCTGCCACTGGGCGTTGTCCACACCCTGGTCGGCAATGAACACCGGCACCACAGGCAGGCCACAGCCGGCCAATGCATCCAGCACCGCTGCCGCGCCGGCGCTGCGGGTGATGCCGACCTTGACGTAATCCACGCCGCAAGCCCCCACGGCCTGCACCCGTTGCAGGATGTCATCCACAGCGCCCATGGCCACATCACCGATGGTGGCGCTGACCGGCAGCCCGCAGCCCTGGGCGCGCAGCGACGCCAGGATGTTGTGGATCACCGGCAGCGGCAGGCCCCCCAGCGCGCCTTGGCTGGGTTCTTTGAGGTCAATGAAATGGGCGCCGCCGGTGGCCACCAGATCGGCCTCGGCAACACTGCGCACACTGACCAAAACA
>JAYVLI010000251.1:0-4873 GCA_043759535.1 Betaproteobacteria bacterium | reverse complement strand
CAGCACCGGCCGGGTGGACCTGGGTCTGCTGTACAACCCTGAGGCGCAGCCCGCGCTGGAGATCACCCCGGTGCTGCAAGAAGCGCTGTGCCTGGTGTCGTCGGGCAACGGCCGGCAGCAGGGACGGGCCAGCACCAACCCGGCGGCCGCTGGTGCTGTTAGCGTGGGCAATGACCAAGGTGTCAGCGCCCAGGTCAGCCCCTCAATCACCCACCCAATCACCCACCCAATCAACCCCCACACCAGCACCATGCTGCCGCTGCAAGACCTGCCCAACTGGCCGCTGATCGTGCCCGAGCGGGGCCACGCCATCCGCAAGCTGCTAGAGACACAGGCGGTGCTGGCCGGCATCAAGCTCAATATTGCTTGGGAGGTGTCCAGCATCGCCGCCATTGTTGATCTGGTGTGCGCCGGTTACGGCCACGCGGTGCTGCATGCCAGTGCGGTGACAGCGTCGGGCCGGGCCGATGCGCTGCGGCTGCGGCCGCTGGGCGCACCGCAGCTCAACAGCATGTTGTGTCTGGCGGTGTCGGCCCACAAGCGGCCCAGCCCGCTGATGCGCCAGGCCACCCGGCTGCTGACCGACCTGGTCAAGGCCTTGCCGCAGGGCGCTGCGGCGCCCTCTCAACCCGGTTAGCCAGGCCAGCCCGGTTGATGCAGGCCACCCAACACACCAACCTGCACCCCGCGCCTGCCAGCGTGGCCGTGCCACAGCCGGCCCGCCAATTGCGGCGTCTGGCCCTGCTGCTCAGCACCTTGTTGCTGGGTTTTGTGGTGTTGTTTGGTTGGCTCTCGTGGCGCTCTGAAAAAGCCGACCAGATTCTGGCCATGCAGACGGTGCTGGAATTGGGCGAAAAAGCGCTGGACCAGTACTTCGTGCAGATGGACGCCGGGCTGCAGGCCCTGGCGCTGGAGCTTGGCGCACAGGGTGGGCTGGCCGATCTGCAACAGGCCCAGCACCTGCTGCAGCGCTACAACCGGCTGCATCCTGAAACTGTCAGCGTCAACTTGCTGCGCCTGGATGGGCAGGTGCTGGTGTCATCGGTGGGCCGCCGCCCCGGTGGCGGTGCAGATGGCAACCCGCATGGTGGCTTGCCCACGCTGGCGCAAGCGCCGTCTTACCGCGTCTTTTTGGCCGAACTGCGGCCAGACACCCAACTGGACCTGGGCCGCCCGCTGGCCGGCGCGCTCAGCCAGCAGTGGGTGTTCCCCATGCGCCAGGTGCTGCGTGGTGACCAGGGCCAACCAGCGGCGGTGCTGGCTGTGGGCATTCCGGTGGCCTTGTTGCAGTCTTTTTGGCGTGATGTGCCGGCCTTTGGCAAGGCGTCCATCGGCCTGATCCGGGATGACGGTTACTTGCTCAGCCGCTACCCGTCGCCGCCCAACCCGGATGCCGCCAGCCTGTACGGTGTGCCCCGGCAGGGCGCCTTGCGCCAGCACCTGGTGGCCAACGGTTACCCGGCGCGGGGGTATGTGGAGGGCATCAACCAGATCACCGGCCTGTTGCATGGCAATGTGTTCATGCGGCTGCAGCACTATCCGGTCACGCTGTTTGTTTCGCTGCCTGCGGCTGAATTTGTCGCGGCCTGGTGGCAGCGGGTGCGGGTGCCCATTTTGCTGGTGGGCCTGCTGGGCGGGGTGGGCATGTTTGGCTACGGCCACATGCTGCGCAGCCAGCAGGCCTGGGCCAATGAGCGGCGCCAGGCCGACGCCGTGCTGCGCGCCAGTGAGCAAGAACAACGCTTTTTGCTGGACCACCTGCTGGCCGGTGTCATCGTGCATGGCCCCTGCGGCGCGGTGCTGCGCTGCAACCCCCAGGCCGCCTTGCTGATGGGCCTGACAGAGGCACAGATGCTGGGCCAGGTGACCATTGATCCGGCCTGGCGTTTTATGCGTGAGGATGGCAGCACCATGCCCCGCAGTGATTACCCGGTCTTCCAGGTGCTGCGCACTGGCGCGCCGGTGCGTGGTGTGGTGCTGGGCGTGGTGCAGCCGGGCAGGGCGCAACCAGTGTGGTTGCTGGGGGATGCATACCCTGAATTCGTCATTGAACACGCCACTGACCACGGCACTGCCCAGACCCATGTGCGCAGCGCCGAGATCGCCCCCAGTGCCGGCGCGGCCGCCGCCATCCACCGCGTGGTGGTCACGTTTGTGGACATCAGCGGCCGCCGCCAGGTGGAGCAGACGCTGGCCCAAAGTGAGCGCCGCTACCGCCTGCTGTTTGAAAACAGTCTGGACGGTGTGCTGCAAACCCGGCCCGATGGCAGCATCCTCAGCGCCAACCCGGCTGCCTGCAGCATTTTTGGCATGGACGAGGCAGCCCTGCGTGCCCGTGGCCGCAACGGCCTGGTTGACCCAGCCGACCCGCGGGTGGCGGTGCTGCTGGCGCAACGCGTGCGTGATGGCCGCACCAGCGGTGAGATCACCATGCTGCGCGGTGACGGCAGCCCGTTTGAGGCCGAGGTGTCGTCGGTGCTGTACACCGACGACACCGGCCAGCCGCTGAGCAGCCTGCTGTTGCGTGACGTCACCAACCGCCGCCAGGCCGAAGCCGCGCTGGCCGCCAAGGACGCGGCTGAGCAGGCCAACCATGCCAAAACCGCCTTCATGGCCCGCATGAGCCATGAGTTGCGCACCCCGCTCAACGCCATCCTGGGGTTTTCACAAGTGTTGGTGGACGATGCCAGCCCCCCACTCACAGCGCTGCAGCAGCAGCGGGTGCAGCACATTCAGCACGCAGGGGACCACCTGCTGTCGCTGATCAACGATTTGCTGGATCTGTCGCGCATTGAGTCCGGCGCACTGCAGCGGGCGACAGGCCAGGGCACTGACTTTGTGCTGCACGGGCTTTCTGCCGCACCCACCACATCCGTCATCACCCCCGCCACCACACCCGTTGCAGCACTGGCCACCGGCCATGTGCTCTACATCGATGACGACAGCGTCAACCGGTTGCTGATGCAGGCTTTTCTGGACAACTGGCCCGGCCTGCAGCTCAGCCTGGCGGCCGACGGTGCCAGTGGCCTGGCGCTGGCCCGGCAAGCCGTGCCCGACCTGGTGCTGATCGACATGATGATGCCGGTGATGGACGGCCTGCAGGTGCTGCAAGCCCTGCGCAGCAACCCCCTGCTGTGTGCCATCCCGTGTGTCGCCGTGTCGGCCAACGCCATGCCGCAGGAGATTGATGACGCATTGGCCGCCGGCTTTGACGGTTACCTGACCAAGCCGCTGCTGGCCGCAGCGCTGCTGGCTGAGATTGACCGGGCCTTGCGCGTGCGGCGGCCATTGGCCACCGGCGCCCAAACCAACCCCATCTGAAATGCCAATTTGACATAGCTGCTATCCCCAGCCATGCCTGGATAGCAAAGTGGTGGGCCGCCAGAATGCGCCATCCTTCCATCCGCACACACCCACCACAGGCTGACATGGGCACTCCAATCACAGGCATTTCGTCCATGGCCACCCGGGCGCTGCTGGCTGAGCTGGCCACCGCTTACGCGGCCCAGCATGGTGTGCAGCTGCTGATCACCTCGGTGGGTGGGGTGGACGCCGCAAAGCGGATCCAGGCCGGTGAGGCATTCGACGTGGTGGTGCTGGCGTCTGACGCGGTTGACCGCCTGATCAACAGTGGCCAGGTGGTGGCCGGCAGCCGGGTGGACCTGGTGCATTCAGGCGTGGCGGTGGCCGTGCCGGCGGGTGCCGCCTTGCCCGACATCAGCAGTGAAGACGCGGTGCGCAATGCCGTGCTGTCGGCACGCAAGATCGGTTATTCCACCGGGCCCAGCGGGGTGCAACTGGCCAAGCTGTTTGACCGCTGGGGCATCACTGCTGCCGTGCAATCACGCACTGTGCAAGCCCCGCCCGGTGTGCCGGTGGCCGCGCTGGTGGCGCGTGGCGAGGTGGACCTGGGCTTCCAGCAATTGAGTGAACTGCTGCATGTGCCGGGCATCGCAATCGTCGGCCCGCTGCCACCGGCCATCCAGATCAACACCACGTTTTCAGCCGGGCTGTGTGTGGCCTCAGCCCAGGCGCCTGCGGTGCGTGCGCTATTTGATTTTTTGACATCACCCGCCACCGCCGCCGCCAAGCGCAAGCAGGGCATGGACCCGGCTTGAGTTGCCCCATTCAATCTCGAAAAACACCCCAGGAGCCCACATGATCATCGACTGCCACGGCCACTACACCACCGCACCCAAGGCACTGGAGGCCTGGCGCAACCAGCAGATCAAAGGCATTCAAGACGCCACGCTGATGCCCAAAGTGAGCGACTTGAGGATCAGCGACGACGAACTGCGCGAGACCATCGAGGCCAACCAGTTGCGCCTGATGAATGCGCGTGGCAGTGACCTGACCATCTTCAGCCCGCGCGCCAGCTTCATGGCCCACCACATCGGCGACTTTCAAATCAGCAGCACCTGGGCGGCCATCTGCAACGAGCTGTGTTTCCGTGTGGCGCAACTGTTCCCCAACCATTTCATCCCCGCCGCCATGCTGCCGCAAAGCCCGGGCGTGGACCCGGCCACCAGCATCCCCGAGCTGGTCAAGTGTGTGCAGCAGTTTGGCAACGTGGGCATCAACCTCAACCCCGATCCGTCGGGTGGCCACTGGACATCACCGCCGTTGAGTGACCGCAGCTGGTACCCCATCTACGAAAAGATGGTGGAGTTCGACATCCCGGCCATGGTGCATGTGTCCACCAGCTGCAACGCGTGTTTTCACACCACCGGCGCGCACTACCTCAATGCCGACACCACGGCGTTTATGCAGTGTTTGACCAGTGATTTGTTCAAAGACTTTCCCACGCTGCGTTTCATCATCCCGCACGGCGGTGGCGCGGTGCCCTACCACTGGGGGCGCTTCCGTGGCCTGG
>JAYVLI010000250.1:0-9349 GCA_043759535.1 Betaproteobacteria bacterium | reverse complement strand
CACGAGGGCGACGAGCACCATCACCACCACGGCTTCGACCAGCAGCAGGCCGGGCGCGGCGGCTGGAGCGTGATCATGGGCGACAGCATCCACAACTTCTGCGACGGCATCATCATCGCGGCAGCGTTTTTGGCCGACCCGACACTGGGCCTGTTCACCTCACTGGCCATCATTGCCCACGAAATACCGCAAGAGGTGGGCGACTACATCGTGCTGCTCAACGCCGGTTTCAGCCGCCAGAAGGCGCTGTTCTACAACGCCTTGTCGGGCCTGGCGTCGGTGGTGGGCGGGGTGCTGGGCTACTTTGTGGTGGGGCCGTGGGAGGCCTTGTTCCCCTACCTGCTGGTGGCAGCGTCCAGCAGCTTCATCTACGTGGCCGTGGCAGATTTGCTGCCGCAACTGCAGCGCCGGCTGCCGCTCCGGTCCACCCTGGCCCAGCTGGGCTGGATTGGCGCTGGGCTGGGCTTGGTGATGCTGGTGCGTGGGCTACACCACTGACCAGCCCGGCGCCGATGCGCTGCTGCGGGTCAGGCACGCCTCACTTGACCACCAGCACCGGCAGTGGGCTGTGCGTCAGCACCCGGCTGGTCTCGCTGCCGATCAGCAAGGCCGCCACGCCGCGCCGGCCGTGTGAGGCCATCACCACCAGATCACAGCGCTGCTGCTTTGCGGTTTCCAAAATCGCCTCCCACGGGTGCAGCGCCTCCACCGTGTTGCCCTCACAGGCCACACCGGCCGCCGCCGCTGCATCCAGCACCGCCTTCACGCGGCCGGCGGCAATGCGCTCTTGCGCGTCATAAAACTCTTGCGGCGGCACCGGCTGCATCTCGGAGATTGCGCTGTACGGGAAAGGCTCTTTGACACACAGCGTGACGATGGACGCGTTGCACAACTTGGCCAGATCCAGCGCGGCAGCCACTGCCTTGGCCGTGATGTCTGATCCGTCTGTGGGGACGAGGATACGGGTGTACATGGTGAGCTCCTTTGCGTTGACGCCGGGCGGACAGCACCGGTTCCGACCAAGTGTGCGCTTGTTGCGCCGGCCCGGCTTGCGTTGCATCAAGCGGTGTGGTTGTTGCCCCGTCCGTTGCATCACTGAAATCGGCGCGGCACCGGTCGCACGGTAAGGGTGCGCTGCGGCGTTGTGCGCGCGATGCTCATGGGCATCGCCGTGCGTCGCGCCTTGCACTGCATCCCGCCGCTTGCGCCCCGCACCGGCTATTTCGATGATTCAGCGGACCAGCGCAGCAGCGGCAATCGGCCACCGTCACCGTTGTGCAGGCCCAATCGAACCCCACGGAAATGCAATCCGCCTTGGTGGCCTCAAATCTTTGATGTACACTCGTGGGCTTGGCGGCTGTAGCTCAGCTGGATAGAGTACTTGGCTACGAACCAAGGGGTCGTGGGTTCGATTCCTGCCAGCCGCACCAGTAAAGACGAGAGTTAACACGTTGACGCGTGTTAACTCTTTTGTCTTTTTGGGCCCGCAAACAGGGCATTGATGATCGCGAGCACCGCTTGGCCGAATCTTCCGCACTGGCGGGTTTTTACAGTGGCTTTACAGTCGCGGCGCCAGCCAATATTGATCTCAGAACGGCAATTTTTGCGCGACGCCGTTTGAGCATGCTATAGTGCTAGCTGTCGCGGAGTGGTAGTTCAGTTGGTTAGAATACCGGCCTGTCACGCCGGGGGTCGCGGGTTCGAGTCCCGTCCACTCCGCCATCTGCTTCAAAAAGGGCCCCTCAGCAATGTCGGGGCCTTTTTTTTGGTGTGGCGTCAATGCACGGCGGGGTTGTGCTGCACACGTTTTTGAACCGGCTGACAAGCCAACAAATCGCCCTGTGGGTCAACGGGCGCTGCGCAAACTGGCCATCTCGGGCGTGGTGGGGCCGGGCAGAAAATCCGCCGCGCCGACACGCCGTGCGCGCAGACACAGGTCGTCACCCACCCGTTCAATCGATTCAAACTGCATCGGGGTCGCCTGGTGTAAGTGCTGCAACGCGGGCAGGGCCGCCATGCCACGGCCGGGACCCAGCAATGTTGGTGCGATGTAGACCAGCAGTTCGTCCACAAGCCCGGTTTGCAGCAGCGCGGCATTCAGCGTGGCGCCGGCTTCCACATGCAGCTCGTTGATGCCGTCCAGCGCCAAGCGGTTGACCAGGGCAGGCAGATCAACCCTGCCCTCTGAGCCGGGCAACAGCAAGACATCCGCTCCCGCAGCACGCAGCGCTGCGGTGCGGCCAAAGTCGTCCTGCGCGCCGACGATCAAGGCCTTGCCGGGTGCGGCCAGCAGGCGGGCGGTGGTGGGGGTGGCGAAGCGGGAATCCACCACCACCCGCAGGGGCTGGTGCGCTGTGGGCAGCAGGCGCACATCCAGACGGGGATCATCGTCGCGCACGGTGCCAATGCCGGTCAGCACCGCGCCAGCGCGGCGGCGCCAGACCTGGCCGTCGGCCCGCGCTGCAGCACCAGTGATCCACTGGCTGGTGCCGTCTGGCAACGCAGTTTTGCCGTCCAAAGAGGCTGCAATCTTCATCCGCACCCATGGCCGCTGGCGCAACACTCGCGAGAAATAACCGATGTTGAGCGCGTACATGGCCTGGCTGCTGGCGCTGGGTTCGGCCAGGTCCACCACCATGCCGGCTGCGCGCAGGCGCGCCAGGCCCCGGCCTGCCACCTGCGGAAACGGGTCAGCCACGGCCACTACCACCCGGGCCAGGCCGGCGCTGATCAACGCATCAACACAGGGTGGCGTGCGGCCGTGGTGGGCGCAGGGCTCCAGGCTGACCCAGGCGGTGCCGCCCACCAGTGACCGGCCAGCGGCAGCAGCCTGGCGCAGCGCCATGACCTCGGCGTGTGGGCCGCCGGCCTGTTGGGTGAAGCCCTCGCCGGCCAGTTGCCCGGCGGCGCAGTGCAAGACACAACCGACACGGGGGTTGGGGTCGGACAGACCGATGGCGGCTTGGGCCAGATCGACTGCCCGCAGCAGCAGCGCGTGGTCGGTGGCTGTCAGGGGCATGTCAGGGTTGGTGCTGCAGGGTGTTGCTGTTGATCAGGTCACCAGCCGCCGGGTCTGCCGCAACATCTGTCGGGCAAGTCTTGTTGCCCGCGATCACCAAGAAATTCTGGTTGATCAAATTGGTTTTAACCCGGGTCTTGGCGCAGGTTGCCGACAGAGTGAAGGTGTCAGCTGCAGGCTGGCAGTACATCTTGGGATGGTCGGCGTTGTCGGTGTAGTCGTTGTTTTTCAGGGTGTAGCGGCAGACCTTGTATTGCGTGGCCAGGTTACCGGCCGTCATCACGGTGCCTGCTGCATTGATGACCACCGGGTTCAATTGCCCGCCCCAGCCTGACGCGCCCACCAGCACCGAGCAGTAATACGGCAAGCGCCGGATCGTCGCCAACTGAACCTGGGAGTAACTGTCCGCGTAACAACTGACTGCACTGCCGCTGGGCTGCACCGACAGCATGGTCATGGCGTTTGGGCTGTCGGCCAGGTTGAGTGCAGGCCCTTCGGGCAACTCAGCGTTGGCCGCAACGGTGCCTGATCCGTTGTCGGCTGTGGGTGGCGGGCGGTGGAAGCCCACATAACCCGACACCAACATGGCCGACGTGCAATTCAAGCGCGCGTCGTTGCACACTTTCAACGCCCCGGTGAGATTGGTGAACACCCAGGTCACGTTGACTGCATTGGGTGGCACAAACACACTTTTTCCAGGCTCATCCATCAGGTCCACCGCTGCCGGTGGAATACTGAAATGCCGCCCGTTGCGCTGATTGGTGGCTGATGGCTGGGCGGGCGCTGTGAGCAATCCGCCCACCGCTGGATTGACCCCTGTGACGATGGTGTCCAGCGTGACGGTCTGCAGTGTGTTGGCGCGGTCGCGCCAGGTCACCTTGACCTCCACCACCTTGATCAGGCTGCCGCCCACAGCCCCTGCAGCGCCGTCGCGCACCGTACGCGCCAGGGTGTAGGTGGTGTTGCCGGCGTCGTCCGCCGCCACGGTGGTGTCCCGGCTGGCAATGTCGGCCCAGGCAAATTGCCCGGCCTCGGGCGCCAGACGGGTGAACAGCCGCAGGCTGTCCACCTCCTCGGTGGCAATGCGTGTGGCTTCGGCACGTTGCTTGGCAACGTCGCTGTTCAGGCGCAGGGTGACTTGCACGCCCACCATCGACAGCATGCCAAAGGCCATCACTGCCAGCGCCACCAACGCTTCGATCAGCGAGACGCCGCTGTGGCGTGTTGGCAGGGGGTGATGCTGGTGATGGTGGTAACGGCGGAAATGGGCCATGGTTTGCTCAGTTCAGCAATTGCTTCCAGCTGCCCGGCACCCGCACAAACGAGCCGTAGCGCAAGCGCAAGAGGTCCAGCAAATCTTGCCGGTAGGTCAGGGTGGCGTTTTGGCTGGCCGTGAAAGTGCCAACCGATACCACCGCGCCTTGCACGGTGGACGCTGCACTCCAGGTGATGCTGGTGGCGTGGACAAAGCCAAAAATGGTCATGCCTGCGCTGATGGTCAACGGCCCGTTCACGATCAGCATGACCGGATTGGCCGCATCCCCCAATTGGCCGGCCACGTCCAGCGTCAAGCTGCCCTGCACCAGCACCGGGTTGCGCGGGAAACCCGCCAAGGTATTGGTCAGGCTGGAGGAGGTGCATGCACCGCCCGGGCAGGCCACCACCTGGGTGGCGGGCAGGGCAGCAAAGTTGACGGGGTCAATCGCAAACATCGACCTGAACCAGCGGTTGTTGGGCATGGCGGCCAAGTCCGACAGGGTGGTATCAATCATCAAGCCGTCACTGCCCGAGCCAGCCGGCCCGGCCAGCAATGTAGTGCCCGGGGCGGTGACGGTCAGTGGGGTGGGTGTATGCACCGTCAGCCCGGCGTTGTTGCTGCCGTTGCTGGCAGCCAAGGTGCCGCCGGTGACCAACACCGTGCCGCCGGTGGTGAGTGCGGCCAGTGGCGCCAGTGGCAGGGCGCGCAACAGGCCAACATTGATTTGGTCCATCGACACCGAGTCTGCCACGGTGGTTGCGTCGGTGTTTTGTGAATAACAAGACGTGACATCACTGCCTGGGCTGGCGCAACCTTTGGCCACGATGCCCACGGCACCCGGCCTGGGCTCGTTGCCCGACAGCCGGGTTTCGATGCGGAAGGCGCCGCCCAAACCATCGGCATTGACCGTCATGGCCGGATTGCGTGCGGTCAATGATGGGCAAACGCATTGCATTGCACCCTCTCTGACCACGCAGGCTGCGTACATCGTCAGCGTGGCATCGCCCAACCAAGGCAGCTGATAGCCCCCATCGGCTGCTCCAGATTGGACAAAGTCCACCAGGTATCGGCGTCGAAAGTCAGCATTCGTCGCAACGGTGCTGGGCACGCAATTGTTGTCGACCCGGCCACCGTTGAGCATGGCCACAGTCCAATCCAAGCCTGCTTCGGCTGATTCAGCCGCCCTCGCCACGCGGTAGCTGTTGGCCGAAATACGCTGCTCAAAAACCAGGTTGCGGTTGGTGTACGCCGCCACCAGCGCCATGACAAAAAACAACACCATCACCACCGTGAGGGCGGCTGCGCCATTGGCTGGCGCCCGCCGGTGTGTGGCGTTGCTGGGCACGGTGGATCGCAAGGCTGTCATGCCGGGCATGCCACGGGCGGGCAGACTTCACGTGGAATGTCGTTGCGCAAACGCAGCCGGTTGCGGATGGTGCGCTTGACGCTGCGGTCATGCACCGCCTCGACCGAGATGGTGTACTGCACATCACGCGCACTCAGCATCATCGGGCAGTTGGTGGGCCCGACCTGGCAAGCCGCACCAGTGGGCAGCGGCAGGTCAATGGCCGTGACCACCATGCTGAAATCGGTGACGGCCAGCACGGCCGGATCGGTCAGGGCCTGCCAGTTACCAGCACTCAGTTGCACATCAATCGTGCCATTGGTCTTGTTCCAGCGGAACCCACCGTACTCATTGGTCGTGACCGCATCGTCGTCTGCGCCGCTGAACGATCCAACCTCATTCAGCGATCTGCTGAAGGTCAAGGTGTCCACCGGATCGGTGGCGTTTCGCGGAATAATTTCCCAATAGGGGTTAAGCGGGAATGGTGCTGCTACTTCAGGCCAAACTTGGCTGTAAGCATGCGCCCAATAACCGGCCGTGCGCACGTCTCGCGCAATCATGTCGGCGGTGGCGCGCAGATCTTGTTGCACTTGGGTTTCAAGCAAGAGGCGGCGGTTGTCGCCCAGTTGGGTGGTCAACACCAACGCCGCCCCGGCCAAAATGAACAGGCCGATGGTGATGCCGATCATCAACTCGACGATTGAAAGCCCCAGGTTGCGGCGCGGTCGCAACATGGCGAGTTTGTGGGTTTGGTTAAGCTTGTTGGTCATGGTGCGCTAACGCATGCCGGAAAACTGGTCTCCTGATGCTCCAGCGAACAGGCATACGGCCTGGCAATTGCGCCTGTGGTGTAGACCTTGACCTTGCCGCCATTGGTGCTGGAGACGGTGACTGCGAGCGGCGTTGGCCTGCGTGGGTCCAGCAGGCCTTGCCAGTTGAAAACTGTATTTGCCCGGTTGAAGGTCAAGGTGATGCCGGCATTTGCGGGCACGGTCACTGACTTCAGAATCTGCGACGCCATTGCACCCGTGCCACACGGCTGGGGCAAGTTGCAATCGCAAGTGTCGCCCGTGGGATTCAACGACATCACATAACAATTGCTGGCGATGTCCAGCTGTGATGATGCGTTGTTCTGCAAGCCGGTGGAATTGAGGTAGCGCAGATCGCTCGCCAACTCAGCGGCCACTGCCGCCACACGGCGGCGCGCAATCATGTCGTACATCGACGGCACGGCAATGCCCAATACCACCGCCGTGATGGCCAGCGTCACCATCAACTCAATCAGGCTGAGGCCGGCGTGTTGTGCAGGACGGCTTTGCGGCAGCATGACGCGGTGCTTCATCGGACCCAGCATGATTCGGGGCTGTTGGCATCACCGTCAGCCGAGCCATAAGACCGGTAGTTGATGGCGCCCGCATTCATTTCGACTTCAAGCACTTGGCACGGGCTGTCGTTGGCTTGCGGCGAGGTGTTGATTGCCGTGGCACGGGCCCGGTAGCGTGATGCTTTTGCCGCGTCACTGACAGCCACCAGCGACAGCTGGTAATGGCCGCCGGCTGACGTTTCCACAACCTCTGTCCAACCCTCCAGGTCTTGCTTGTAGAAGGGTTGGTTGGCGCGCCAACGCTCCTGCGCCTGGGTCAACCTGGCCAGCGCGCTGAATGCATCGGCACGCCTCCCCTTGTTCATTGCGCTGACAAACGATGGCCAGGCAATGCTGGCAAGAATGCCGACGATGACCAGCACGATCAGCAATTCAATAAGTGTGACTCCGGCGCGGCGCACAAGACGTTGGCTCATGCGCAGATTGTGGTGCTGCCAGTGGGCCTGTTGATGCAGCGGCACTGCCGCTGATCGCCCTGCAGCCGCCGTTGGTCGGCACACCCCTCGGCTGAGGGAGTGGCCGGTGCGGGTTAGCACGGCCGCAGGCCACCCAGTTTGCCGGTGGGTGTGCAAGACCGCACCCGGCCCATGATGTTGACGATCTGGTGGATGGCGCGGCCGTCCCGGTCGACCAGACGCAGGGTGGCGGTGGGTGTCACCGTGCCTTTGCCGGCATCAAACAGCAACGACTGCCGCCCACCCTGCAAGCCGATGCCGCTGGTGCTGGTTTGCTCAGACAAGCGCAGCACCCGTGCGCCGCTGTCGCATTGCGATTGCCCGCCGCCCAAGCAGTGGCAGGCATAGGCTGCGCCGGTATGCACCACCGTGCAGGTGCTGCCACCAACAAGCGCTTGCACCGACAGCCGCACCGGCTGGCCACCCCGTTGGGCTTCTGACCGCGCCAGGTGGATATCGGTCTCCAGCAAGGCGGCGGCGGCCAGCAAGGTCTGGCGGGCCAGCAGCTCGGTGAGCATCGGCAGCGCGTTGCCCAACAACACGGCGGTGATGGCCAGCACGCACATCAGTTCGACAACGCTCAGCCCCTTGGTCAGTTGATGGATGGCGCTGCAGCGGTGCGGGTGGTTGGTGGTCATGGTGTGCTCCAAGGGGGTTGGATGGGTACACACACTGTAAAAATTGACGTCGCGCCGCGCGTCGCCCCTGTGGGGGTGTTGGGCCTGGTTTGAGGTGGGCACCCGTTGTGGGGGGGGCTGGGTGATCACCACCCCCTGGTCACCCCTTTTTTGGCACGGCTGACGCGGCTGACATGGCGCCGCCTGTGGCGGCCGGGTCGCACCCGGCGCGGTCAGATGTCCCGGATCAACTGCCGGAACTCGTCCACGTCTTCAAAGCTGCGGTAGACCGAGGCAAAGCGCACGTAGGCCACTTTGTCGATGCGCTTCAACTCCCGCATCACCAGTTCGCCCAGGCGGGCGCTGGGCAGCTCACGCGCAGCGGTGGCCAGCAGCTTGTCCTGGATGCGGTCGATCGCCGCGTCCACCTGCTCCATGCTGACCGGGCGTTTGCGCAGCGCCAGCAGCATTGAGCTGCGCAGCTTGGCGGGATCAAACTCAACCCGGGCGCCGTCTTTCTTGACCACCGCCGGCAGTGCGATCTCGGGCCGCTCGTAGGTGGTGAAGCGTTTGTCGCACTTCAGGCAGCGGCGGCGGCGGCGGATGACATCACCCTCGTCAGACTCGCGGGTCTCGACGACCTGGGTTTCGTTGTGGCTGCAGTACGGGCAACGCATTGCGGGTGGGGTGGGTGCCTGCGTTGCCGGTTGCTGTGGCTGGGCTACTGCGGCTTAGCGGTAGACCGGGAAGTCGCGTGTCAGCGCAGCCACCTTGGCCCGCACCGCCGCGATGTTGGCGGCGTCGTGGGGGTTGTCCAGCACATCGGCAATCAGCTCGGCGGTGCGGCGGGCTTCGGCCTCGCCAAAACCCCGTGTGGTCATGGCCGGAGAGCCTAACCGGATGCCGCTGGTCACCATCGGCTTTTGCGGATCGTTGGGGATGCCGTTTTTGTTGCAGGTGATGTGGGCCTGACCCAGCAGGGCTTCAGCCGCTTTGCCAGTCAGGCCTTTGGGGCGCAGGTCCACCAGCATCACATGGCTTTCGGTGCGGCCAGAGACGATGCGCAGACCGCGCTGAATCAGGGTGTCAGCCATCGCAGCGGCGTTTTTGACCACCTGCTGCTGGTAGAGCTTGAACTCGGGCGCCAGCGCCTCTTTGAAGGCCACCGCCTTGGCGCCGATCACGTGCATCAAGGGCCCACCCTGGATGCCTGGGAAGATGGCGCTGTTGATCCGCTTGGCCACCGCGTCCTGCATCAGGATCAAACCACC
>JAYVLI010000249.1:0-6831 GCA_043759535.1 Betaproteobacteria bacterium | reverse complement strand
CTCCTAGCGGCGGGATTGTGGCAGTGGTGGGCCAGTCGCGCAGTGGCGCTATGCGACAGCCCAACAGGCCCGCAGAAAGAGCGCTGCAAAGGCGCATGCAATAATCGTGTCCACGTTGCGCTGGTCTAGCGCATCGAGCCCGCGTGACGGAATCGGTAGACGTAGCGGATTCAAAATCCGCCGCTGCAAGGCGTGCCAGTTCGAGTCTGGCCGCGGGCACCACTCCTCTGTTTGACCCCCCTTCCCCTGCAAGTCTGCTGACCCGCAGCACACCGTTCATGCCGCCTCTGCCTCCGGTTACTAAGGCGCTGATGCTGACTTGCACAGCGGTGTTCTGCCTGCAGTTGTTGTTGCCCATCGTGCCGGTGGATGCGCTGTTTGCGTTGTGGCCGCTCAGCAGTGGCCGCTTCTGGCCGTGGCAGCTGGTCAGCTACGGTTTTTTGCATGGCGACACCATGCATTTGTTTTTCAACATGCTGGGCCTGTGGATGTTTGGCAGCGAGTTGGAACGGCTGTGGGGCCGCAACCGCTACCTGCAGATGCTGCTGGCCAGCGTGGTGGCCGCAGCGCTGGTGCAACTGGTCTTCACGCTGCTGACCGGTTCACGTGCGCCGACGGTGGGTGCCTCGGGTGCGCTGTTTGGCCTGCTGCTGTCGTTTGGCATGCTCTTCCCGGACCGCATCATCATGCCGCTGTTCCCGCCCATCCCCATGAAGGCACGCACCTTTGTCATGGTGTTTGGCGGGCTGGAGTTGTTGTTCGGCCTGACCGGTGGCAGCGGTGTGGCGCACTTTGCGCACCTGGGTGGCATGTTGGGCGCGTGGCTGATGATCAGCTGGTGGCGCGGCAAGCTGCCGTTTGGTGGTGGTAACGGGCCACGCGGCCGACGTTAAATCTGCACTGACAGGGGCGCCCCGGCGCCGCCACACAGCCCACCAGGCTGCAGCGTCAAGCGCGCCGTCGCTGGCACAGTGAAACACCCCGAACCCAGCAGGGGCTGGCGGAACGGATCATGCTTGCTCCGCTGTGTCACACCGGGGAACCATGATGAAACCAAACCTGAGATCCGTGCCTGCGGTCGTTTGGGTCATGCTGCTGGCCACTGCTGCCGCCTGGCTCTTGACCTGGTCACCCCCCAGCCGGGCCGCCACAGCCGGCGACAGCAGCACGCTGACCCAGCAATCCCGCGCACTGCAGCGTGCGCACCAATCCGTGCTTGGTGTGCGGGTGGTGGCACTGGACAAGGCCCGCTCCAGCACCACGCTGGGGCAACTGCGCAGTGGCTCGGGTGTACTGATCCACGCCGATGGGTTGGTGCTGACCATCGGCTACCTGGTGCTGGAGGCCGACCAGGTGCAACTGGTGTTGGATGACGGCCACAGCGTGCCCGCCCGGGTGCTGGGTTATGACGTGGCCACCGGCTTTGGCCTGCTGCAGGCGCTGGCACCGCTGGGCCTGCAGCCGGTGCCGCTGGGCCGGCCAAAACGCGGCGCCACCGACGAGCCGCTGATGATCGTCAGCGGCGGCGATGACGGCGCGGTCAGCGTGGCGCAGTTGCTGTCGCGCCGGGCGTTTTCGGGCTATTGGGAATACCACATCGAGGGTGCGCTGTTCACCGCCCCGCCGCGCCGCGACCACAGCGGCGCCGGCCTGTTCAATACCGACGGCGAGCTGATCGGCATTGGCTCACTGGTGGTGGCCGACGCGTTGGGCGTGGGTGACGCGCAACAAACCCGGCGCAGCGGCAACATGTTTGTGCCGGTCGATTTGCTCACCCCCATCCTGGACGACTTGCGCAGCCGCGGCAGCAGCGCGGCCAGCCAGCGCGCCTGGCTGGGCCTGAACTGTGTGGAGCAGGCCGGCGGCCTGCAGGTGGTGCGCGTCAACGACGACAGCCCGGCCGACGTGGCGGGCCTGTTGCCCGGTGACCGCATCCTGCGCATCGACGGCACCGAGGTGCGCGCGCTGGCCAGCCTGTGGCAGGCGCTGTGGGCCGGCGGTGCGCCCGAGCGTGAGGTGACGCTGGAGATTGAACGCAACCACCAGCCGCAAACGCTGAAGGTGTTTTCGGTGGACCGGATGAAAACACTGCGCCGGGTTGAGGGCATCTGAAAGCCCGCAGACCGGACGGCCCGGGCACATCAGCTCAGGCCTGCAGCCCCTGCACCACCGTGGGGTAACGCAGCCGCAACCGCAGCTCTTGCTTCAGGCGCTGGTTCTGGATGCGGCGCGATTCCCCCATGAAGCTCAGCTGCATGGGCGACAAGACCGCCGCCGCCTGCACACGCGACAACCGGGGTGGCCTGGGCAAGCCACACAAGTCGGCCGCCAGGTCGAAGTAGTCGCCCATGCGCAGGTCGGTGTTGTCGCACACATTGATCACCCGCTGCGGCAGGCCCCGGTACAAGGCCGCCACGCAGGCGCGCGCCAGGTCATGGGCATGGATGTGGTTGGTGTAGACATCGTCCTCGGCCCGCAGCACCGGCGCACCACGCGCCAGGCGCTCACGTGGATGGCCACCCACCCGGTCAGTGGCGTAGATGCCGGGGATGCGCAGCAGGCTGACCTGCACCCCAGTGCGCTGACCAAAAGCGCGCAGTTGCGCCTCGGCGTCCACCCGGCGCCGGGCCCGGTCGGTGGCCGGTGCCACCGGGCGGGTTTCATCAAATTGCGCGCCCGCCGCATCCCCGTAAACGCCAGTGGTGCTGCCATACACCAGCCGCTGCAGCCGGCTGCCGCGCGCCAGCACCTGCAGCAGGTGGGCGGTGCGGCGGTCGGTGGCGCCGGTGGACGCAGGCGGGGCCAGGTGCAGCACCGCATCGGCCAGCCCGGCCAGGCGCCGCAGCGTGGCCGGCTGGTCCAGATTGGCCACGATAGGCACCGCACCGGCCCGGCGCAGCGTGGCGGCGCGGTCGGGTGATGAGGTCAGCGCCAGCAGGCGCCAACGGCCACGCAGCAAGGCCAGCACCCGCAGGCCGATGTCACCGCAGCCCACCACCAGCAGCGTGGGTTGCCTGAAATTGGGGCGTGATGGCATGGGATTGGAGTGCAATGCGGTGAGCGGGGGACGGGAGTGCGCGATGGAGTGCGATGGAGCGCGATGGCCGTCAAACACCACTGGCAACACGCCACCCTGCCGGTCAGCGGCGGGCACAATCCTGGCCAGTTTACGGGCCACCCCGCCGCACCCTTGGCGGCAAGGCCCCTCTCATTCCAGGCCGCCTTGCCATGAACTTCAACGTCACCCTCCAGCCCTCGGGTCGGTCCTTCGAGGTCTTGCGTGAGGAACCCATCCTCAGCGCCGCCATCCGCCAGGGCGTTGGGCTACCTTATGGCTGCCGCGACGGCGCCTGCGGGTCTTGCAAAAGCAAGCTGCTGAGCGGCCGTGTCATCCACGGCGCCCACCAGCTCAAGGCGCTGAGCCCGGCTGAAGAAGACGCTGGCCAGATCCTGACCTGCTGCGCCACACCACAAACCGATTGTGTGGTGGAGGCCCGCAGCGTGGCCGGCGCGGGCGAGTACCCGGTACTCAAGATGCCCACCCGGGTACTGCAACTCACCCAACCCGCAGGCGACGTGGCCATCCTGCAACTGCAACTGCCGGCCAACCAGCGCTTCCAGTACCTGGCCGGGCAGTATGTTGAGTTCATCCTGGCAGGCGGGGTGCGGCGCAGTTATTCGATGGCCAACGCGCCCGGCAGGTTGGGCAACCCACCGGCGATTGAGCTGCACTTGCGCCACCTGCCCGGTGGGGTGTTCACTGACCAGGTGTTCAGCACCCTCAAAGTCAAAGACATCTTGCGGCTGGAAGGCCCGTTTGGCAGCTTCTTCTTGCGTGAATCAGCCCAGCCGCTGATCTTGCTGGCCTCGGGCACCGGCCTGGCGCCCATCAAGGCGCTGGTGGAGCAACTGCAAGACAGCGGCAGCACCCGTGCGGCCCACTTGTACTGGGGCTGCAGGCGCCCGGCTGACCTCTACCTGCACGACTGGGCGCTGCAGGCTGCAGCCACAACGCCGTGGTTGCACTACATGCCGGTGCTGTCAGATGCACACACCAGCGACGGCTGGACCGGCCGCACCGGCCTGGTCCACCAAGCGGTGATGGCCGACTGGCCAGACCTGTCGGCCCACCAGGTGTATGCCTGCGGCGCGCCGCAGATGGTGGACGCCGCACAACAGGATTTTGTTGCGAACTGTGGCCTGCCCGGTGATGCGTTTTTTGCCGACGCCTTCATCTCGGCTGCGGACAAACTGGCCGGTTGAGGCTGCACTTTCCCCGGGTTGCGGGGTGCAACAGCGCCACTGCACAAGCCCTGTTTGGTACATTCAAACGCCGGGTTAAACACGCCACCGAAACGCTGCAGACGGGCCGCAGACACACAGGCGCAACACAAGAACAAGCGCGGTGAGCCGCACAGTTCGCGTGGGTTGTCACCCAACGAGATACCTCGGGCAGGTTTGAATTCAAGCGGCTCGCAACAAAATCTCGGAGGTCTGATGGATTGCACGCGCAGGTTGGTAGCAGGAGTCAGGGGTCTGGGCCTGGCTTCGGTCATTGTGTTGTCGGGTTGTGCGGCAACCCAAAGCCACGACAAATTGGCCACGCAGGTGCAAGCCGCCCAATCGGCCGGTGGCCCGGCCGCCGCGCTGAAAGAGTTGGAAGCGTCCGCCACCTCAGCCGATGCCCGCAAAGAGCTGCTCTACAACCTGGAACGCGGGGAGCTGCTGCGCCAGAACCTTCAATACAAAGACAGCACCGCAGCCTGGCTGGTGGCTGATGCCAAGGTCAATGAGTGGGAGGCCGCCGCCAAGACCGACTCCAAAAAGCTGTTTGGCTTGGTGGGCGCTGCAGTGATCAGCGAACGCCTCAAGCCGTTTGAAGGCCAGGACTATGAAAAAGTCTGGCTGACCACCCGCCTGGCCATGAACCGCATTGCCGAGCAAGACTGGGACAACGCCCGGGTGGACATCAAACGCACCCATGAGCGCGAGGCGGTGATTGCCGAGTTCCGCGCCAAAGAAACCGCTGCCGCTGAAGAAGAAGCCAAAGGCAAGGGCGCCAGCGTGATCACCAAAGAGCTGGACGGTTACCCGGTGGCGTCACTCAACGATCCCGAAGTGCTCAAGCTCAAAAACGGCTACCAAAACGCCCTCAGCCACTACCTGGCCGGCTTTTTGTACGAGGTGCTGAACGAGGGCGGCCTGGCCGCACCCGGCTACCGCAAAGCGATTGAACTGCAGCCCAACAATCCGCTGCTCGATGAAGGCCTGAAAGGCCTGGACACCCGCACCAGCTTTACCCACAAGCGGCGTCAGCGTATGAGCGATGTGTTGTTCATCATCGAATCGGGCAGCGCACCGGCACGCAAGCCGCAAAACTTCACCATCCCGGTGCCGATTGCCAACAAACTGAGCACGGTGAGCATCTCCTACCCGGTGATTGCACCCAGCCGCGAGGTGGGCCCGGGCGCGCTGACCATTGGCGCCACCGCCCTGAAAACCGCCACTGTGGTGGACCTGAATGTGATGGCCCGCCGCGCCCTGAAGGACGAGATGCCCGGCATGGTGTTCCGCGGTGTCACCCGCGCCATTGCCAAAGGTGTGTTGCAAAACGAGATGCAAAAGCGCGCCGGCCCCCTGGGTCAACTGGTGGCCATCGGTGCGTCCGCACTCACTGAGCAGGCCGATGACCGCATGTGGCGCACACTGCCCGGCATGGTGTCGATCGCCCGAGGTTATTTGCCCGAGGGCGAACACAAGCTGCTGGTGGACGGCAAAGACTCCGGCACCGTGGTCAAGATCCAGGGCCAGTACGCGCTGGTGCCGGTGCAACTGCGTGGTGGCGCCATCAGCCTGGGCACGGTGGCCAGTTTTGGTGTGTTGCAAGTGCCCATGGCCACTGCCACACCGGCGCCAGCAGCCACCAGCGTACCCAGCAACACGGTGGTGCCGGCTGCCGACAAACCGGTGCGCAAGCCGACAGCCGCCCCCGTCAAGCCCGCTGCCGCCAAGCCGGGCCAGGCAGCGTCTGCAGCCCGCCAATGACCCGTTCGCACTTTTGCATCAGGACATCACCATGAAACTGCAATCGCTCCTCATTGTTGGCCTGCTCACTGTGGCTGCGGCCAGCACAGCGCTGGCGCAAGGCGCCGGCGTGGCGTCCAAGCTGATGCTGCGTGGTGAGGCCAACGGCGTGCAGGTGTCGGAGATGCGCATGGCGCGCCGCGCCGATGTGCTGGTGGTCGAGGCCGACATCCTCAACACCAAGGTGGACAACCGCACCGTGTTTTACCGCTTCAAATGGCTGGACAGCAGCGGCATGCAAGTGGGTGACGGTGAATCGTGGAAGCAGCTCACCGTCTACGGCAAACAGTCGCAAGTGGTCAAGAGCGTGGCACCCAACGCCAACGGTGTGGACTTCCGCATCGAGATGAATGTTGAATGAGCATGTTGACCCAACCTGAAACACCCTCTGCCCAGGAGCACAACCCCATGCAAATCCACCGCCTCGTCAGCAAACGCAGTGTGTTGCTGCTGGCCCTGACCGGCCTATCGGTGTTCATCAGCGGCTGCGAAAGCACCAAGGTCGCGTCCCCGGTGGTGCGTTTTGACCGCCAGACCACCAACTATGGTGACGCCAAAGCGGTGGAGCTGGTCACCAACGAGTTCAGCTCATCCGACCTGCAACTGATTGCCGAAAAGATGGTGGGCAGCCTGCTGGAGACCGGTGTGTTCCAGGGCCGGCCCACGGTCACCATCTCCACCGTCAAGAACAAGACCAGCGAGTACATCGACACCACCAACGTGATGAACTCGATCCAGACCGCGCTG
>JAYVLI010000248.1:0-4226 GCA_043759535.1 Betaproteobacteria bacterium | reverse complement strand
GGCAGCGACGCGGTCAGCGACTGGCCGCTGCTCAACGCCCTGCTCAACACCGCCGGCGGCGCCACCTGGGTCAGCCTGCACCATGGCGGCGGCGTGGGCATGGGCTACAGCCAGCACAGCGGGGTGGTGATCGTCTGCGACGGCACCGATGCAGCGGCCCGGCGCATAGCGCGGGTGTTGTGGAATGACCCGGCCACCGGCGTGATGCGCCACGCCGATGCCGGCTATGCGGATGCGGTGGCCTGTGCCCGCGAGCAGGGCTTGAACCTGCCCATGGTCAACGCGCCCGGCGGAGCCCGCTGATGCTGCTGCGCCCAGGGCAACTCTCGCTCGACGAGCTGCAAGCCATCCACGCCGGCGGCCAGCCGCTGGTGGTGGACCCGGCCGCGCTGCCGGGCATCAAGGCCAGCGCGGCGGTGGTGCGGCGTGCCGCCGAAGGCACGGCCCCTGTCTACGGCGTCAAAACCGGCTTCGGCAAGCTGGCGTCCACCCGCATCAGCGAGGCCGATCTGGCCACGCTGCAGCTCAACCTGATCCGCTCGCACAGCGTGGGTGTTGGGGAGCCCTTGGGTGCCCCGGTGCTGCGGCTGATGCTGGCGCTGAAGGCAGCCAGCCTGGCGCGCGGCCATTCGGGCGTGCGGCCGGTGGTGATCGACACGCTGATCGCGGTGCACAACGCCGGCCTGTGCCCCTTCGTGCCCAGCCAGGGCTCGGTGGGCGCCTCGGGCGACCTGGCACCGCTGGCCCACATGACGCTGGCGCTGATCGGCGAGGGCGAGTTCATCGTCGACGGCCAGCGCCAAGCGGCGGCCGTGGTGCTGGCCGCGCACCGCATCACGCCGCTGCAACTGGCCGCCAAGGAGGGCCTGGCGCTGATCAACGGCACCCAGACCTCGACCGCGCTCGCCCTGCATGCACTGCTTGCGTTCGAGCCGGTGCTCGAATCGGCGCTCGTGATCGGCGCGCTCACGGTCGACGCGGCGCGCGGCAGCGACGGCCCGTTCGACCCGCGCATCCACGCGCTGCGCGGCCAGCCGGGGCAGATCGACGTGGCGCGCTACTACCGCGCGCTGTTGCAGGGCAGCGCCATCCGCGCTTCACACACCGAAGGCGACGACCGCGTGCAAGACCCCTATTGCCTGCGCTGCCAGCCGCAGGTGGTGGGCGCTTGCCTGGACCAGCTGCGCCACGCCGCGCTGGTGCTGTTGCGTGAGGCCAATGCCGTCACCGACAACCCGCTGGTGTTCGCCGAAGACGCCTCCATGATCAGCGGTGGCAATTTCCACGCCGAACCCGTGGCGTTGGCTGCCGACGCGATGGCCTGCGCCATCGCCGAGGTGGGCGCCATCGCCGAGCGCCGCATCGCGATGCTCATCGACAGCGGCGTCTCGCGCCTGCCGCCGTTTCTGACGCCCAACGCGGGCTTGAACAGCGGCTTCATGATTGCGCATGTCACCGCGGCATCCCTGGCCAGCGAGAACAAGAGCCTGGCGCACCCCGCCAGCGTGGACAGCCTGCCCACCAGCGCCAACCAGGAAGACCATGTCTCGATGGCCACCTTTGCGGCGCGGCGCCTGCAGCCGATGATCAGCAACGTGGCGCACATCCTGGGCATCGAACTGCTGGCCGCGGCGCAGGGTGTCGACTTCCTGCGGCCCCTGCAGAGTTCGTCGGCGCTGGAGCAGGTGCACGCGCTGTTGCGTGCGCAGTGCCCCACGATGATGCAAGACCGCTACCTGGCGCCCGACATCGCCAGCGCCAGCGCGCTGGTGCGGGGTGGCGAGCTGGCTCGCATCTTGCGAACCTTGCCGGGCCTGCCCGACCTGTGGGTGGCCGCTTGACGCTCTGGCTGGCTTCAGCACTGCGGCCGACCCTGATTGACACCGCTGCGCCCACCAACGACAACCCCATGCTTCGCAACCCGGTCTGGAGTGAATCATGAAACAACGCATCGCCGCAGCTTGTCGCGCGGTTTCGTGGGGTGCGCTGGTGGCGGTGGCGCTGCTGGCGGCCTGCGCCACCGCGGGCGATTCGGTGGTCACTTCGCTGCCCGCGATGAATGTGCCGGCCGACAACCCCATCACGCCGGCCAAAGTGGCGTTGGGCAAACAGCTGTTTGCCGACCCGCGTCTGTCGGGCAGCGGCAAGACCGCCTGCCAGAACTGCCACTACCGCCATCTGGGCTGGACCGACGGCCAGGTGCTGTCGCGGCGCGACGACGGCAACCTCAACACCCGCCACACGCCCACGCTGTACAACGTGGGCCATCAGACCCTGTGGTACTGGGACGGCCGTGCCACCACGCTGGAAGGCCAGGTGCTGGCGGCCTGGCGTGCACAAAGCGGCGCCGACCCGGTGAAGGTGGCGGCGCTGCTGAACGGCATTCCCGGCTACCGCAGCCAGTTCCAGGCCGTCTGGGGTGGTGAAGCCACGCCCGACAACGTGGTGAAGACCTTCGCCACCTTCTTCCGCAGCCTGAACAGCGACAACTCGCCGTGGGACCGCTACCAACGTGGCGAGCAGGCGGCGGTGCCTGCTGCCGCCATCGAAGGCTATGCGCTCTTCATCGACAAGGGCCGCTGCGCCAACTGCCACGGCACGCCCTATTTCGGCAACAGCACCTTCTTCAACATCGGCCTTGAACACGGCAAGGAAAAGCCCGATGCCGGGCGCTTCAACGTGACGAAGAACGAAGCCGACCGCGGCGCCTTCAAGACGCCCACGCTGCGCTCCATCGAACTTTCGGGGCCTTACTTCCACGACGGCAGTGTGGCCAGCCTGAAAGAAGCCGTGCGCTACATGGCCAGCGGCGGCAAGCCCGACCCGAACAAGACGCCCTTGCTGCAGCCCACCGGCCTGACCGAGGCCGAACTGGACAAGATCGTGGCCTTCCTGAACACGCTGACCAGCACCGAGCGCTGGCAACAGCCCACCTTGCCCTGACCGAGCCGACTGGCTTCACTTTTTTCAACCAGGAGTAATTGCATGCGTTTGTCCATGACCCTCACCGCCGCCGTCGCGGGTTTGTGTTTTTCTGCCGGCGCACTGGCCCAGGAGAGCAAGGTCGCCATAGGCATCAGCGGCTGGACCGGCTTTGCACCGCTGACGCTGGCGCTGCAGTCGGGCCTGTTCAAGAAACACGGCCTTGACGTCAGCATCAAGAAGATCCCGCAGAAAGACCGCCACCTGGCCATTGCGTCCGGTGACATCCAGTGCGCGGCCACCACGGTGGAAACCTGGGTGGTGTGGAACGCCAACGGCGTGGCCACGACGCAGATCTTCCAGCTCGACAAGAGTTTTGGCGCCGACGGCATGGTGGTCAAACCCCACATCACCAAGATCAGCGACCTCAAAGGCAAGACCGTGGCGGCGGACGCGCCCGGCACCGCGCCTTACTTCGGTCTGGCCTGGATACTGAAGAAAAACGGCATGTCGATCAAAGACGTACGGGTCGTGAACCTCTCGCCGCAGGCGGCTGCTAACGCCATGATTGCAGGCACAGACGGCGTCGACGCGGCGATGACCTACGAGCCTTTCCTCAGCGCCGTGCGCGCCAAGCCCGAGGCCGGCAAGATCATCGCCACCACGCTGGACTACCCCATGGTGATGGACACCTTTGGCTGCACGCCCAAGTTTCTGGCCGACAACCCCAAGGCCGCCAAGGCCCTGGCCGACGGCTACTTCGACGCGGTGGCGATGCTCAGGGCCGAGCCTGCAAAGAGCTTCGCGATCATGGGCGCGGATGTGAAGCAGACCGCCGAGGCCTTCGAGGCCAGCCAGAAATACCTGCGCTGGCAGGACCGCGAGGCGAACCTGAAGTTCTTTGCCGGCGAGCATGCCCAGTTCAGCAAGGAGGCCGCCGACCTGCTGCTGGAGGCCGGCATCATCAAGGCCATCCCCGATCTTTCAAAGCTGGCCGACACCCGCTTCCTGAAGTAGGCCTGGGCCCACCCCATGAAGCCGCTCACCGCCGTCGAGCCCCGCCTGCGCGTGGCGTTGGGCATCGGCTTCTTCGTCGTCTTCGTCGCGGTCTGGTCGCTGGCCACTTTTGGTGGCTTCGTGTCCAAGACCTTTCTGGCGAACCCGCTGATGATGGTCAAGAGCGGCTGGGTGCTGCTCACGCAGATGGGCTTTGCGGGCGACATCGGCATGACGGTGTGGCGGGTGCTGGGTGGCTTCATCATCGCCGCAGCGCTTGCGCTGCCGCTGGGCGTGGCCATGGGCGC
>JAYVLI010000247.1:0-10968 GCA_043759535.1 Betaproteobacteria bacterium | reverse complement strand
GAGATGAAGATCATCGACCCGGATGGCAAGGAAGTGCCCTGGGACGGCCAGGCCAGCGGCGACCTGCTGGTCAAGGGGCCGTGGATCATCGCCAACTACTTCAAGGGCGAGGGCGGCGACCCGCTGGTGGACGGCTGGTTTCCGACCGGCGACGTCGCAGCCATCGACACCGATGGCTTTTTGCAGATCACCGACCGCAGCAAGGACGTGATCAAGTCGGGCGGCGAGTGGATCAGCTCGATCGATGTCGAAAACATCGCGATGGGCCATCCGGCGGTGGCCATGGCCGCCTGCATCGCCGTGCCGCATCCGAAATGGGACGAGCGGCCGCTGCTGGTGGTGATGAAAAAGCCCGGTGCCCAGGCCAGCGCCGCTGACATCCTGGCCCACTTTGACGGCCGCATCGCCAAGTGGCAAATCCCCGATGACGTGGTGTTCATCGACAGCATTCCGCTGGGCGCCACCGGCAAGATCCAGAAGAACAAACTGCGGGAGCAGTTCAAAGCCCACACACTGCCGACCGCCTGACGAAACGGCAAGCTGCGCTTGTCAGGCCGTGTTGCACCCCGCAGCAGCCTGGCCAGACCCTCCACAACGCCTGGCCACGTGCCAGGCGTTTCGCTTTGCGGAATACGCGGCGTGATTTGTCTCCGCCAGGACAGCAGTAACGGGTAGTCCCTGACACGCCGGGTTGGTGGCGCCGGTTACCGTCTCGCCCGCCGGTTGCACCGCACCAATCTTTTGTGGAGATTTTGATGAGCTTGCTTGGACATTCGCTTCGCCTGGCCCTGGCCTCTGGCCTGTTTTTGACCGCTGCGGCGGCCCATGCCCAAAAGGGCGAAACCGTGAAGATCGGCTGGATCGACCCGCTATCGGGCCTGATGGCGCCGGTGGGTCAGAACCAGCTGAAGAGCTACCAGTTCATGGCCGAGGTGTTCAACAAGAGCAACCCGGCGGGCGTCAAGTTCGAGATCGTGCCCATCGATAACAAGCTGAGCCCGCAAGAAAGCACCAATGCGGTCAAGAGCCTGACCGACCAGGGTGTGCGCTACATCGTGCAGGGCAATGGCTCGGGCGCGGCGCTGGCCATCATGGACGCGGTGCAAAAGCACAACGAGCGCAACCCCGGCAAAGAGGCGGTTTACCTCAACTACGCAGCGGTTGACCCGGACTTGACCAACAGCAAGTGCAGCTACTGGCACTTCCGCCTGGATGCCGACACATCCATGAAGATGGAAGCGCTGACGTCTTTCGTCAAAGACCAGCCTGACATCAAGAAGGTCTACCTGATCAACCAGAATTACGCCCACGGCCAGCAAGTCAGCCGCTTTGCCAAAGAGATCATGGCCCGCAAGCGGCCTGACGTGCAGTTTGTCGGTGATGACCTGCACCCGCTGGCCAGCGTGCGTGACTTTGCGCCTTACGTGGCCAAGATCAAGGCCAGCGGCGCTGACACCGTGCTCACCGGCAACTGGGGCTCAGACCTGACGCTGCTGATCAGGGCGGCCAACGACGCCGGCCTCAACGTCAAGTTCCTCACCTACTACGCCAGCGTGACCGGCACCCCCACCGCGCTGGGCGCCGGTGCGGCCGGCCGGGTTTTCTTGGTGGGGTATGCCGAGTCCAACATGCCGGGCGACATCGGCAAGGTGGCCAATGACTTCAAGGCCAAGTTCAACGACGACTACTACACCCTGGCCGTCCACCACGCGTTCAACCTGCTCAGCACGGCGATGGCGCAGGCCAAGAGCACTGACCCGGTCAAAGTCGCCGCCGCGATGGAAGGCTTGAAGTTCAAGAGCTTCAACGGCGAGGTGGAGATGCGCAAGGCCGACCACCAGTTGCAGCAGGGGCTGTTTGTGGCGGTGTGGAAAAAGGCTGACGCCAAGAAGCCCTACAGCGTGGAGAACACCGGCTACAACTTCCAGTCGGTCAAGTATTACGAGCCTTACGTGGCCTCAACGCCCACGTCCTGCCAGATGAAGCGCCCCTGAGCGTGGCGCTGTCCTGCTGCGCACACCGATCTCAGGCCTGCGGTGCTCGCCGTACGGGTGTACGGCTCCGCTCCTCAACCTGACCTCGGTGCGCTCGCGACGGACATCACCACACTCAGCCCAATGACAACTGCTTGAAGAGTCCGTCGGGGTGTTACCGGCGGACTTTTTGCTTTATTCGGGAGCCCAGCGCACCGTGGACCAAATCCTCATCAACACCTTGAATGGCATCAGCTCCGGGCTGCTGCTGTTCATGCTCAGCTCGGGGCTGACGCTGATCTTCAGCATGATGGGTGTGCTGAACTTTGCGCACGCCAGCTTTTACATGGTTGGCGCGTATGTGGCCTACACGCTCACCGGTATCGTCGGCTTCTGGCCGGCATTGCTGCTGGCGCCGTTGGCGGTAGGGGTGATGGGCGCGCTGTTTGAGCGCACCGCGCTGCGCCGGGTGCATAAATTCGGCCATGTGCCTGAGCTGCTGATCACCTTTGGCCTGAGTTATGTGGTGCTGGAGGTGGTGCAACTGGTCTGGGGCCGCACACCGCTGCAGTTCAACCCACCCGCGCTGCTGCAGGGCCCGGCGTTCACCATCGTGCAGAGCGCTGGCACCGGCCTGTCGCTGGTGCTGGGTGCCGCCAGTGAGGTGGTGTGCCAGACGGCGCAATGCTCACGCTTCCCCATGACCCGCGCCTTCATGATGGGTGTGGCGCTGCTGATGCTGGTGGCGCTGTGGCTGCTGCTGACCCGCACCCGCATCGGGCTGGTGATCCAGGCCTCACTCACCCACCCTGACGCGGTGGAGGCCTTGGGCCACAACGTGCCCATGGTCTTCATGCTGGTGTTTGGCAGCGGTTGTGCGCTGGCCGGGCTGGCCGGGGTGATTGGTGGCATCACCTTCATCACCGAGCCGGCGATGGCCTCTGTTGTGGGGTCCATCATTTTTGTGGTGGTGGTGGTGGGCGGCATGGGCTCATTGGCCGGCGCGTTTGCTGCATCCATCCTGATCGGCCTGCTGCAAACCTTGCCGCTGACGGTGGATGCGTCGCTGGCCGATGCCATCAACCGCTTTGGCGCGACTGTGGGGCCAACAACCCCGGGCTGGCCGCTGCTGCGCATCACCATGGCGCAAGCCGCGCCCATCCTGCCGTATCTGTTGTTGGTGCTGATGTTGATCTTCCGGCCCAAGGGCTTGCTTGGCACCAGGGAGGGCTGACCGATGGAGCCCCCACGTTCACTTTGTTCACTGCCCCCCGAGGGGGCGCATCACGCCCTTCGGGCGGCCGGGCGGTCCTGATATGTCCAACGCAAACTCACTGCCGACGCTTTCTTTCCGCCCCAAACCCCTGGGTGGCCCGCTGATCATCTGGGGCGGCTTTGCTCTGGTCATGGCGGTGGCACCGCTGCTGTGGACCAGCAGTTTTGCCCAGACCATGCTGTCGCAAATCGGCATCGCCATCATTGCCTGCCTGGCCTACAACATGCTGCTGGGGCAAGGCGGCATGTTGAGCTTTGGCCATGCGGTGTACAGCGGCCTGGGCTCGTTTTTGGCCATGCACACCCTCAATGCGGTGAGTGCCGGCAAGCTGCAGGTGCCAGTCAGCCTGATCCCGCTGGTGGGCGGCTTTGCCGGGCTGTTTTTTGCCGCGCTGTTGGGTTGGGTCACCACCAAAAAAAGCGGCACAACCTTTGCCATGATCACCATGGGCGTGGGTGAACTGGTGTGGTCGATGTCGCTGATGATCCCCGAGTTTTTTGGCGGCGAGGGTGGCATCTCGGGCAACCGGGTGGTGGGCCCTGCCGTGGCCGGCATCAACTTTGGTGCGCAAATCCAGGTGTATTACCTAATCGCGGTGTACTGCTTCATCAGCACCGCGCTGATGTATGCCATGACGCGCACCCCGCTGGGCCGCATGCTCAACGCCGTGCGCGACAACCCCGAGCGGGTGGAATTCATCGGCTACGACACCCAGAAGGTGCGCTTTTTCACCTTCATGATTTCGGGCTTTTTTGCCGGCATAGCGGGTGGTTTGGGCGCACTCAATTTTGAGATCGTCACAGCCGAGGTGGTGGGCGCTGCACGCTCGGGCGCTTACTTGCTGTTTGTGTTTTTGGGCGGCGCCACGTTTTTCTTCGGCCCCATCATCGGCGCGGTGCTGATGGTGATTGGCCTGGTGCTGCTGTCCGAGTTGACCAAGGCCTGGTTGTTGTACCTGGGCCTGATCTTTTTGCTGATGGTGATGTATGCACCCGGCGGCATTGCCAGCCTGATCATGATGAATCTGCGGCTGGCGCTGTTTGGCAAGCTGAAAAGGGTGTTGCCGGCCTACCTGGTCTTGGGTATGGCCGGGCTGATCGCCTTGACCGGTGCGGCGGCAATGATCGAGATGCTGTACCACCTGCAGCTCAATGCCGCTTTAGGCCCCAAGATGCCTTTTTTGGGCCTGACGCTGGACGCATCCAGCGCAGCCTGTTGGGTGGCGGCGGTGGCATTGATGCTGGTGGGCGCAGCGCTGTTTGAATGGCGCCGCCGCAGCTTTGCGCTGCAGTGGGGGGCAATAGCCGAAGAGATTGAGCGCGAAATCCAGCGCCGGGAGGCGGTGTGATGAGTGCCTATAAATTCAACCAGGCCAAGCCTGAATTTGCGGTGGAGCTGCTGGATGTGCACAAACAGTTTGGCAAAACCCAGATCATCCGAGGCGCGCAACTGCAGGTGCGTCCGGGGGAGCGGGTGGCCATCATCGGCCCCAACGGCGCCGGCAAAAGCACCTTGTTCAACCTGATCTCTGGCCGCTTTGGCCCCACCAGCGGGCAGATTGTGTTGAACGGCCAGCGCATTGACGGCATGACACCGTTTGAGATCAACCGGCGTGGCCTGTCGCGCAGTTTTCAGGTCAGCAACCTGTTCACGCGCTTGTCGGTGTTCGAGAACATCCGCTGCGCGGTGCTGTGGAGCATGGGCTACCAGTACGCGTTCTGGAAGTTCTTGAACAAGCTGCACGACGCCAATGACCGGGCCGAGCAAGTGCTGCACATGCTGCACCTGGAGCGCCGGCGTGACCACCTGGCCATGAACCTGACCTACGCCGAACAGCGTGCGCTGGAAATCGGCATCACCATTGCCGGCGGCTCGGATGTGATCCTGCTCGACGAGCCCACCGCCGGCATGAGCAAAAGCGAAACCACCCGCTTCATCCAGTTGATCCGCGAAGTGACGGTGGGCAAAACCCTGCTGACGGTGGAGCACGACATGGGCGTTGTCTTCGGGCTGGCGGACAAGATTGCCGTGCTGGTGTATGGCGAGGTGATTGCGTTTGATCTGCCCGAGGCGGTGCGTGCCAACCCGCGTGTGCAGGAGGCGTATCTGGGCTCGGTGCTGGCCGATCAACAAGCCGCTGAAGCCGGCCACTGACATGCTTGAACTCAAACAACTCAACGCCTTCTACGGCAAAAGCCATGTGCTGCATGGCGTCGATTTCACTGTGGGTGAGGGCGAGATCGTGGCCTTGCTGGGGCGCAACGGTTCGGGCCGGTCCACCACCGTCAAAACCATCATGGGCCTGGTGGAAGGGGCCGGTGGCATCACCTGGCGGGGCCAGCAAATCCTGGGCAAAAAAGCCTTTGAGATTGCCCATCTGGGCATTGGTTACGTGCCCGAGAACCGCGACATCTTTCCCAAGCTCACGGTGCATCAGAACCTGATGCTGGGTGAGAAACGTGGCAAAGAAAAGCCCCGCTGGAGCTTTGATGACATGTACCAACTGTTCCCGCGCCTGAAGGAGCGGCAGCACACCGAAGCCGGCGTGTTGTCCGGTGGTGAGCAGCAGATGTTGACCCTGTGCCGCACCCTGATGGGCGACCCCGACCTGATCATGATCGACGAGCCCACCGAGGGGCTGGCGCCCAAGATCGTGGAACTGGTGGCCGATTACCTGCGTGAGCTGAAACGCCGTGGTGTGTCGGTGTTACTCGTTGAGCAAAAGTTGACCATCGCACTGCAGGTGTCGCAGCGCTGTCTGGTGATGGGCCATGGCCAGATCGTGTTTGAGGGCACACCGGCCGAGCTGAAAGCCAACGCCGAGGTGCGCAAAGAATGGTTGGAGGTGTGACCCGTCAACGGCCGGCCGCTTTGTCCCCGCAGCGACATCACACGGATCGCATTGATTTTTAAAATCGAACGACCGTGCTTTTTCAAGTCCCCGCAACACCGTCCTTCATTCCGTTCCCAAAAGAGGTTTGTCATGAGCGCCACCTACCAGGTCATTGACGGCATTGCTGTCATCACGATGAACAACCCGCCGGTCAACGGTCTGGGCTTCGACACCCGCAAAGGCATTGCCGATGGCTTTGCCAAGGCGCAGGCCGATGCGGCCGTGACCGCTATCGTGCTGACCGGTGCCGGCAAGGCGTTTTGTGGCGGTGCCGACATCCGCGAATTTGATTCGCCAAAGTCGATGGCCGAGCCGAATCTGCTGACGCTGATCAAGCTGGCTGAGGCGTCCACCAAGCCCATCGTGGCGGCCATCCACACCGTGTGCATGGGCGGTGGCTTGGAGTTGTCGCTGGGCTGCCAGTACCGGGTGGCATCACCCGGCGCAGCCATTGCGCTGCCTGAGGTCAAGATCGGCCTGATCCCGGGTGCCGGTGGCACGCAGCGCCTGCCGCGGGTGCTGGGCATCGAGACGGCGCTCAACATGATCGTCACCGGTGAGCCGGTCAAGAGTGAGTTGCTGGCATCGCAGCCCGGCCAAAAGCTCTTTGACCAGATCATCGAAGGCGACCTGATCGCCGGCGCAGTCAAGTTTGCCCAGGGCATTGCCGCCGTGCGGCCACTGCCCACGGTGCGTGATTTGAAAGTGCGCCACCCCAACCCCGACGCCTACATGCAGTTCACCCGCAACATGGTGAAGGGCATGAGCAAAAACTTCCCCGCGCCGCTGGCCTGTGTGGAGGCGGTTGCCGCGTCGCTCAAGTCCAAAACCCTGGACGAGGGCCTGGCCGAGGAGCTGCGCATCTTCCGTGCGCTGATGATCACGCCCGAGGCCAAGGCGCTGCGCCACTTGTTCTTCGGCGAGCGTGCCGCCAGCAAGATCCCCGATGTGCCTGAGGGCACAGCGCTGCGCAGCATCGCCAAAGTGGGCGTCATCGGCGCCGGCACCATGGGTGGTGGCATCACGATGAACTTCTTGAACGCCGGCCTGCCGGTGACCATGCTGGAGATGAAGGCCGACGCGCTGGAACGCGGTGTGGCCACTATCCGCAAAAACTACGAAGCCCAGGTCAAAAAAGGCAAGTTAACGCAGGACAAATACGAAGCGCGCATGGCGCTGTTGAGCACCACGCTGGCCTATGACGACCTGAAAGACTGCGACCTGATCATCGAAGCCGTGTTTGAGGAACTGGGCGTTAAACAGGCAGTGTTTGAAAAACTCGATGCCATCGCCAAGCCGGGTGCAATCCTGGCGTCCAACACCTCCACGCTGGATGTGGACAAGATCGCCAACTTCACCCAGCGGCCGCAGGACGTGGTGGGCATGCACTTTTTCAGCCCCGCCAATGTGATGCGGCTGCTGGAGGTGGTGCGTGGCAAAGCCACTGCCAAAGACGTGCTGGCCACCGTGATGGCTGTGGCCAAGAAGATCAAGAAAACAGCGGTGGTGTCGGGGGTGTGCGACGGCTTTATCGGCAACCGCATGATCGAGCAGTACAGCCGCCAGGCCGGCTTTTTGCTGGACGAAGGCTGCACCCCGGTGCAGGTGGACCGTGCGGTCGAGAAGTTTGGTTTTGCGATGGGCCCGTTCCGCATGGGCGACCTGGCCGGCAACGATATCGGCTGGGCCATCCGCAAGCGCCGCGCGGTGGAAATTGCCAACTTGAAGTACAGCAAAACCGCAGACCTGCTGTGTGAGCTGGGCCGCTATGGCCAGAAGACCGGTGCCGGCTGGTACGACTACCAAGCCGGCAAACGCGACGCCATCCCCAGCGCGCTGGTGGAGCAGATGGTGGCCGACCACCGCAAGGAACTGGGCATCACGCCGCGCAAGATTGGTGATGAAGAGATCGTGCAGCGCCTGGTGTTCAGCCTGGTCAATGAGGCCGCGCACATCCTGCAAGAAGGCATTGCCAACAAGGCCAGCGACATCGACATGGTCTACCTCACCGGTTATGGCTTCCCGATGTTCCGCGGTGGCCCGCTGTGTTACGCCGACAGCTTTGGCCTCTACAACGTGGTGACGGCGATGCAGCGTTTTGCCGCCAATCCGCTGGACGACGCGGCTTTCTGGCGGCCGGCACCGCTGCTGGCCAAGCTGGTGGCTGAGGGCAAATCGTTCACCTGATCGCATTGCCGCCACGCCCGCACAACCTGGAGCTGCCCATGACCGCCCACGCCACCTTTTCCCGGATGGAAGACAGCACTGCCGCTGATTGGCAGTTGATTGGTGCCGAATTTCCGGCGGCGGCCAAGGCCTTGCCCGATCGCATCCTGGCGCACCTGAAGCTGCTGGACGGTGACCAGGGCGGTTTCCCCGTTGACCGCTACCAACACTCCCTGCAGACCGCCACCCGCGCACTGCAAGACGGGCGGGATGAGGAATACGTGGTCTGCGCGCTGCTGCACGACATTGGCGACAGCCTGGGCAGCTACAACCACTTTGACATTGCGGCGGCCATCCTCAAGCCCTTTGTCAGCGAGGCCAACCTGTGGATGGTGCAGCACCACGGCATCTTCCAGGGTTACTTCTTCTTCCACCACATTGGGCTGGACCGCAACCTGCGAGACCAGTTCTGCGGCCATCCGCACTTCAACCGCACCGAAGAGTTTTGCGCGCTGTACGACAACCCAGCGTTTGATGCCAAGGCGGAGACCTTGCCCATCAGCCAGTTTGAGCCGATGGTGCGGCGGGTGTTCAGCCAGGTGAAGACCAGCGTCTACAAAAGCTCCACCGCCATGCCGCAGCCCCAAGCTGCGGCCTGATTTGCCCGCCCATCCATTCGCGCCCATCCATTCACGCCCAACGCTGCATTCAGGAGCACCCCATGACCCAAGCCGTGATTGTTTCCACCGCCCGCACACCACTGGCCAAAAGCTGGAAGGGCGCTTTCAACATGACCCACGGCGCCACGCTGGGTGGGCATGCCATTGCCCACGCGGTGCAGCGCGCCGGCATTGAGGCCGCAGCAATTGACGACGTGCTGATGGGCTGCGCCAACCCCGAAGGCGCCACCGGCATGAACATCGCCCGCCAGGCGGCGCTGCGTGCCGGCCTGCCCATCACGGTGAGCGGCGTCACCATCAACCGGTTTTGCTCCAGCGGCCTGCAGACCATCGCGATGGCCGCGCAACGCATCATTGCCGGCGAGGGGGATGTGTATGTGGCGGGCGGTGTTGAATCCATCTCGTGTGTGCAGCAAGAGATGAACACCCACATGATGGTGGACCCGGCACTGCAGAAGATCAAACCCGAGATCTACTGGAACATGCTGCAGACGGCCGAGAACGTGGCCAAGCGCTACAACGTTGCCCGTCAGCGCATGGACCACTACGGCGCCGAGAGCCAGCAAAAAGCCTGCGCCGCGCAAGAGGCCGGCAAGTTTGCGGATGAGATCGCCGCCATCACCGTCACCGCCGGTGTGGCCGATGCGCAGCTGGGCCTGCGCAGCAAAGAAGTGACCGTCAGCGCCGACGAGGGCCTGCGCCCGGGCACCACTTACGACAGCATCAAAGGCGTGCGCACGGCGGTGCCGGGTGGCGTGGTGACCGGTGGCAATGCCAGCCAGTTCAGCGATGGCGCCGGTGCCTGCGTGATCGTCAGCGACACGTATGCCCAGCAGAAAGGCTTGAAGCCACTCGGCCGGTTTTTAGGCTTTGCGGTGGCCGGTTGTGAGCCGGACGAGATGGGCATCGGCCCGGTGTTTGCCGTGCCCAAGGTGCTGAAACGCCTGGGCCTGACCGTGGCCGACATCGACCTGTGGGAGTTGAACGAGGCCTTTGCGGTGCAGGTGCTGTATTGCGCTGACACGCTGGGTATTCCAATGGACAAGCTCAACGTCAACGGCGGCGCGATTGCGGTGGGCCACCCCTACGGCATGAGCGGCCAGCGTTTGACGGGGCATGCGCTGATTGAAGGCAAACGCCGCGGCGCAAAACGCGTCTGCGTCACGATGTGCATTGGTGGTGGCATGGGCGCTGCGGGCATTTTTGAAGTGCTGTGACACCACCGGCCATGCTGCGCACGCCCGACCAGCGCTTTGCCGATCTGCCGGGCTGGCCTTACCCCGCAAAGCATTGCCTGCCGCTGGGTGAGCATGGTCCACGCATGGCCTTTGTGGATGAGGGGCGGTGCGATGCGCCCGTCACCGCGCTGTGTCTGCATGGCAACCCGACCTGGGGCTATCTCTACCGCCACATGCTGCCGATGTTCACTGCCGCTGGCCTGCGGGTGGTGGTGCCGGACCTGATCGGTTTTGGCCGGTCCGACAAGCCGGTGGATGCAGCCTGGCACAGCTTCGACAAGCACCGCAACAGCCTGCTGGCGCTGGTGGAAACGCTGGACCTGCGCAACATCCTGCTGGTCTGCCAGGACTGGGGCGGCATCTTCGGCCTGACTTTGCCGATGACCATGCCGGACCGGTTCACCCGCCTGTTGGTGATGAACACCACCCTGGCCACCGGCACCGTCACCGATGGCTTCCGCCAGTGGCGCAACTACAGCAACAGCCAACCCGACCTGGCCGTGGGCAAACTGCTGCGGCGCGGCAAGCCGAGCATGACAGCCGCTGAGGCGGCGGGTTATGACGCGCCGTTCCCGGATGCCAGCTTCAAAGCGGCCTTGCGCGCCTTTCCAGATCTGGTGCCTGACGGCCACAGCGCGCCCGGTGCCGCCACCAGCCGCCAGGCCCAGGCCTTTTGGCAGCAGCAGTGGGCCGGCAGCAGCGTGATGGCGGTTGGCACCCAAGACCCTGTGCTGGGGCTGGA
>JAYVLI010000246.1:0-36417 GCA_043759535.1 Betaproteobacteria bacterium | reverse complement strand
CCGCACAAAGTGCAGGCAATTTCCCATCGCGGCCCATCCGCATCGTGGTGCCGTTCAACGCCGGCAGTGGTGCCGACACCAGTTCAAGGTTTTACGGCGATCTGCTGGGCAAGCTGCTGGGCCAGACGGTGGTGGTAGAGAACCGCCCCGGCGCCAGCGGCGTGGTGGCAGTGCAGGCTGTCAAGGCCGCTGCGGCGGATGGTTACACCCTGCTGATGGCGTCCAACTCACCGATGACGGTGAACCCGGTGGTGATGAAAAACCTGCCCTACGACCCGATCAAAGACTTTCGCCCGGTGGTCGGTGTCAGCAAAGGCCCGGTCACGTTTGTGGTGCGCATGGAGTCGCCGCACAAGACCATCAAAGACCTGCTGGATGCCACCAAAAAAAGCGGCCAGCCGCTGGCCATGGGCAATTATTCCGCTGGGTATGAACTGGTGGGCGCCTGGCTGGGCACGGTAGGCGGTGTGGCCATCACACCCATCCCCTACAAAGGCGGCGCATTGATGATGACCGACATCATCGGCGGCCAATTGACGGTGGGCGCGATTGATTCATCCGGCGCGCTGCCGCTGGTGCGTGACAAACGCCTGCGCGCGTTGGCCGTCACGTCTGACCACCGCGACCCGGCATTGCCCGATGTGCCCACCATGAAAGAAAGCGGCTTTCCCGAGTTTGAAACCTATGTCTGGGCGTCATTTTTTGTGCGCACCGACACGCCGGACGATGTGACCCAAAAGCTGGTGGACAGCTTCAAGAAGGTCATGTCCAGCCCCGAAGGCCGGGCCTACCAGGCCAGCCAGCCCGGCATGCTGCTGGACTTGGGGCCGGCCGAGTTGCGCGCGTTTGTGGCGGCGGAATACGAGCGCTTCAAGCGCATTGCGCAGGCTGCCGGCATCGAGCCGCGCTGACCTGCCCACCGGTCCCGCATGGCCCCACCACGCCAGCCCGCCGCGATGCGCACCAAGCAGGGCGCCGCACCGGGCAGCAAGCCAAACGCCAAACCGGCGCGGCAGCGTGCGGCAACCACGGCCGGGGCCACCGCCGCCCCCGCAGCCCGCCGCACACAGACCCAGCGCCGAGAAGAAGCCGAGCGCCGCCTGCTGCGCGGCGCCCTGGCCACCGTGGCCCGCACCGGCACCGTGCGCCTCACGCTGGCCGAAGTGGGCGCAGCAGCCGGCTACAGCCGTGGTCTGGCCACCCACCGGTTTGGCAACAAGGCCGGCCTGCTGCGCGCGCTGGTGCAATTGATCGCCGACCGCTTTGCGGCGCAGTTGCAAGCCGCACCCAAACGCCAGCCAGGGCTGGACGCAATACGCGGCAACATCGGCGTCTACTTTGGCCGCACCGACCGGCACTGGACCACCACCCGCGCCCTGCTGGTGATGATGACCGAAGGCTTTATGGACGGCGCCGAACTGCAGGCCGACATGGCCGCCTACAACCGCCAGGCGCTGGTGTTTTTTGAGACGCAAATCCGGGCCGGCATTGCGCAGGGCGAGATCCACCCCGACCTGCACCCCGCGGCCACCGCCGTGCTGCTGCTGGGCACGCTGCGCGGCGTGATGCTGCAGTGGCTGCTGGACCCCACCATCCCGCTGGCCCAGGTGCGCGACAGCGTGCTGCTGGTGGTGGGCCGGGCGCTGGCCCGCTGACCCGCTGACCGAGAAAGTCCCCGCGAAATCCCCCTCAGCCACCCGTCAGTGCTCTGTTAGTCTTTGTGACGCAATTCGTGACAAAAGTGGCGTTAGGCCGGCGGCTAACCAACAAGGGGCATCACGATGGGAATGATTTTCGTCAGCTACCGGCGTGAGGACGCCGCCGGTGAAGCCCGTGCCCTGTTCAGCTCGCTGGCCGACCAATTGGGCCCCGGCTCGGCCTTCATGGACGTGGACAACATCGCGCTGGGCCGCGATTTCCGTGAGGCGCTGCATGAACGGCTGAATGATTGTGATGTGTTGCTGGCCCTGGTGGGCAAAAACTGGTTGGACAGCAAAAACCGCCAAGGCAAGCCCCGGCTGGAAGACAGCAATGACTTTGTGCGGCTGGAGATTCTGGCCGCACTCAAGCGCAACATCCCCGTCACGCCGGTGCTGCTGCAAGACGCCGAGATGCCCAGCGCCGACCAGTTGCCCGAAGCGCTGCGTGACTTTGCCTACCGCAACGCCTTTGCGCTCAGCCACGCCCGCTGGGAATCCGATGTGCGCGAGCTGGTAAGGCGGCTGGGACTGGTGCGGCAAGTGCCGGCTGCGGTGCAGGCTGCCGTGCCGGCGCCACCCCGCGTGCCGCTGGTGGCTGCCCCAGCACCAACGGCCATGCCGCTGGCAGCATCTGCAGCGGCCAGCAGTGCCCCCAGCCGGGTGACGCCATTCGAGGCCAGCCACAACAGCAAACCTGACAGCAGCAGCCCTGCCTTGCCCGACACCAAACCTGCCAAGTTCCCGATGGCGGCAGTGGCCGTTGCGGTGGTGGCGGCGGTGGGGGGTGGGGCCTGGTTGTTCAGCCCCAAAGCACCCAACTACCCCGCCGCCACGGCACATCAACCCAGCAACCTGCCGGTGGACACGGCTGTTGAACCACCCACCACCCAGCCCAACACCCAGACCACGGCGGTGAACAGCCCTACACCGCTGGCCAACGCGGCAGCCAACAAGATCGCCAATACCGCGCAAAACATCGAGATCGCACCCTCGTCCGACGCCGACTTTGAGCACATGGTCTCCGCCGGCTTTGTTTACTGCGATGCCAAGCTGCTGGCCGCGCACTGGAACATCGACATCGGCGAGGCCAAGAACCGCATTGGCCGGCTGGCCCGGGTGGGCCAAAAGCCGCTGCTCGACAACCGGCTGCGCCAGGCCTATGACCTGGCTGGCAACAAGCGCGGCGCCCGCTGCGATTTCAACGACAGCGGCTACAGCTTTGCCGACGCCCAGAAGCTGGCCAAGGTCTGGGGCGTGTCGGTGGCCGAGGCCAAGGCCACGGTGGAACGCAAGCTCAACTGGGGCGGCGACAGCGTCATCCGCGAAGCTTTGCAAGGGCGTGGCTGAGTGGCTGGTTGAGTTGGTGGCTGAGTTGGTGGCTGACCGGCTGGCCCCCACCCTGCACTGGCAAGCCGGCTTCGAGTTTGAGCTGCTGGCGCCCCCCGGCGCCACCCGCCGCACCCTGGCCGACGCACTGGCGGTGGCCCACGGCGGCAGTGTGCGGGTGGTGTTTCACCAAGAATCCGAGCTGAGCCAGGTGCCGGGCACACCGGTGTTTGACAACCTGAGCCAGGGCTTTGAGGTGTTGGATGCGCGCGGCGCTGTGCTGGCCAGGCTGGTGGACGACAGCACCTTGCAGCACGGCCTCAACCCGCAGGCACCAGGCCAGCCCGGCTGGTTTCGCATCGTCAGCGATGACCGGCGGCTGCTGCAGCTGGTGGCCCGTGTGGGCCGTGCCGATGGCAACGCCCTGGACGCCCTGGCGCCAGTGGCCGCCCTCTTTGGCACCCAGGCCGAGCTGCTGCCCGGCGGCCTGGTGCGCATCACCACCCAAGACCATGCCCCGCTGGCCCTTGCCGCACCGCTGCCGGGTGAGCGGGCGCGGGGCTGTGAGGTGGTCACCCCGCCGCTGCGGCAAGACCACGCGCAACACATCAACGCCTTGCTGGGCCCGGCGCGTGCGCTGGGCTTCACCCTGGCGCTGGAATCGGCCACCCATGTTCACTTTGATGCCGCGCCGCTGCACAACGCCGCCGGGTTTGCCAGGCTGGTGGCGCTGCTGCACTGCTGGGGGCCGACGTTGAAATGGCTGGTGCAGTGCAACCCGGCCTGCCGCCGGCTGGGCGACTGGCCGGCGGCGCTGCTGGACATGGTGGCCGAGCACAGTTTTCAGCAACTCCAGTGGCCCCAAGCCCGCGCCAGGCTGCAGACGCTGGGCCTCAGCAAGTTCTGTGACTTCAACCTGAAAAACCTGGTGCATGACGTGCCGGGCAAACCCACCTTCGAGGTGCGTGTGCTGCCCGGGCTGTTGACCGGTGAGGCCGCTGTCGCCAGCGCGGCGCTGTTTGAGGCGCTGCTGCAACGCGCGGTGCAGGGTGGCGCGGTGGCGTGGGCCGCGCCGCTGGCACCGGGTCAGCAAGCCGGTGCGGCGCTGCTCACGCTGCTGGCGCTGGACCCGCCGCTGCACCAGCACTGGCTGCAGCGGCTGCGGGCCTTGCCGCTACCCTGACCAGGCTGCAGATGCGGGCGTTGACGGCAGCACATCACGGCGCGCGCCGCGCCCGCTGCGCCTGCCAATCCTGCTGCGTCCAGGCCAGCAAATCCTCAGCGCCCGAACTGCGCAAATGCGCCGCGCCGTCGATGGCCACCGTCTCGCCAGACATGTAGCCGGCGCCGGCCGACAACAAAAACGCCGCCAGATTGGCCAACTCGTCCGGATGGCCCACCCGGCCCAGCGGTACACGTGCCGCCGGCGCACTGGCCTGGGCACGCTGGCCCGGCATCAACTGCGCGCTGGCGCCGGGGGTTGGAAAGCTGCCCGGCGCAATCGCCAGCAGTCGGATGCCATGTGGCCCCCATTCCACCGCCAGGCTGCGTGTCATGGCCTGCAGGCCAGACTTGGCAATGGCCGACGGCACGGTAAACGCCCGGCCGGTGCGCACCGAGGTGGACAGGACGCTCAGCACCACACCCGGCCCTGCCGGCCGGCTGCCGTCGCCAATCCAGCGCTTGCCCACACCCATGGTGCAATACAGCGCGCCGTGCAGCGTGGTGGCCAACACCGCGTCTGCCGCCCGGGTGGACAAGTGTTCGGTCTGGGCGATGAAGGTGGCCGCCGCGTTGTTGACCAGCGCGTGCAGCGGGCCGGTTTGCCAGATGGCGTCCAGCATGGTGTCCACCTGGGCCGCATCGCGGATGTCGCAGGCCAGCACTTGCACCGGCGCTGCGCCCAGGCTGGCCAGGTGGTCGGCCGTGGTTTGAAGTTTGTCCAGCCGGCGGCCGCACAACACCAGGTGGGCGCCCAGCGTGGCAAAACGCGCCGCCATTGCCGCGCCCAGGCCGCTGCCGCCCCCGGTGATGAGGATGCGCTGGCCGGCCAGCAAGTTGTCTTTGAACATGGTGTGCCTCGGTGGGTGGGGCGCTAGAACACGGCGCTGCAAGATTGTGGCGGCGCCGTGAGGATTGACCCTGCCCGTTGGGCGACACTGCGCCCGCGCGGTGCGCTGCACCACGCGCGGCGCGGACGTGGCTGCTGCAGTACCCTCCCACCCACTGCAGCAAGCCCGCGTTTGCCCAACACATCCGCCAACCCAACACCGCCCCACCAGGACACCCCACCATGCTGCTTTCACCCACCCGCCGCCTTGGCCTGCACGCCCTGCTTGGCGCCGCGTTGATGGGCCTGCTGGCCCAACCCGCAGCCGTGGCGGCGGACGATGTGCTGCGCTTCGGCGTGGGCCTGTACCAGCCCGACAAAGAAAAAAACGACGCCACCTACCGCCCGCTGTCCGAGCACCTGGCGCGCCAGTTGGGCCGGCCGGTCAAGCTGTACACGGTGGACACCTGGGAGGGCCTGGCCAAATCCCTGGCCAATGGCGAGACCGACATCGCGCTGATGGGCCCCTGGGGTTATGTGCTGGCCAACCATGTTGCCGGCGCGCAAGCGGTGGCGTCCATCCTGTATGACGGCAAGCCCGAGTACTTTGCGGTGATGGTGACCCACCCCAAATCGGGCATCAAATCCATTGCTGATCTGAAAGGCAAAACCTTCGCGTTTGGCGACAAGGGCTCCACCTCGGGTTACCTGATCCCCTACCACCACTTCCAGAAGAACGGCATCGACCCCGCCACCTACCTGGGCAAGGTGGTCAATACCAAGCACCAGACGATTGAGCTGCAAGTCACCCGGGGCGAGATGGACGCCGGCGCCGACTACAACCGCAACCGCGACGCGATGATTGCCGAGGGCCTGATCAAGGCCGCCGACAGCGTGGTGTTCTGGACCTCTGACCCGCTGCCCAACGACGCCGTGGCGGTAAGCGCCACACTGGCCAAAGACCCCGCTTTTGTGGCCCGCCTGCGCGCCGCGCTGGACGCCGTGGGCCCGGCCCTGCGCAGCAACCCCAATTTGCTGCCTTCCCGCTACACCGGTTTTGTGGCCAAAGACAACAGCTACTACCGGCCCATCCGTGACGCCGGGCTGGCCACCGGCAAGCTGCCAACGCAGTGAGCGGCTTGCCGCGCCGCCCCTCCGCCCTGACTGCCCTGCTGCTGGCCACCACCCTGCTGGTGCTGGCCAGCCTGTGGACCCTGGCTGCTGAAGACGAATTGCGCCTGGGCCGCCAGCCCTGGCGCAACCTGGGCACCACGCTCAGCGAGCTGTCGCAGCCCAGCCTGTTGCGGGTCTGGTTTGGCAACCCACAACTGCAGGTGCGGGACGGTGACGGCCGCCTGCTGCGGGTAGAAGACCAACGCGCCACCGAGCGCCGCTACCTGCAGGGTGTGGGCCGCGCACTGTGGACCACCCTGCGCATCGCCACGCTGGGCACGGTGCTGGCCGCCTTGATCGCGCTGCCGCTGGGCCTGCTGGCCGCCCGCACCCTGCACGCCCCGCGCCCGCTGGCCTGGGCCGCCAAGGGGGTGCTGGACAGCCTGCGGTCCATCCACACCCTGGTCTTCGGGCTGTTTTTTGTCGGCATCGTGGGCCTGGGCGCCACGGCCGGTTTGCTGGCGGTGGCGGCCCATTCGGCTGGCACCTTGGGCAAGCTGCTGGCCGAGGCGATTGAATCGCTGGACCTGGCGCCGGTGGACGCCGTGCGGGCCACCGGCGCCACCCCGGCCCAGGTGTTTTTTTTGGCGGTGTGGCCAGCGGTGCTGCCGCAGATGGTGTCGCAAACGCTGTATGTGTGGGAGTTCAATCTGCGTGACTCCACCATCCTGGGCTTGGTGGGCGCCGGTGGTTTGGGCCTGCTGCTGTCTGAGGCCATGAGCCTGTTCCAGTGGGGCCGGCTGGCCACCTTGTTGCTGGCCATTGTGTTGATGGTCAGCAGCTTTGATGCGCTCAGCCGGGCGGTGCGCCGGTGCATTGTGTGATGGCCGCGCCGCGCATGGCTGACACGGTGGTCCACGCCCGGCAGTTGCAGGTCAGCGCCGGCCCGCACACTTTGCTGCACGGCATTGACTTGACCGTGGCCGCCGGTGAGCGGGTGGCGCTGGTGGGCCACAACGGCGCCGGCAAATCCACCCTGCTGCGCGCGCTGGCCGGGTTTGGCCGGGTCAGCGGCGGTGGGCTGCAGGTGCTGGGCATCGACCTGGCTGCACCCTGCCCACCGGCCAGCTTGCGGCAGTTGCGCAGCCGGGTGGCGCAGGTTCACCAGGGCCTGCACCTTGTCAGCCGGCTCACCGCGCTGGACAACGTGTTGATCGGCGGCGCCGGCCGCCACCCATCCCCCTGGACCTGGCTGCGGCGCTGGCCGGCGGCTGACAAGCAAGCCGCCCTGGCCGCGCTGGCCAGTGTGGGCTTGGGGCGCGCGGCCGGCCAGCGCACCGACACCTTGTCGGGTGGCGAGCGGCAAAAAGTGGCCATTGCGCGCGCCCTGCACCAGCGTGCCAGCGTGCTGCTGGCCGATGAACCCACCGCCAGCCTGGACGACCGCGCAGCCGACGACCTGGTGCAACTGCTGGCCAGCGTGGTGTTGGCCCAGCACACCACGCTGGTGTGTGTGCTGCATGACCTGGACTTGCTGCCCCGCCTGGCCAACCGGGTGGTGGCGTTGCGCCAAGGCCGGGTGGTGGCCGATGGGCCGGTCACAGCCGACACCCCCGATCAATTGCGAGGCTTGTTGCGATGACTGCCCTGACCGCCAACACCAACACCAACGCCGGCACCAATGCCAGCACCAGCACCGAAACCACCAACGCCGCGCCTGGCCGCAGTTGCCCACTGCACTACCGCTACGGCGCAGCGGCGATGGCACAAGCCCCGCTGCGCACGGCGCAGACGCTGTACCTGATTGGCGGGCTGTACGGCAACCTGGCCGCGCTGGACTGCGTGGAGGCGCTGGCCTTGGCCGAGACTGACCAAACAGGCCACAGCCCCACACTGTGCTTCAACGGTGATTTCAACTGGTTCAACATTGCCGACACCAGCTTTGCCCAGCTCAACCAGCGTGTGCTGCAGCACCACGCCATCCTGGGCAATGTGGAGGCCGAGCTGTACAGCCTAGAAGACGACGCCGGCTGCGGTTGTGCCTACCCCAGCAGCGTGGATGCAACGGTGGTGCAGTGGTCCAACCTGATCCACGCCCAGCTCAAGGCCACCGCCCGGCGCCACCCGGCGCTGCTGGCCAGGCTGGCGCAACTGCCCATGCTGGCGCGCTACCAGGTGGCCGGCTGCCGGGTGGGCGTGGTGCATGGCGATGCGGACGCCCTGGCCGGCTGGGGGTTCGAGGCGCAGGCGCTGGACGACCCCGCCGCCCTGCCCTGGCTGCAGGCGGTGTTTGCCGCCGCCGATGTGGATGTGTTTGCCAGCAGCCACACCTGCCTGCCGGCGCTGCGCCAGATTGCGCTAACCAACAACCGCAGCGGCCTGGTGGCCAACAACGGCGCGGCCGGCATGCCCAACTTTGCGGGTGATCTGGCTGGCCTGCTCACCCGCATTGGCAGCACGCCCGCACCGCACCCGGTGCTGCAAGAGTGCCAAGTGGGCGCGGCTTATGTGGCGCTGCTGCCGCTGCGCTTTGATGCCGCACGCTGGCAGGCTGATTTTTTGGCGCAGTGGCCGGTGGGCTCAGCGGCTTGGGCCTCGTACTTTGCGCGCATCAGCCAAGGTCCGGCGTACCAGCCAGGCCAGGCACGGCTGCGCTGACTGGCTGCGGCGCCGGCTGCCGCTGGCGGCCAACCCGGCGTTGCCGTTGTGATGGTGCGGCCGCCAGCATGCCGTGGGTGCGCTGCGCGGCAGCCGCTGCCAGCGGGGCGATCAATTGCGCCTCGGGCAGGTTGGGCCAATAACGCTGCGGCATCTCTTTTTGCATCATCGTCAGGTTCAGCCGTGCCGGGTTGAAGGTGGCGCTGTAATACGCCAACCACAGCGCCTGGCCGGCGTCGGCAGCAGGCCGCTGGCAAGGGTCAGCACCGGGCGAGAACTGCAACAACGCGCCGTCCCAGCTAACACAGCAGCGCGGTGTCAGGATGGCCCAGCGCAGGTTGGCAAAACGGCCCCTGAAAAACGGCGCCACCGCTGCCACCACGTGGTGAGCGGGGGTAAACCAGGCGATGTGTTGGGTCTGGCCTGCAGCGCCAAGCACCGGCGTGAAGCGCACAAACGCATGCATCTTGTGGATCTCGCGCCGCACCGCCTGGGCCATGCGCTCCAGCTGCACCCGTTGCGGCAGCAAGGTGTCTTGCCAAAGCGCCGGGTCAGCCGCCAGTTGCCACACCCAGCCGTAAAGCCGGTCAAACCGGGCGGCGTCGTCATGCAGGGCCACAGTGGCCGCCAGCTTGGCAAAACCCGCCGGCAAGCCCAACGGCGGGGCGGGCGGCAACTGGCTGGCGCACAGCCCATCCGCGCTGTCAAACAAGCCGTCTTGCGCCGCGCCGGCCACCTGCCACAACACCTGCTGCGGCGGCACGGCATTGGCCACCAGGTGCCGCGCCAGGCTGCGAAAACCCGCCCAGTCGGTGGGGCTGGCCAATTGCGCTGTGACGGCGGTCATGGCCACCGTCATGCCGCGTCAAACAGATCACGCTGGCGCGCAGCATCAGGCGCCGGTGGCTGCAACAGGCGCTGCAAGGCCTGCGGGCCGGGCCGGTGGTCTTGCAGCAGCACAAACGGCAGCACTTTGGCCAGCGGCACCGCCAACTGGCCCAGGTCGGCCAGGTGCAAGCTGCGGCCACGCCGCGCACCCAGCAGGCGCAACACGGCCTTGACCCCCAGGCCGGGCACACGCAACAACATCGCCTTGGGCGCCTGGTTCAAATCCAGCGGAAAGTGCTGCGGGTTGGCCAGCGCCCAGGCCAGCTTGGGGTCGATGTGCAGCGCCAGCATGCCGCTGCTGCCGATGATCTCTTGCCGCGCAAAACCGTAAAACCGCAGCAGCCAGTCGGCCTGGTAGAGCCGGTGCTCACGCAGCAACGGTGCGGCCTGCAGCGGCAGCGCTGCCGACGCATCCGGGATGGGGCTGAAGGCCGAGTAGTACACCCGCTTCATGCGGTAGTCGCTGTACAGCGTGCTGCTGGCCTGCAGGATGGCCGCGTCGTCGGACGCATCCGCACCCACCACCATCTGCGTGGTCTGGCCGGCCGGTGCAAAACGCGGTGGCCGCGCCCGGCGGGCTGGGGCCAGCGGCATGGACCGCGCCGGCTGCGGCGCGTGCTCGGCCTTGGACACGTCCAGCTGGCTGCGGATGCGCGCCATCGAGCGGTAGATGCCCACGCTGTTTTTCTCCGGCGCCAGTTTGGCCAGCGCGTCAGCCGTGGGCAGCTCGATGTTGATGCTCAGCCGGTCGGCATACCGCCCGGCGCGGGCGATCAAATCGTCGCTGGCGTCGGGCACGGTCTTCAAGTGGATGTAGCCGCGAAAGTCATGCACCTCCCGCAGTTGGCGCGCCACTTCAATGATTTGCTCCATCGTGTAATCCGGATTGCGCACGATGCCCGAGCTGAGAAACAGGCCCTCGATCAGGTTGCGGCGGTAAAAGTCCAGCGTCAGCTCCACCAGCTCAGGCACCAAAAACCGGGCCCGCTCCACATTGCTGCTTTCGCGGTTGACGCAGTACAGGCAGTCATACACGCACCAGTTGGTGAGCAGCACCTTGAGCAGCGAGATGCAGCGGCCATCGGGTGCATAGCTGTGGCAGATGCCGGCGCCACTGGTGCCGCCAATACCGCTGCCATTGCGTGAATCGCGCCGCTGCGCGCCGCTGGACGAGCAGGACGCGTCGTACTTGGCGGCGTCAGCCAGCACGTGGATCTTGCGTTGGATGCCGCCGTTGTTGGGCGTCAGCAGGGGGATGGCGGGAGGCTTCATGACTGTACAAATATACAGTTTTTAGCCCCGCCATGCGGGCCGGCGTAATTTACCGGCGGCGCCTGTCCAGCCCCAGCGCGGCGCCAAACACCCCCATGCCGGCAAGCGCCAGCAGCACACCCACCCAGCCGGTGCTGGTCCAGCCCAGGCCGGCGGCAATGGCCAGGCCGCCCAGCCAGGCGCCCAGCGCATTGGCCAGGTTGAAGGCCGAGTGGTTGAACGCGGCGGCCAGGGTTTGGGCATCACCGGCCACATCCATCAGCCGGATTTGCAGCGCCGGGGCAATGGCCACGATGGTGCCCACCAAAAACACATTGAGTGCGGCCAGCAACGGGTAGGGCGCGGTGAACGGGAAAGCTGCCAGCACCAGCGGCACCAGGTGCACAGACAAGCCCGTCACCTCGGTCAAGGTGGGTTTGATGTCGCTGAACACCGCAAACAAGCCACCAAAACCGATGGCGCCAATGCCCAGCGTCAGCCACACCTGCGGCCGGGCCAGCGCGCCCAGCTCACGCAGCGGGCTGGCGCCTTGGGGGGCCGGCGAGTCAGGCACACCGCAGCGCAGCAGCACACAGGCCAGTGCGGCAATGGCGCCGACAAACACAAATGCCGCCCGCCAGCCCCAGTGCTGGCCCAGCCAGGCGGCCATGGGCACACCCACCAAGGTGGCGCTGGTCAGGCCCAGCATCACGAGGCCAGCCGGCGGCCGGCACTGCCAGCAGTGGCGCGCCGATCACCACGCCCAGCGCGTAAATGCTGATCACATGGCCGGCCTGCGGGATGCTGACTGCCAAATCAGCCGCCACCTCGGACAGCAGGCCGGGCGTGCGGCGGCGGCGCCCGGCCGGCACACCACAGGCTGCCGGGCTGAGTTGTTCACGCCGTGCGCGCAAAAAATCGCCCAGCGCGTGAGTTTGGGGGGCTGGCATGGTGAGGCTGCGCGCAGCCCGGGTCTGCGCCATCCCAGGATGCTAGCGGGCCTGCACCGGGCGGAAAAAGCTTGGGAGCATGGGCGATCGCAACCCACACGGCAGACCATGAAAGCCGCCGTCCTGCATGCATTTGGCCCACCGCTTGTTGTCCAGACCTGGCCAGACCCGGTGCTGGGCACCGGGGAGGTGATCGCGGACGTGGTGGCCGCCGGTGTGCTGCCCTGCGTGGCAGAGGTGTTCAGCGGTGCGCGAGGTGCCTGCTGGCCTTGCCGGCGGTGCCCGGCGCCGGCGCCATTGGCCGGGTGCGCGCCTTGGGGCCAGACGCCACCCGGCTGGCCGTGGGCGACTGGGTGAGCCGTGACCCCACCGTGCGTTCACGCGACCATGCACGCACGCCAGACATCACGCTGCAAGGCGCCAGCGCACGCGGCCCGGGCTGCCAACGCCCGCAGCAGTATTTTCACCACGGCGCTTATGCCCGCAGATGCGGGTGCCAACCGACAACGCGATTCCGGTTGGCGCGATGGGTGCCGCGCAGGCCGGCCCCTGGTGCAGCCTGGGCCTGCTGCTGGTGCCTTACGGCGGCCAGCTGGCAGCCCAGTTGCAGCTCGGTGAAACCCTGCTGGTGAGCAGGGCCACCGGTAACTTTGGCAGTGCCTGCGTGGCGGTGGCGCTGGCCATGGGCGCGGGCTGTGTCATCGCACCCGGCCGCAACACCACCATGCTGGCCGAGCTGGCGCGCCGCCACGGCCCCCGGGTGCGCACCGTGCAGCTCAGCGGTGACGCGCTGGACGACACCCGCCGCATGCAGCAGGCCGCGCCCGGTGGCATCGGCGTGGTGCTGGACCTGCTGCCTCCATCCGCCGGGCCGCAGCCGGTGCGGGCGGCGGCCATGGCGGTGCGTGAATACGGCCGCATCGTGTTGATGGGCGGTGTGGGCCTGCTGGGTGGTGATGACCTGGCCTTGCCCTGCCCTGCCCCTGGATCTTGCGCAACAACATCACGCTGCGTGGCCAGTGGATGTACCCGCGCGACGCCACCGGCCGCCTGGTGGCAATGGTGCGCGCCGGCCTGCTGCGGCTGGACGCTGTTGAAGTCACCGCGTTTGCGCTGGGCGACATCAACCAAGTGGTGGCGCATGCGGCGGCGCACGGCGGGGGCGTTCCAGCGCGCGGTGGTGCCGCCGTGAGGCTGGGCCACACCAGCGGCCGGACATGTCACGGCTGCAGCGGCTTGTGGGTGTAGGGCAGCAAGGCCTTGGCCGCCTCGATGCGCAAGCCCAGCGCCACGCTGGGGTTGTTCATGGTGTCCAGCAAAAAGCGTGTGGGGTCCAGCCACGCGCCGGCCTGCGCTGCAGCGCCTGCCGCTGGCTGGGCTTGGGCTTGGGCCACCACCGCAGCGGGCTGCAGCCGGTCCAGCGCCGACGCCAAATCATCGGCCGAGATGCTTTTGAGCCTGGCCAGCAAGTTGCACTGGCCATCCGGGTTGGGCGGCAAGTCCAGCCAAGGCTCGTCGGCAAACGCCGCCGCCAGGTCGGGGGCAATGAAGGCGGACCACCGGCCGGTGCCGGGCTGCACCGCCGGCACCAGGCTGGTATGCAGGGTCTGCGCTGCAGCATCCAGCCTGGGCCACACGCCAATGCGCCAGGGCTGGGCATCGCCCAGGTAGCGCAGCCGCAAGGCTTCTAAAAACGCCGTGGCCTGCGCAGCGGGCAGAGGCTGGTCCAGTGAAAACCACAGTTGGTAGGCGTCCGTGCCGGACACCGCGATGGCCGGCGCGGGCAACGCCAGATCGGCCTGCACACCCTGCCACACGGGCGACAAGGCCGCCCAATCCGCCGGGCCGGTCAGCTCCAGCACCATGGCCCGCACCCGCCCATCGGGGCCCACCAGGCTGGCCGTGTCTGCCGCCATGTCCACCACCACATCCTGGCCGCCGGTGGCCTGGGGCAGGTAGAGGCGGCGCAATTCCGATGGCAGTCTGTGCATGGCGGGCGGGGTGTGCTGCGGTGGGGGACTGGCGACTCTAGTGCAGCCCGGCGCCACCAACCCACCCGTCATGACAATGGCGCGGTGCCGACCCGCCCAGCCAACCCCACCCACCGCACCCATGCCGCCGATGTGCATGCCGTGCCCACGCCCTACCGCTGCTTTGCGGTGCGCAGCGACGAGCCGCAACACGCCCTGCAAGCGCGTGCGCCCTACGGCCAGGTGCATCTGGTGCACACCGATTTTTTGGATGCCACCGCGCTGGCCAGCCTGGCGGCAACGGGTTATGCGGGTGTCACCCTGGACGCGCCGCTGGACATCGACTACGCCACCACCACGCTGCCAGACCTGGCCGCCGCCGCACCCGGCGTGGTTGATCTGGTGGGCAGCATCGCCAGCGCCTTGCAGTTGACGGGTGTGTTGGGGCCGCAACTTGCCGATTACCGCAGCAGCGTGGCCACCCGCATCGACTACCTGGCCTCACGCGGCGCCGGCTTTCACAACGATGTCGGCCGCCATTGGTCACGCTGCCTGTTTTGGCTGCTGGCGCTGGATGTGGTCGATGTGGAGTTTGTGATGCCACATGCCGCTGTACGGCTGGCCGTGGCGCCCGGTGACCTGCTGGTGTTTGACCAGACCTTGGCCCACGGCCTGTGCCGGCCGGCGGATGGCGGGCAAGCGGTGGCAGCATCGTTTGAGGCCGGCCCGCACCAGCACCAACTCTTTTTGACCGGCGAGCTGCTGCTGGGCGACGCCCAATGGGCCACGCTGGGCGCACCCTGGCTGCCGGTAGACCACCCCGCCCACCAGGGCGCCATCGACCTGATGGTGGCCGAGTTTGATGACCGCAGCGGCACCATCCAACGCCTGCATGCGCTGCGCCACAGCATGCAGCGCAGCACTTGCCATGTGGATGGGTCAACAGGCTGACAGCGTAGAGGCGAGCCTCGGAGTGTGTGCAAGCCCGTCTTGCCGCTCCGGACGGGCTGTTGTTGAGCGACCGTTGTTGACGCCAATGAAGCTACCCCTTAAGTTTAATAAATAAGGGGTGATCAAAATGCCGCAGTTCACCCGTCCACAGGCGCTCTACACACGCCACGAGCTTGCCTTTCGCACCCAGTACACAGAGGTTGCCGAGCGATGTCGCAACGAGGGCCTGCTGCTGCCCGGCACGCCTGGCACGCTGGCCCTGCGCACCGGCACGGGCCATGCCTACTGGTACCGCCGCTACTACGCCGTGCCCGGCCAACAGACCGAAGCCTTGGTTTGCAAGGCTGCGGATGCGCCAGCACTCGCAGCCATGCGTGGCCGCATGGAGTTTGCCGAGTGGACCCGACAGCAGGTCAGGGCCCTGCGCCAACTTGGCTTCCAGGTGGCAGACAAGGACGTTGACCGCGTGCTGATCGAGTTATCGCTCACTGGGCTTGTGGACGCTGGCCTGGTGATCGTGGGTCGCCTGGCCTACATGGTGTGGCTGAACGAGCTGGGCATCAAAGCGGTGGCCTTGCGCACCCAGGATGTGGACCTGGCCCGCAGACCAGCGCTCAAACTTGCCGCGCCCTTGTCATTTCTGGCGACGGTGCAAGCAGCACAGTTACCGCTTTTCCCGGTGCCAGGCTTGTCGCCGGGCAGTCCGTCGACGTCCGTCAAGCGCCCAGGCAAAGACAGCCTGCGGATTGATGTGCTGACCCACGGCGCTGTTTTGGGGCAGGTCGTTGCCATGCCTGCACTGCAATGGCATGCGCAGACGATGCCGCACTTTGACTACCTGCTGCATGCGCCGCGCCGCAGTTGCCTACTGGCGGGCGGCCACTGCATCCCGGTCGATATTCCGGCGCCTGAGCGGCTGGTGTGGCACAAGTTGTTCTCCAGCGCCAACCGCCAGCAAGACCTGGCCAAGTCCAGCAAAGACTTGCTGCAGGCCGCCACGCTGATCGCGGCGCTGGTCGAGTGCGACGATCTTCATCTGGCAGCGTCGGCCGCCGAGGTGCCCGCTGAGGTTTTGAAAGCCGCCCAAAGCCGGTTGCCCCTGCTGCGCCGGGCGCTGGTGGCCCACCCACAGGCGCTGGACGGTGTGGAGCAAGCGCTGGCGCGGGCCGCCTGAGCTGGTGGCCAGCAGTGGTGAACATGCGCCTGGTGTCATCAACAAAGCACCACCAGACATCAGGCCAAGCCCACCAACCACCTGTCACCTTGGCGTACGCCAGGCCTGGGGATGATCCTCGGCCCGCGCGCCACTGGTGGCCAATAGAGTGGCTGGTTGTGTTCGTCCGCCCGCCCCACCCATCAACCTGTCCGCCCACCCGCCTGGTGCTGCCACCAGCACCCCCGCCATGCACACCCCCGAGCTGCTGACCGTTGATGCCTTCATCCGCCACTGGTCTGCTGACCGCCCACACCAGCCTGCCATGGTGGGTGAGCGGCGCATCAACTTTGCCGAGCTGGATGCCAGCACCCGCCGGGTGGCAACGGCGCTGCTGACGGCCGGGCTGCAAAAAGGGGACCGCATTGCCTGGTTGGGCAAAAACGCGGTGCTGTATTTCACGCTGCTGTATGGCGCGGCGCGCATCGGCGTGGTGATGGCACCTGTGGGGTGGCGCCTTGCCGCCCCTGAGCGGCACTTCATTGCAGACAACACCGACGCCAAACTGCTGTTCGCCGGTGCTGGGTTTGCTGACGATGCCCGCGCCATGGCGGCTGATTTGCCCCAGATGCAGCGGGTGCTGTCGGCCCATGAAGCCTGGGCCTGGATCGACAACACCGCACCAGACAACTTCACACCCAGCGGGCCTGAAGACGCCATCCTGCAGCTTTACACCTCAGGCACCACCGGCCACCCAAAAGGGGTGGAGCTGTGCAACCGCAACCTGTTTGGCCTGCGCACGGCGGCCCAGGCGGCCAAACTGCCCTGGGCTTTCTGGGCCGACGACGAGGTGGTGATGGTGGCCATGCCCTGTGCCCACATCGGCGGCACGGGCTTGGGCTTCATGGCGCTGGCCGGTGGCGTGTGCGGCTGCGTGATGGCCGAATTCACACCCGACGGTGTGTTTGATGCCATCGAGAAAGAAAACGTGACGCGCTTTTTTGCGGTGCCCGCCGCGCTGCAGATGTTGGTGACGCACCCGCGCTGCGCCACCACCAATTTCAGCCGCCTGAAGTACATTTTTTACGGTGCAGCGCCCATCCCGCTGGCGCTGCTGCGCGACTGTGTGCGGGCCTTTGGCTGCCAGTTTGCCCAGGCCTACGGCATGACGGAGACCACCGGCACCGTGGTGATGCTGCCCCCCGAAGACCACAACCCCAACGGCAGCCCGCGCATGCGCGCCGCCGGCAAACCGGTGCCGGGGGTGGAAGTCAAGATCGTGGGCGCTGACGGCCAGCCGGTGGCCACCGGTGAGGTGGGCGAAATCGTGACCCGCTCGTCCAACAACATGCTGGGCTACTGGAAACAGCCCGAGGCCACCGCCCGCACCAAAACTGCGGACAACTGGGTGTCCACCGGCGACGCGGGTTATCTGGACGCCGATGGTTATGTCTACATCCACGACCGGGTCAAAGACATGATCATCAGCGGCGGTGAAAACGTCTACCCAGCCGAGGTGGAGAACGCCATCTACGGCCACCCCGACGTGGCCGATGTGGCGGTGATCGGCGTGCCCGATGCCACCTGGGGCGAGGCGGTGAAGGCCATTTGTGTGGCCAAGCCCGGCCACACGGTAGACCCGACCAGCGTGATTGCCTGGGCCCGCGAGCGCATTGCCGGCTTCAAAGTGCCCAAGACGGTGGACGTGATCCCCGAACTGCCCCGCAACCCCACCGGCAAGATTTTGCGCCGGGCGCTGCGCGCGCCCTACTGGGATGGACGTGAGCGGCAAGTCAACTGAGCCCGCCCCTTTTTCACCCGTTTCAACCCACTGCACCCCGCGCTTGACGCACCCACCCGGAGACCCCCACACCATGTTTTCCCACATCATGATCGGCAGCAACAACCTCGACAAAGCCAAGGCGTTTTACGACGCTGTGCTGGGCACGCTGGGCGTGCCCGCCGGCGCGGTAGACCGCCACCGCGTGTTCTGGCGCACACCGACCGGTGTGTTCTCGGTCAGCCTGCCGATTGACGGCCAGCCCGCCGTGGTGGGCAACGGCAGCACCATCGGCTTTGCCTGCCAGTCACCTGCCCAGGCGGACGCCTGGCATGCCGCCGGCTTGGCCAACGGCGGCACCACCGGTGAAGACCCGCCCGGTGAGCGCGAAGGTGCCAACGGCAAGCTCTACCTGGCCTACCTGCGTGACCCGGACGGCAACAAGATTTGCGGGTTGCACCGTTTGCCCAAGGCTTGATCAGCCACACCAGCGCGGGTGGCGAGCGCGGGTGGCGAGCGCGGGTGGCGGGCGCGGGTGGCAAGCGCCAAGCCTCGTTGATCACCCACCACGCCAGGCGCACCGACCGAACGCACCCACCACACGCACCCACCGCACGCAACCACCGCACGCAACAACGGCGCCATAGAAGCGCCGTCTTGGGTCTACCACCATGCGGTAGCGCTGCGCCCAGCGCGGTATTGCCGCGCCTGCCGCTCAAGTGGTTGGTTAGTTGACCGCCGCTTTAGCCGCTTGCTTGGACGCCTTGGTCGCCTTTTTTGCCTTGGCCTTGTGGACCTTGGCCTTGACCTGATGCACCGCCTTGTCCACTCCGGTACTGGTGGCGGCCTTGGCGCTTTCCGTGCCTTGCTTGACTGTCTCCACGGTGGCCTTGCCGGCCTCTTTGGCTGCGGTGGCCACTTGGGCTTGGGCGCTAGTGGCAGCCAACACAACAACCAGTGCAATCAGTGCGTTTTTCATGGTCAATATCCAGGGAGAGGTGATGGTTGAAGCCGCGTGGTGGCACTGCTTGCGCAGCCACCAGCGACGCTTGTGGCACCACCGGCTTGGCCGGCGGTGTGGTGGTTCAACGTGAGGCTGGCGGTTGACGTTGACAAGGCCGCCAAGGTGCTGCTGGGCAAGCGATCGGCCAGCGCTTTGGCGGACTGCGCCGCCCACGCTCGCACCACTGCACAAGTTGCTGGCGGCGAGGCAGCTGTCGCCCTGGTGGACCCAGGCACTGCGCTGGCAGTGCTGCTGGGTGCAGGTTGGGCCAGAGGGCAGCGCAAGGGTTGAGGCGGTCCGCCGGCCGTCTGCTAGCCTGAGCACCATGAACAGCGGAACGATTGGCCCTTGGGCAGGCCTGCCGTGGATTGCATCGCACCCCATCGCCTATCCGGCGCTGGAGGTGCTGCACATCACCGGCATTGCACTGCTGCTGGGCAGCCTGGTGCTTTTGGAATTGCGGGTGTGGGGCTTTGGCGCTGACTTGCCGGTGCGACCGCTGGCCAAGCTGGCCCTGTCCGTCACGGCGGCGGGCTTTGGCCTGGTGCTGTGCAGCGGCCTGCTCATGTTTGCTGCGCACCCAGCAGAGATGGTGTCTAACCGGGCGTTTCTGATCAAGCTGGGGCTGGTGCATCTGGCAGGTCTGAATGCCGCCTGGTTCCATGGCCGCGACAGCCTGGCCCGCTGCGACGGCCTGGCCCGTACCCAGACCGTGCTGTCCACAGTGCTTTGGTTGGGTGCCATCATCAGTGGCCGTTGGATCGCCTACCTCTGACGGCGCCCGGCCCGCCACTTTGATGGAGAAAACCCACCATGCACCGCCGTGTTTTCATCGCCGCCCCCGTGCTCATCAGCCCGCCCGCCTGGGCGCACCATGGCTGGAGCAGTTTTGACCAAACCCGCCCGCTCTATCTGGAGGGCCAGGCCGCCCGGGTGGCCTGGCGCAATCCCCATGTGGAGCTGCAACTGGACCTGCCCGCCGGCGGCCTGAAGCTGCCGCCTGACCTGCCCAGCCGCCGCCTGCCAACACAAACTGCACCGGTGGATGGCCCAACGCTGCTCAAGGCCGCGCAGCTGCCAATCCGCAAAGACCAGCGCTGGGACATTGAGCTGGCGCCGGTGTCGCGCATGCTGGCCTGGGCCGTGCCCGAGATCAAGGTAGGCGACGCCCTGGCGCTGCTGGGCTTCACATTCACCGGCGAAAAAGGCGACGCGGTGATGCGGGTGGAGTACCTGTTTGCGGGTGGCAAGACTTACGGTTTGCGGTCGTCACCGGCTTGATGGGTCCTGTGTGTGCTCGCCACAAGCGCTCGCCGCTCACTCGACCGTCACGCTCTTGGCCAGGTTTCTGGACTTGTGGTGTCGGCCGGCGCTGAGCACCTCAACTTGGCTGCGCCAAGTTAGCCTGCACCGCAAGCCACGCTGTCTTGCGCACCTGCGGCGCTGGCGCTGCGCGCCACAAGCCCATGCCGGTCATTCGACCGTCACGGACTTGGCAAGATTGCGTCGCTTGTGGTGTCCGCCCGGCGCTACCGCGCCTTCACATCGCTGACGCGATGTGAGCGGACCCCCAAACCGATCAACCTGGCGCGCCTATGGCGCTGGCGCTGCGCGCCACAAACCCATGCCGGTCATTCGACCGTCACGGATTTGGCCAGGTTTCTCGGTTTGTCCACATCCGTGCCGCGCGCGCAGGCAGTGTGGTAGGCCAGCAATTGCAGCGGCACCACATGCAGGATGGGTGACAGGGCGCCGTAATGCTCGGGCATGCGGATGACATGCACACCGGGTTCGCTCTTGATATGGGTGTCGGCGTCGGCAAACACAAACAGCTCACCGCCGCGCGCACGCACCTCTTGCAGGTTGCTTTTCAGCTTCTCCAACAGCGCGTCATTGGGCGCGATGGTGACCACCGGCATGGCCGATGTCACCAGCGCCAACGGGCCGTGCTTCAACTCACCGGCCGGGTAGGCCTCAGCGTGGATGTAGCTGATCTCCTTCAACTTGAGCGCGCCTTCCAGCGCAATCGGGTAATGCAGGCCGCGGCCCAGAAACAACGCGTTTTCCTTGCGCGCAAAGTCGGCGGCCCAGGCAATGACTTGTGGCTCCAGCGCCAGCACCGCCTGCACTGCGGCCGGCAGGTGGCGCAAGGCTTTGATGTGCTGTGCTTCTTGTGCCTCACTCAGCCGGCCGCGTGCTTGCGCCAGCGTCAGTGTCAGCAAAAACAAGGCCACCAACTGGGTGGTGAAGGCCTTGGTGGACGCCACGCCAATCTCCACACCCGCATGCGTCAAGAAGTTGAGCTTGCATTCCCGCACCATGGCGCTGGTGCCCACGTTGCAGATGGTCAGGGTGTTGCTCATGCCCAGGCTGCGTGCGTGTTTCAGAGCCGCCAGCGTGTCGGCCGTCTCGCCGCTTTGGCTGATGGTGACCACCAGCGTGCGCGGGTCAGGCACGCTGTCGCGGTAGCGGTACTCGCTGGCAATCTCCACGCTGCAGGGGATGCCGGCAATGCTTTCCAGCCAGTACTTGGCAGTGGAGCCCGAGTAATAACTGGTGCCACAGGCCAGGATCAGCACCCGGTCAATGCTGTTGAACACCGCGTGCGCACCGTCGCCAAACAGCTCGGGCGTGATGCCGGCCACCGCCTCCAGCGTGTCGCTGATAGCACGCGGCTGCTCAAAAATCTCTTTCTGCATGTAGTGCTGGTAAGGCCCCAACTCGGCCGCGCCGGTGTGGGCATGCACCGTGCGCACCTCACGCTTCACCCGCTCAAAGCTGCCGTCGGGCTGGCGGGTACTGATCCAGTGTTTGCCCAGCTGCAGGTCCACCACGTCACCTTCTTCCAGGTAGACGATCTGGTCGGTGACCCCGGCCAGGGCCATGGCGTCGGACGCGAGAAAGGTTTCACCTTCACCAACGCCCAGCACGAGTGGCGAGCCCTCACGTGCGCCCACCACCCGGTGCGGCTCATCGCGACAGAACACGGCAATGGCGTAAGCGCCCTTCAGCCTGGCGGTGGTGCGCTGCACGGCGTCAAACAAATCACCGTCGTACAGCTGATGCACCAAGTGGGCAATCACCTCGGTGTCGGTCTGGCTCTCGAACACATAGCCCTTGTTTTGCAGCTCAGCGCGCAATTCATCATGGTTTTCGATGATGCCGTTGTGGACCAACGCAATGCGATCGCCTGAAAAATGCGGGTGGGCGTTGTGCATGGCCGGCACACCGTGGGTGGCCCAGCGGGTGTGGGCAATGCCGGTGCCACTATGCACATCATCTTGTGCAATTTGCGCCCCCAGCTCAGCCACCCGGCTGGTGCTGCGGGTGCGGCGCAGTTGGCCACCCTGGTGCACGGCCACGCCGCACGAGTCATAACCGCGGTATTCCAGCCGTTTCAGGCCCTCCACCAGGACCGGGACGATGTTGCGGTTGCTGACCGCGGCGACGATGCCACACATGATGTTTGCTTCCTTTGGCTGCAATGCAAAAGCACATCGTAGTCAGGGCGACAAGAAATTGGCGTGCAAAATTCATGCAATTTTGAAATCAATCAACCACAAAATCTTTCAAAGAAAGATAATTTCATTTGAATTAACTTTTTGATGATTAAAGACATGTCAGAACCCTTGGATGAGATCGACCTGCGCCTGCTGGACCTGCTGCAAGCCGACTGCGCGCGCGCCAACCAAGCCTTGGCCGAGGCCGCGTTTGTGTCCCCCGCCACCGCGTTGCGCCGCGTGCGCCGGCTGGTGGAAACAGGCGTCATCGAGCGCCAGGTGGCCATCGTGGCGCCGGCACTGGTGGGCGGTTTAAGCGCCGTGGTGGAGCTGACACTCGACCGCCAGGGCGCCGAACACCTGGCCGCGTTTGAGGCCCGCGCCGTGGCTGAAGATGCCGTGCAGCAGTGCTACCGCGTCTCACCCGGGCCCGACTTCATGCTGGTGCTGTGGCTGGCCGACATGGCCGGCTACCACGCGCTGGTGCAGCGGCTGTTTACCCAAGACGCCAACGTGCGCAACGTCAAAAGCTTTTTTGTCACCCACCGGGCCAAGTTTGAGCCGGCGGTGGGGCTGGGGCGGGGCGCGGGGGCCGGTATCGGGGCCGGTATCGGGGCCGGGATAGGGGCTGGAATTGGCGCTGGCATTAAGGCTGGCACGGGCCTGGCGTCGGGCTGACAAGGCCCAGGGCAGCGCTTAGCCACAAGGCGCAAGACCACCCCGGGCGCCCGCCCACCGCGTGGGGGACCAGTTGTACAGCGTTGCCGACGTGGAGCGCCTGAGCAACCGCATTGCCCACTGCTTGGCAGATTTGGGCCTGACGCGCGGCGACAGGGTGGCCTGCCTGACACGCCAACACTGTCCTGCCTGCTCACGCTGCTGGCCTGCTGCAAACTGGGCGCGGTGTGCATGCCGGTGAACTGGCGCCTGGCTGCGGACGAGTTGCAGTACATCCTGGGCCACGGTGAGGCCCGCTTGCTGCTGGCCGATGCCGCCTTTTGGCCGGTGGCCAGTGCGCTCAAGCTGCCCACCGTCAAGCAGCGGGTGTGTGTGGATGGGCCACAAGCCGACGCACCCGACTTTGAGGCCTGGCATGCCGGCGCACCCGACCACTTCACCCCCGTGGCCGCCGGCTTGCAAGACGCGGCGCTGCAGCTGTATTCCAGCGGCACCACTGGCCTGCCCAATGGGGTGGTGCTGACCCACGAGGGCCTGCTGTACAGCGCCGAGGTGGTGGTTGACCAATGGCGTGTCGGCACCAGCAGCGTGGTGGGCAACCCGCTGCCCAACTTTCACATCGCCGGCATCAACATGGCGCTGCGGCCACTGCACTGCGGCGCCTGCAGCAGCCTGTACGCCAAGTTTGACCCGGCAGGTTTTATTGCCGCCATTGGCCAGCACGGCATCACACACGCGTTTTTGGTGCCGGCGATGGTGATGTTTGTGTTGCAGTCGCCCACTGCCCGCACCGGCAACTACCGCAGCCTGCAGCTGATTGCCTACGGCGGTTCACCGGTGAGTGAAACCGTGCTGACGCAGGCGCTGCAAGTGTTTGGCTGCGGCCTGCTGCAGGTTTACGGCCTGACCGAGTTGTCGGGCTCGGCCACCTTCTTGATGCCCGAGGACCACCACACCAGCGGCGCCCAGGCCGGCCTGCTGCGCTCATCCGGTCGGGCCATCTCTGGTACACGGCTGCGCATTGTTGACCCGAGGACGCTGCAAGACCTGCCCGACGGCCAGACCGGCGAGGTCTGGATCGAATCCCACGGCACCCTGCGCGAATACTGGCGCAACCCCGAGGTCACCGCCGCCGCCTACTCCGGTGGGCGCAGCGCTGCGGGTGGCTGGTTTCGCTCGGACGACGGCGGCTATGTGCCGGGCGGTTGCCTCTACATCCACGACCGCATCAAAGACATGGTCATCTCGGGCGGCGAAAACATCTACCGGGCCGAAATCGAGAACCTGCTGATGGCCCACCCTGCCGTGGCCGACGGCGCCATCATCGGTGTGCCCGACGACATCTGGGGCGAAGCCGTCAAGGCCATCGTGGTGCTGCGGCCCGGCCAAGCCCTGACAGCCAGCGCACTGATCGCCGACCTGCGCGCGCGGCTGGCCCGCTACAAATGTCCAAAATCCGTTGATTGTGTGGAGGCCCTGCCACGCAACCCCAGCGGCAAAATCCTCAAACGTGTGCTGCGTCAACCCTATTGGGCAGATCGGTCGCGTGGGGTGTGATGCGGGGGTGGCCAGTGCCACCGTGCGGGTGGCGCGTCACCGCGCTCCAGTCACCCGCCAAATCACATCCCCCACGTCATCAGCCACCAGCAACGCACCATCAGCCGCCAACGCCACCCCCACCGGCCGGCCGTAGGACACGCGTTCATCTGGCGCCAAAAAGCCGCTCAGGATGTCGCGTGGTGGGCCGGCCGGTTTACCCCCCTCAAACGGCACAAACACCACTTTGTAGCCGCTCAGCTTGCTGCGGTTCCAAGAGCCGTGCTGGCCGATCACCATGCCCTCGGGGAAGCCGGGCAAGGTGCCCGCCGGCAGCCAGCACAGGCCCAGTGACGCGGTGTGGCCGCCCAGCGCGTAATCAGGCACGCTGGCGCGGGCCACGGCCGCCGGGTCTTGCGGCACCCGGTCGTCCACCGTCTGGCCCCAGTAGCTGTAGGGCCAGCCGTAAAAGCTGCCGTCGTGTACGGCGGTCAGGTAGTCGGGTGGGGTCTCGTCGCCCAGGCCGTCACGCTCGTTCACCACCGTCCACAAGGCGCCGCTGTGGGGCTCCCAGGCCAGGCCCACCGGGTTGCGCAGGCCGCTGGCAAACACACGGCTGAGGCCGCTGGCCACGTCAAACTGGTAGATGCAGGCGCGGCCTTGCTCGATACCCAGTCCAGCCTCGCCGATGTTGCTGAGCGAGCCCACGCCCACATAGAGCTGCTGGCCGTCCACGCTGGGCAGCAGGCTGCGCGTCCAGTGGCCACCGGGCTTGAAGCTGGCCAGTTGCCGGCCCGGTGCGCTGATGCGGGTGGCGCCGGGGGTGTAGGGGAAGGCCACCAGGCCATCGGTGTTGCCCACATAAAACGTGTCGCCCAGCAGCGCCATGCCAAAGGGCTGGCGCAGGCCATCCAGCAGGGTGTGGCGCACTTCGGCCACACCATCCCCATCGGCATCGCGCAGCAGGGTGATGCGGTTCGGGCTGTCACCCACTGCTGCGGCGCGCCGCATGGTGCTGACCATGGCATGGCCAAACAGCGTTTTGACCGGCCCGGGGTTGAACAAGGCCTCGGCCACGGTCACATCGCCGTTGGGCAGCACGGTGATCCAGCGCGGGTGCTTCAAGCCGGTGGCAAAGGCGTTGACCTGCAAGCCGGGTGCGGCTTTGGGCAATTGCCCTGCGGCCCAGCCCTGGGCGGTGGGCATCTTGAGGGTGGGGATGCTGCCTTGCGGCTTGGCTTGCGGAATGGTGGGTGATGCACCCACCGCCTGCGGCGGCACGCCGCCTTGCAGGCGCCGCACCAGGATGGCAGCGTCACCCACCAGGGCGACAACTTGGGCAAAAGCGTTGGATATCTTCATCACATACCTTCGATTGGACTTGCTGTTGACGCGCCGGGATGGGGGCTTGCCGTGGTCAGCGCGTGGATCGACTGTTCAAGACCGCAGCAACGCCAGCCCCTTCAGGTACTCGCCCTCCGGAAACTCGATCGTGGTGGGGTGGTCGCACGCGCCCTCCAGCCGCTGCAGGATGGCCGCATTGACCCCCGCGTCCAGCCCGGCGCCGGCCACGATCTTGTGGAACAGATCGGCGCTGATGCCACCCGAGCAACTGAAGGTCAGCAGCAGCCCGCCCGGGGCCAGCAGCATCAAGGCCAGGCGGTTGATGTCTTTGTAGGCGCGGGCGGCGCGCTCGGCGTGGGCGGCAGTGGGCGCAAATTTGGGCGGGTCCAGCACGATGGCATCAAACCGCCGGCTGGCCTGCAGCGCCTGGCGCAGCCAGGTGTTCACGTCGGCGTCGGCAAATTCAACGGCGCCGCTGTCCAGCAGCGCATCAAAACCGTTGCGGTGGATGTTGTCGCGTGCCAGCGCCAGCGCTGGGCCGGATGAATCCACGCTGGTCACCTGGCTGGCGCCGCCGGCCAGTGCGGCCACGCTGAAGCCCCCCGTGTAGCTGTAGCAGTTCAGCACGCGCTGGCAGCCCAACTGGCGCACCAGGTGGGCAAACAGACGGCGGTTTTCGCGTTGGTCCAGGTAGTAGCCGGTCTTGTGGCCGGTGGCCACGTCCACGCCCAGGCTCCAGCCGTGTTCGGTGATCACCAGGCTGGTGTCGCCACTGCCGCGCAGCCAGCCGCTGCGGGGCTGCAGGCCCTCACGCGCCCGGGCGCTGGTGTCGGAGCGCTCATACACCGCTGCCAGGCCGGTGGCGGCGCACAGGGCGTCGGTGATGACATCGCGCCAGCGCTCGGCGCCGGCCGACAGAAATTGCGCGCTCAGCACCGCGCCGTAGCGGTCCACGATCAAGCCGGGCAGGCCGTCCGCCTCACCATGCACCAGGCGCTGGCCGTCGCTGGCCAGCCCCAACCGGCCGCGCAAGGCCACCGCGCGCTGCACCCGGGCCTGGAAGAAGGCCGCGTCGATGCGCTGGGCCTCCTCAAAACTCCAGGCCCGCACCCGGAACATCGACCCCGGGCTGTAGGCGCCCCAGGCCAAAAAACGGCCGTCGTGTGATTCCACCCGCACTGTCTCGCCGGCATCGGCGCTGCCCCGGGCAATGCTGCCCTCAAACACCCACGGGTGGCGGCGCAGCAGTGAGCGGTCTTTGCCGTCGCGCAGTTTGATGGTTTTCATGCGGGGGGATTGTCGGCGGGCAGCTTGGCGCAGTGCGCCAGTGGGCCAAGCCGCACCGTCATGACGCTGACCGGCGGCGTTGGGTACAGTGGTTTTACCGTCACCGCCCGACCCAAGGACCCCACCACATGGCCGTCACTGAAACCCGCCCCAACCCCAAAACCGGGCGACCGGCCAACTGGCGCATGGCGCTGGACATTGAGCGCTGCATCGGCTGCCATGCTTGCAGCGTGGCTTGCAAGGTGGAAAACACGGTGCCGCTGGGGCGTTTTCGCACCAAGGTGTATTACCTGGACGAGGGCAAGTTCCCCAAGGTCAAGCGCCATTTTTTGCCCACGCTGTGCATGCAGTGTGAGGACACACCCTGCCTCAAGGCCTGTGACCGCACCGCCATCATCAAAGGCGCTGACGGCATCGTACGGGTCGACCCCGACCGCTGCGAACACGTGGGCGCCTGCGAGGCCGCCTGCCCCTACGGCGCCATCGGCTGCGACGACAACGACATTGCCGACAAATGCGACTTTTGCAGCCACCGGCTGGACGTGGGCATGGAGCCGGCGTGTGTGGAGACCTGCCCGGCCGAGGTGTTCCACTTTGGTGATGCCAATGATCCGGCCTCACCCTATTCGCTGTTTGCCGCGGCCAAAGGCCAGGAGTTGAAACCGCTGAAACCCGAGGAGAAGACGCAGCCACGTGTCACCTACCGGGGCCACAACGTGGCGATGGAGGCCAAGGTGCCGAAAGGTCACGTCCATGACCCGTACTCATACGAGATCGAGACCTGGACGCAATTGCAAAGCCAGTTTCCACGCGAGGCGCGGGTGGTCTGGATGAAACCCAACAAGGCTTGAGAGCGGCACATGGACAAACCTGGCTTGAACACCGCGCCAACCATCCCGTCACGCCGCCGCGCCCTCAAAGGTGGCTTGCAAACCCTGGGCACACTGGCTATTGGCGAGACGATTGCCTTGACCCCGGGCACCGCCCAGGCTGCTGACCGCACGCTGATTGGCCAGCGCAAAGCACAGCGCCGCGCCAATGGCCGGGGCCGGCTGAAAAACGACTACAGCAAGGCCAAGATCATCAAGAGTGTGTGCCTCAACTGCTCCACCGTGTGTGGCATTCAGGGTTATGTGATTGATGGCCAATTGGTCAAAGTGGGCGGCAACCCCGAAGACCCCAACAACGGCAAAAGCCTGTGCGCCAAAGGCCAGAGCGGGCCCACCATCAACAGTTATGCCGACCGGCTGCTGTACCCGCTGCAACGGGTGGGGCCACGCGGCAGTGGCCAGTGGAAACGCATCACCTGGGAGGACGCTTACGCGCAGATCGCGCCACGCATCCGCAAGGCCATGGACGAGGGCAAGCCTGAGGAGGTGGCCATCCACATTGGCCGGTCCCGCCTGGGAGAAGAGATGAACCGCTTCTTGAACGCGGTGGGCACCCCATCGCTGTTCAACCACCGGGCTATCTGCTCCAGCAACAAACGCGCCGCCAACTATGTGTGCCTGGGCGAGACCGATTGGGAAAGCCCGGACGCCGAACACACCAAATACATCCTGAACTTTGGCGCCAATTTTTATGAAGCCCACCAAGGCGCCATCCATGTGGCCAAGCGGGTGGTGCGGGGCCGGTTCGAGAACGGCGCCAAGCTGGTGACGTTTGATGTGCGCTTGTCCAATACCGCTGGCCGCAGTGATGAGTGGTGGGCGCCTAACCCGGGCAGTGATGGTGCGGTGGCACTGGCCATGGGCCACAGCATCATGGAGGCCGGCCAGTCCGACCGGGCGTTTCTGGACGACTGGTGCAATGTCAACGCGACTGACCTGCAAGCCTGGTTGAAGCCCTACACACCCGAGTGGGCCGAGCAGTTGTCGGGCATCCCGGCAGCCGACATCCGCCGCATGGCGCTTGAATTTGCCGCTGTGCGGCCGGCCTGCGTGGCCTTTACCAACCGGGGTTCGTCCGCCCACTACAACGGCTTCAACAATGACCGGGCGGTGATTTTGCTCAACGCGATTGTGGGCAGCATTGGCAAACCCGGGGGCTATTGCTACGGTGAAGAGCCCACACAAGTGCCGCCGCGCATCTTTCCGCAACCCATGCCACGGCCGCCGGCGCCCACTGCCAAAAGCGCGATCGAGAACCCGCCCGAATGGCCGCTGGCCAACAAATGGCAGCGCATGAAAGTGGGCCAGATCGTCTATGACTACTTGAAACAAGGGCGCGGCAAGCTGCAGGTCTACATCAGCTACACCCTGGCTGCACCGCAGACCTGGCCCGAGGGCCGCAGCCTGGCGGTGGAGGTGCTCAAAGACGAAAAGCTCATTCCGTTTCATGTCTGCTCTGACATCGTCTACAGCGAGACCGCGCATTACGCTGACCTGATCCTGCCTGACGCCAGTTATATGGAGCGCTGGGGTTTTGATACCCGCAACAACATGGAGCTGCGCGATTACGTGACGCTGCGCCAGCCCATCGTGCAGCCACCGGCCGAGTGCAAGAGTTTTGTCGATGTGCTGATTGATTTGGGCAAACGCATCTCGCCGCAAACCGCTCAATACTTTCAGTTCAAAGACCATGAAGACTGGATGCGCCAGCGCTGCACCGGCCTGACCAAGCTGCTGGGTGAAGACGGGTTTGACTACATGAAAACCCACGGCGTGTGGCAAGACCTGCGCAAGCCCAAGTACTACGGGCTGTATGGCTGGGAGATGACAGCTGCGCAACTGCAAGGCACCCGGCTGGACGAGCCCACACAAACGTATTTCCGCAAAGGCGCTGACGGCAAAGAGCTGCCGGTGGGCCTGCTGCGGGATGGCAAAGCAAGGCGCGGGTTTGCCACGCCGTCGCGCAAGTTTCAGGTCTTCAGCCAGGACGTGGCCGATGCCGCCAAGTCCTTGGCCTTTCCTGAGCCATATGGCGCCGGCATGCCAGGTTGGTTTGAAGTGCCGTCGATTGCCAGCATGGGGCCTGAGCACCTGCACCTGGTCACCTTCAAATGGAACGTCCACACCCAGGGCCGCACTGCGTCGCAAAAATACCTGACTGAAATCGTGCACCACAACCCTTTGTGGATGCACACCTCAGCCGCCGAGGCGCGTGGCCTCAAAACCGGCGACCTGGTGGAAATCACCACCTGGCGCGGTGTGGCCCATGCCTACAAACACGCCACCGGCAAGCCCGGCGACGCGGTGGGCACGGTGGTGGTGCCGGTGTATGTGACCGAGGGCATCCACCCCAAGGTGATTGCCATGTCCAACAGCCTGGGCAACTTTGCCCACGGCCGCGCTGCCAACGGCAAACGCGGGCCACGGGCTGACTTTGCAGGCTTTGATGACGCGGTGATTGCTGAGGACCAGGACTTGTCTGAAGACCAGTGGTGGGGCGCCGGCCAGGGCTTGTGGTCACGCCTGACTGGCGCCGGCAACGGGCTTGGTGTGGGCTACAACATCAACGCCATCCTGCCCATTTACCCAGCGCCGCTGGTGGGCATGCAGGGCTGGTTTGACACGGTGTGCACCGCGCGGCGGGTGTGATGTTGAAGCGCTGACGGCTACTTGCGGCGCGCCCTGGGGTGCGCCGCATCGTAGGCCTTGGCCAAGTGTTGAAAATCCAGCTTGGTGTAGATCTGGGTGCTGGTGATGCTGGCATGGCCCAGCAACTCTTGCACCGCCCGCAAATCACCACTGGACTGCAGCAGGTGGGATGCATAACTGTGGCGCAGCATGTGCGGATGCACCCGGGTGGCCAGGCCTGCATCCTGCGCCAGCCCCTGCAGGCGGCTGCGCACCTGGCTGGTACTCAGCCGGGTGCCCCGGTTGCTGACGAGTAGCGCGGGCTCACCCGGCAAAGCCAAGTTGCTACGTTCTGCCAGCCAGGCCGCCACGGCCTGCAGCGCCGGGCCACCCACCGGCACACTGCGCCGCTTGCTGCCTTTGCCCAGCACATGGGCAGTGGCATCAGCAGCATCAATCCAGCCGGCGGCCAGCGGGCCGGCTTGCACATCCAGCCCCACCAGCTCCGCCACCCGCAGGCCGCAGCCGTACAGCAGCTCACAGATGGCGTGGTCGCGGGCTTGCAGGGCGGCATTGCTGGTGCGCGGCAGTTGCTGCGCCAGCGCCACCGCCTGGTCCACATTCAGCGCCTTGGGCAGCGGTTTGGGTGCCTTGGGTGGGCGGATGCCGTCCACCGGGTTGTGTGCCACCAGTTGCTCACGGCCCCAATACTTGAACAAGCCACGCCAGGCCGCCAGCGCAATGGCAATGCTGCGGGGGCCCAAGCCCCGCTCACGCAGTTGCGCGGTCCAGCCCCGGATGTGGTGACCTTGCGCTTGTTGCAGCGGCACGGCCTCATCGGCCGCCAGTTGCTGCAGCCAGCCCAGTGCGTCGGCATACATGGCCAGGGTGCGGCTGGCCAGCCTGCGCTCGACCCGCAAGTGCTGCAAAAAGCGGGCGATGGGCGCGCTGAGTGCGGGGCCGTCCATCTGGCTGGTCAGCCGCCTGGTCAGTCGGCGGGTTGCGCTGAGGACACGGGCAACAAGCGTGTCAACCCGGCGCTGGCCACCTCACCCACGCGGACCAAAAAGTCAGTGGCCATCTCGGCGCTGTAGCGGGTGGGGTCGGGTGAGCCCAGCACCAGCAAGCCGATGGGTGCAGCCCCCGGGCCGGCGCGCAACGGGATCAGCGCGACCGACATCACACTCGCCGCGTCGTCCAGCCAGCCCACCGGATCAAAGCCCGAATTGAGGCCGCAATAGGGCAGCGCCAGGCCGTTGACGAAGGCCTTGATGTCGTCGCTGACGCCGCTGGTGAACGGCAGGCCGTCAAACACCTCATCCACACTCCACAGCCGCAGCGCGGCCATCGGGATCATGAATTCATGCTGCAGTGACTTGAGCAAATCCAGCGGCAAACCACCCGCCGTGGGCGCCAGCAGGATGGCGCGGATGAAGCGGTGCAGCCGGTCGGCAATGGCCTCGTTCTCCTGGCTGTGGCGCACCATTTCCATGATGCGGCGCTCCAGGCCTTTGATGCGGTCGCGCAGCATTTCCATCTGCCGCTGCTGCAGTGACACCGCCCGCTGGCCATGTGGGCTGGTGAGCTGGATGGAGGCCAGCACATCGGCGTGGCGCTCGAAGAACCCCGGCGTGTTGGCCAGAAAATTGGCGATGTCGATCTCGGTGATGGCGCCCTGGATGGTCACAGTTCAATCTCTCCCTCAAACACGGTTTCAGCCGGCCCGGTCATCAGCACCGGCGCGTTGTCATCGGCCCATTCCACGGTGAGCACACCGCCGCGGGCCTGCACATCCACCTTGCGGTCCAGCCAGCCCAGGCGGATGCCGGCCACCACCGCCGCGCAGGCGCCGGTGCCACAGGCCAGGGTCTCGCCGGCATCGCGCTCAAACACCCGCAGCGCAATCTGGCTGCGGCCCAGCACCTGCATGAAACCGGCGTTGACCTTGCGGGCAAAACGCGGATGCTGCTCAATGCGCGGGCCCAGTTGCAACACCGGTGCCTCGCGCACATCGGCCACCCGCTGCACCGCATGCGGGTTGCCCATCGACAGCAGCGCCACCTGCACGCTGCGGCCTTCGCCCACGTCCAGCGGCCACAGCGCAAAGTGGCCCTCTTGCTGCGGCGCCAGGCCGCTGGCATCAAACGGCAAGCGGGCCAGGTCAAACACCGGCCGGTTCATGTCCACCGTGACACGGCCGTCGTCTTGCAGGTGCAGTGTCAGCAGGTTGTTCACCGTCTCGACCCGCACGGTCTTGCTGCTGCTCAACCCCTGCGCATGCACAAAGCGCACAAAGCAGCGCGCACCGTTGCCGCAGTGCTCCACCTCGTCGCCGGTGTTGTTGAAGATGCGGTAGCGGAAATCCACCCCCGCGCTGCGGCTGGGCTCCACCAGCAAAATTTGGTCAGCGCCCACGCCAAACCGGCGGTCACCCAGGTGGCGCAATTGCTCACGGGTCAAGGTGATGGGCGCGCGGGTGCCGTCCAGCACAACAAAGTCGTTGCCGGCGCCCTGCATTTTGGTGAACTTGAGTTTCATGGCGGCTGGATTATCGGACTGGCCAGCGCTTGGCTGCGGCGTGGGTTGGCAGCCCTTCAATACAAGCCCGGCTCACCCGACGGTCGGGTCTTGAAGCGTTTGTGGACCCACAAATACTGCGCCGGGTTGCGCAGGATTTCCTCGGCAATCCAGGCGTTCATGCGGGTGGCGGCCAACACATCATCGTCACCCGGAAAGTCATCCCACGGCGGCAAGAAGCGCACCCGGTAACCGGCACCACCGGGCAAGATCTCGGCCACCACCGGCTGCACCGCCATGCCCAAACTGCGCGCCATGCGGGCCGGCGCCAGCAGGGTGGCGGCGGGCACATCAAAAAACGGCACAAACGCCGCCTCGCGCGCGCCAAAGTCCATGTCGGGCAGGTTGAAAAACACCGCACCACGGCGGATGGCGCGCACCAGCGGCAGGGCACGGTCGCTGCGGGCAAACACTTCGGCCAGGCCAAACCGCACCCGGCCGTCGCGCATGGCCACGTCAAACACCGCGTTGCTTTGGGCCTGGTAGATGGACGCCACCTTGCGGCCCTGGAACAACTGGGTGGCCACACCGGCCACGTCCAGCGCCACAAAGTGCGGCACCAACCACATCACCGGCTTGGCGCTGCGCTCGGCAAAGCCCACGTCGCCCTCCACCTGGATCAGGCTTTTGAGGCGGGCCGGGGTGGCAAACCACAACAGCCCACGCTCCAGCAGGCTGCGCGCCAGCCACTGGAAATGCGCTCGCACCAGCGCGGCGCGGGCGGTATCGTCCAGCGCCGGCAGGCACAGTTGCACATTGCGCAGCGCCACCCGGCGGCGGCCACCGGCCAGCGCGTGCAGCAGCCGGCCCAGGCCACGGCCCAGCGCAGCCTGCAGGCCCAGCGGCAGAGCTTGCAACAACCACAACAGGCCCAGGATGGCGCGGGCGGCCAATTCACCGGTCATGCCGCCGCCTCGTCACCGGTGACGGCATGCACCCGGCGGGGTTGTTTGTAGCGGTTGTAGCCCCACAAATACTGGGCCGGGCACTGCTGGATCAGCCGCTCCATTTCGGCATTAACCGCCGCTGCGCAGGCCTGCTGCAACGCGTCGTCATCGGCCGCTCGCAAAGGCATGGGCTGCGACGGTGGCGCCACCCGCAGCACATAACCGCCGCCTTGCGGCAGGCGCTCGGCCCAGATGAGCAGCAGCGCGGCGCCGGTTTGTTGCACCAGCCGGGTGGCCAGGGTCATGGTGTAGGCCGGTTGGCCAAAAAACGGCGCCCAGACCCCCATGCCCTCGGGTGGCACCTGGTCAGGCAGCAGGCCCACCGCCTCACCCCGGCGCAGTGCGCGGATCATCTGCCGCACACCCGCCAGCGCGGCGGGTGCGGTGGCCAGGCCGGGCCGGGCACGGGCGGTTTCTTCCAGGCTGCGCAGCCAGGGCTGGCGGGCTGGGCGGTACATGGCGGTCAGGCGGGTGCGGTGGCCAAAGTGTTCGGCAATGGCTTGGGCGCAGACCTCAAAGCAGCCCAGGTGGGGTGTCAGCAACACCAGGCCACGGCCTTCGTCCAGCGCGGCGGTGATCAGCCCGTCGTCTTGCCACTGCACCAGCGTACCCAGTGGCCGGCTGGCCGGGCGCAGCCACAGCCAGGGCAGCTCAGCCACCATGCGGCCGGCTTGCGCCACGGCCTGGCGGCGCACTTCCGCGCTCAGCCCGGCCAGCCCGGTATTGGCCAGGTGGCGGCGCCGGTAGGCCGGTGACAGGCCATACGCCAGCCAGCCCAGCCAGGCGCCCAGGGCGTGCAAAGTGGTCAGTTGCCGTTGTGCAAGCCAGCGAATCAGGGTCAGCATGCTTTCTATAATCCGTTGGGTCGCTGAGTTAAAGAACAACTTGCGGAGCGACTGGTGGTGGTGATGGCAACACGTTTTCAACGTGTTTTCAGAAGCCTGCCACCGGGTGCAACAAGGCCTGCCTTGTTGCAAATCCAATACCGCTAAAGCGTTCGCCGCAGCTCCAAAAAGTTGAATCGGCGACGCCAAGTCCCAACCAACCCAGGAGTGTATTGAAGTGGCGAACGACTTTCTTTTTACCTCGGAGTCCGTCTCCGAAGGCCATCCCGACAAGGTGGCGGACCAGATCTCCGATGCCATTCTTGACGCGATCTTTGCGCAAGACCCCCGCAGCCGGGTGGCCGCCGAAACCCTGACCAACACCGGTTTGGTGGTGCTGGCCGGTGAGATCACCACGCAGGCCAATGTGGATTACATCCAGGTGGCGCGCGACACCATCAAGCGCATCGGTTATGACAACACCGAGTACGGCATCGACTACAAAGGCTGCGCGGTGATGGTCTGCTATGACAAGCAGAGCAATGACATCGCCCAGGGTGTTGACCACGCCAGCGACGACCACCTGAACACCGGCGCCGGTGACCAGGGCTTGATGTTTGGCTACGCCTGCGATGAAACGCCGGAGCTGATGCCTGCAGCCATCCACTATGCCCACCGGCTGGTAGAGCGCCAGGCGCAATTGCGCAAAGACGGCCGCCTGCCGTTTTTGCGGCCCGATGCCAAAAGCCAGGTGACGCTGCGGTATGTGGACGGCCGGCCGCACTCGGTGGACACCGTGGTGTTGAGCAGCCAGCACGCGCCCGAATACAGCCTGGGCGACCGCATGACGGACGCGTTTTACGAGGCCATCCGCGAAGAGATCATCAAGCCAGTGCTGCCCGCTGCCTGGCTGACCAAGGACACCAAATACCTGATCAACCCGACCGGGCGTTTTGTGGTGGGTGGCCCGCAGGGTGACTGTGGCCTGACCGGCCGCAAGATCATTGTGGACACCTACGGCGGCGCCTGCCCGCACGGCGGTGGTGCGTTCTCGGGCAAAGACCCGTCCAAGGTGGACCGCTCAGCCGCCTATGCCGCACGTTACGTGGCCAAAAACATCGTCGCGGCCGGCATCGCCAAGCAGTGCCAGATCCAGGTGGCCTACGCCATCGGCGTCGCCAAGCCGATGAACATCACGGTCTACACCGAAGGCACCGGCAAGCTCAGCGACGACAAGCTGTCGGCCATCGTGGCTGAAGTCTTCGACCTGCGCCCCAAGGGCATCATCCAGATGCTGGACCTGATGCGGCCGATCTACGAGAAGACCGCCGCCTACGGCCACTTCGGCCGCGAAGAGCCGGAGTTCACCTGGGAGCGAACCGACAAGGTCGCCGCCCTCAAGGCGGCGGCGGG
>JAYVLI010000245.1:0-39088 GCA_043759535.1 Betaproteobacteria bacterium | reverse complement strand
TTCTCGAATCGCTGTGTGCGGGCAACCGCCCGTTTCCACGCCCATGATGCGTTCGGCCGGCAATGCGCCACTCACCGTCAAAATCCGCTGATCTTCTTTGGTGTAGATGTCGTTGGTGACCACCACCAAATCCCAGCGCGCACGCATGGCTTTGCACAGCATTTCCACCAGCGTGGTTTTGCCTGAGCCCACCGGGCCGCCCACACCCACCCGCAGGGGCGGCAGTTTTTTGGTGCGGCGGGGGATGTTGTGCAGGGCGCTGGTCATGGGCGGTCTCGGGTGGGGTGGTGGTGAAGGCCGGTGGCGGCGGGTTGTGTCGCGCAGGCTTTTAGCTGCGGAACAGCCTTGAATACTGCGCCTCATGCCGGGCCGATGTGATGGCCAGCATGGGCGCCAGGTTCTGGCGTGCGGTGTCGCCCAGGCTGGCGGTGTGGAGGGCGGCGTCCACGCAGGCCGGCAAGGCGGTCGCCAGGGCGCCCAGCACACGCTGGCCGGCGCTTTGGCCCAGTGGCACCGCCTTGAGGGCGGCTTGCACCATGTTCTCGGCCCAGCCAAAACCAAAGGCCAGCAAGGCCTCGCGCAGCGGCGCGCCGGTGGTGGCGGCGGCCAGCGCAAACGCCAGCGGCCAAGTGGGCGCTGGTGCCAGCGCGGCCAGGTGCGGCACGCGGGCGTCACCCGGTTGGCGCTGGCGCAACCAGTCGGCCATGGACCGGCCCATTTGCTCGGTTTGCTGGCGCAGCTCATGCGTTTCGCGGGTCTGCAGGGCCCAGGCGTTGAGCTGCTGGATGCGGCCGAAGTCCTGGCGCTGCCAGGCTTTGATGCTGCTGGCCAGCAGCGGCAGCTCAGACCGTTGCAGGCTCAAAGCCAACTGGTCTTGCAGCCAACGCTGCACACCGGCCTCGTCGGCTGCCAGGCCGCTGTCGATGGCCCCTTCCAGCCCCTCGGAATAACTGAAGCCGCCCACCGGCAAGGCCGGTGAGGCCAGCCACAGTAGCTGCAGCAGGCTGGCGGCGGGCAAGGCCGGTGCCGCTGGGCGCACACGCGGCATGGTGGGTCAGTGGCCGTGGTGTTTGTGGCCTGGGCCATGGTCATGACCGCACTCAGGGCCATGCACATGTGGCGCCGGTGCAGCCACCACCGGCACGCTGATCTTGCGTGGTGTGGGCGCAGTGGCCGGCGCGGCAGCGGCGCTGTGGTGGCTGTGGTCGTGACCGTGATCCTGGTCGTGGCCACCGTGTCCGTGGCCACCCGCGCCGTACGCACCGCCCTCGGGCTCAAACGCCATGTTGGCCTCGCTCACGATCAGGTGCTGCTGGCGCAGCATGTCGGCCAGCACATGGTCGGGCTCCAGCTTCAGGTGGTCAGGCTGCAGCTCCAGCGCCACATGGCGGTTGCCCAGGTGGTAAGCGGCGCGCAGCAAATCAAATGGTGTGCCGTGCTGGGCGCAGGCGCGCACCACCAGCACCGGCTGGGGCGCGGCAGTGACCCGGATCAACGAGCCGTCTTCGGCCACCAGCACATCGCCACCCCGCACGGCGGTGCCGCGGGGCAAAAACACACCCAGCCGGCGGCCTTGTGAATCGGTGGCGTCAAAGCGGCTCTTTTGCCGCACGTCCCAGTCCAGTTGCACCTGGGCGGCACGTTTGATCAGCACGGCAGCCAGGCCACGGCCGCCGGGGATGTGTTTGTTGATGGTCAGCATGGCACTGATTGTGATGGGTTTGCGCCCAACACCTCAGCGCCGCCCGGCGTGGTGGGCACCGCTGCCACGCGCCAGCAGCATGTCGCCGGCCAGCACATCACCCGGCGCCAGCGTGGGCAGGCCGCTGATGCGCTGGTAGACCGGCGCAAAGTCAATCTGCGCCAGGCCCAGCAATTCATCCAGCCCGCTGATGACGAAATAACTCTCCTGGAAATCATCAATCCGGTAACCGGTGCGCATCACCCGGGCCAGATCAAACCGGATGCGGTTGGGCGACGGGCTGTCCAGCGCAAACCGGCTCTCGGCCAGCGACGACGCAATGCCCGCGCCGTACAGCCGCAGGCCGTCGGCCTGCTGCACCAACCCAAACTCCACCGTGTACCAGTACACCCGCGCCAGCAGGGGCAGGCAACCCAGTTGCAGCGCGCGCAGGCCACCCTGGCCATAGGCCTGGATGTAGTCGGCCATGCGCGGGTCCAGCAGCAGCGGCACATGGCCAAACACATCGTGGAAGACATCGGGCTCTTCCAGATAGTCCAGCTGGTCGGCCCGGCGGATGAAGCGCCCCGCCGGGAAGCGCCGGTGGGCCAGGTGCTCAAAAAACACCGCGTCCGGCAGCAGCCCGGGCACCGCCACCACCTGCCAGCCGGTGCGCTGCAGCAGCACTTGGTTGAGTTGCGCAAAGTTGGGGATGTGCTGGGCCGCCATGGGCAGCGCCTGCAGGCCGACCACAAAAGCATCACAGGCGCGGCCCGGCAACAGCCGGCTCTGGCGCTGGAACAGGGTGTGCCACACCGCATGCTCGGCCGCCGTGTAGCGGCCCCAGTCCTGGTCAATTGTCCAGTCGGTCGCAGCCATGTTTGGGCTCCGGTAGGTGGGCTGTGATCAGCTGGTTTGCAGCACCCCACGCCGCACCTGGTCACGCTCTATGGATTCAAACAGGGCCTTGAAATTGCCCTCACCAAAGCCGTCATCACCTTTGCGCTGGATGAACTCAAAAAACACCGGGCCGAGCTGGGTCTGGGTGAAGATTTGCAGCAGCAGGCGTTGCTGGTCATCCGTTGTGCTGCCGTCCAGCAAGATGCCGCGGGCCTGCAGTTCGGCCACGTTTTCACCATGCCCCGGCAGGCGCTGCGCCAGCATCTCGTAGTAGGTGGCGGGAGGTGCGGTCATCAGCGGCACACCGGCGGCGCGCAATTGGTCCAGCGTGGCGCACAGGTCATGGCTGAGCAGCGCAATGTGCTGAATACCCTCGCCGTTGAACTGCATCAAATATTCCTCAATCTGGCCGGCACCGCGTGATGACTCTTCATTCAGCGGGATCTTGATCAGCCCGTCGGGTGCGGTCATGGCCTTGCTGGTGAGGCCGGTGTATTCACCCTTGACGTCGAAGTAGCGGATCTCTTTGAAGTTGAACAGCCGTTCATAAAACGCCGCCCAAAACGCCATGCGGCCGCGGTAGACGTTGTGGGTCAGGTGGTCAATCACCTGCAGGCCCACACCTGTGGGGTGGCGGTCCACGCCGTCAATCCACTCAAAGTCAATGTCGTAAATGGATTTGCCGTCACCAAAGCGGTCAATCAGGTACAGCGGCGCGCCGCCAATGCCTTTGATGGCCGGCAGGCGCAACTCCATCGGGCCGGTGGCAATTTCAATGGGCTGGGCGCCACGCTCCAGCGCCAGCGCATAGGCCTTGTGGGCGTCCTTGACGCGGAAGGCCATGCCGCAGGCCGACGGGCCGTGCTCGGCCGCAAAGTACCAGGCCGGGCTGCGTGGCTCGTTGTTGATGATGAAGTTGATCTCGCCCTGGCGGTACAGCACCACATTTTTTGACCGGTGGACCGCCACCTTGGCAAAGCCCATGGCCTCAAACACCGGCTCCAGCAAGCCGGGGGTGGGTGAGGCGAACTCGACAAATTCAAAGCCCATCAGGCCCATCGGGTTGTCAATGCGGTCGGGCATGGTGGTGGCTCCGGGTGGTGATTGGGGTGGTGATTGGGGTGTTGATTGAGATGGCAGACCGACTGCTTGAACGGTGCGTGCAGCGGCCAGTACGGCGGTACGCCAGCCGCCCTGTCGCAAGTGTGCGCCAAACTGGTGTCGGCCCGCGCAGGGGCGCCGCCGCTCAGCCGGTTTGCAACACCGCCGCAAACTCGCGGCTGCCCTGGTCTACCGCCACCAGCATCTGGCGGGCGGCAGCCGGGTCTTGCGGCCGCGCGGGCAGGGCTGAGGCCCGCCAGATGGCCAGGGCGCTGTCCACGTTGGGTGTGTGCTGCAGCGCTTGCACCAGGGCGTCACCGGCCTGCAGCACATCGGCCAGGCCAGTGGGCTGGGGCACCAAACCCGCCGTGGTGCTGGATGTCGCGCCGGATGCTGTGCCATACGCCCCGACCGGCGCTGCATGATGTAGCGCAATGGCCTGGGCAATGGCCTCAGGCAGGTGCCAGTGGCGCACCAGCAGGGCGCCCAGTTGTGGGTGCGCCACCCCCAGCAGCGCATGCTCCACCGCCTCAATCGCCTGGCCGCTGGCCTGGGCCTGGGCCAGCGTGTGGGCGGCTTGCAGCGGGGCCAGCGCGGCCAGCACCAACTGGCCACTGTCTTGCAGCAGGCCGGCCAAAAACGCTTGCTCCGGGTCCAAGCCTGCCGCCGCTGCCAGGCAGCGTGCTGCCAGTGCGGTGGTCACCGCGTGTTGCCAGTGGCGCTGCAGGCTGAAACCCGCGCAGCTGGTCACGCCCAGCGTGTCCTGCAGCGACACCGCCGCCAACACCCCTGCCACGGTGCGCAGGCCCAGCAGGCGCACCGCGTCACCCACGCTGCCCACCCGGCCCGACACACCGTAAAACGCCGAGTTGGCCAGCCGCAGCGTGCGCCCGGCCAGTGCCGGGTCACGCTCAATCAGGCTGATGCAGCGCTGCGCCGACAAGCTGTCGCGCCGCAGCACCTGCAGCAGCTCAGCCACCACTTCGGGCAGTGCCGGCAGGTGGTTGACACCCCGTGCCAGGGCGGCCAGGTCCAGCGGCTGGGCGGTGGTGGTGTGCATCAGCAGGCTGCCTGTTGCTGTGGGCAGTCACCCGCCGCCTGTGGCAGCGCTGGCAACAACACCAGCAACGCGCCCGGCGTGTCAGGCTGGCCGCCGCACATGGGCATGGGTTTGAGCCAGGCCCGGTGCGGTTGTTGCCGCAGCAGCACCAGGTGGCCGGCGCCTGCTGGGTCGGGTGCGGCCTGGCGCAGGCTGGCCAGCAGCTGGACCAGCACCGGCACCGGGTCACCGCCCAGGCCGGCCAGGGCTTCGGGCAGCAGGCTGGCAGCAGGCTGGTTCAGGTAGGCCAGCATGCCGTCGGCGTCCACCCCAAACACGGCTGCCGGCAGCATGTCCACCAGCGCCCGCACACCATCGGCGCCGGCCTGCATCAGGTCAGCCTGGGCGCGCTGCTGGTCCAGCAGCCCGGCCAGGCGCTCGTTCAGGTCGGCCTGGTCAGCGCTGGCGCGGCGCAGCTCACGCTGCAGCCGGCTGTTGTCATCGGCCAGCTCTTTTTGTGAGAAGGCCTGGGCCACATGCTCACGCAGGCGCTCGTCGTCCCAGGGTTTGATGAGGAATTTGTAGACCGCGCCCTCGTTGACCGCGTCGATGATGGACTGCAGGTCGGTGAAGCCCGACAGCGTCATGCGGATGGTGTGCGGGTACAGCGCCTTGGCGCGGCGCAGCAGCTCCACCCCGCTCATGCCGGGCATGCGCTGGTCCGACACGATCACGTCCACCGGCCGGGTGGCCAGCAGTTCCAGCGCTTCCAGGCCACTTGCCGCAGTCAGCACCTGGTAACCGGCGGGGCGGAACAAGCGCCGCAGCGCGGTCAGGATGTTGGGTTCGTCGTCCACCAGCAGCAGGGTGCGCAGCCGCACCGGCGCTGCGGCGGGTGCCAAATGGCTGGTAAGGCGCTGGCCGCTGCGCAACAGGCTGGCCATGGCATCAGCCACCAGCGGCCGGCTGAACAGGTAGCCCTGGATGCGGTCACAACCGTTGGCGGCCAGCAGGTGCAGCTGACCTTCGGTTTCAACACCCTCAGCCAACACCGGAATTTGCAGCCCGTGCGCCAGGTTGATGATGGAGCGGGTGAGGGACGCACTCTCCGGCGCGGCCGCCACATCGCTGACAAAGCTGCGGTCGATCTTGAGCAGATCAATCGGCAGGGTGCGCAGCCGGCTGAGGCTGGAAAAGCCGGTGCCAAAGTCGTCCAGCGCAATTTCGATGCCACTGGCCTTGAGCGTGCGCAGCGTGGCGGCCACCCGTTCGCCGTCGTGCAACAGTGCGCTCTCGGTCAGCTCCACCCCCAGCGCGCTGGCCGGCGCGCCGGTGGCGGCCAATGCGCGGCGGATGCTCAGGCCCACATCGCCCAGCTGGAACTGCAGCGGCGAGATGTTGATGCCCACCCGCAGCGCCGGCAGGCCCTGGGCCTGCCACTGCGCAATCTGGCTGCAGGCCTGGTGGATCACCCAGTCGCCGATGGCGGCGATGAGCCCGGTGCGCTCGGCGATCGGGATGAACTGGTCCGGTGGCACCGCGCCGCAATCGGCTGATGTCCAGCGCAGCAGCGCCTCTGCACCCACGATGTTGCCGCTGGCCAGGCACACCTGTGGCTGGTAGACCAGGGTGAACTCGTTGCGCTGCAGCGCGTGGCGCAGCGCGCCCTCGATCTGCATGTCGCGCAGCGCCAGGGTGTTGGATTCGGACTGGTAGAAGGCCACGTCGTTGCCGGCGGCGATCACGCTGGCGCTGCTGCCTGTCTCGGTGGGTGCTGTGGTGGCCACGCTGGCATCGGCATGGTGGCAGGCGGTTTGGGCGGCGTCCAGCAGGGTGGCAGCGCCGTTGCCGTCCAGCGGAAACCGGGCAATGCCGATGCGGCAGCGCGGCAAGATGTCAGTGCTGCCCAGTGCCACCGGCTGCTGCAGCGCGTGGCGCAACTGGGCGGCGCGCTGCAGCAGCGCCAGTGGCTCAACAGTGGCCTGGCGGCCGGTGAGCAGCGCAAAGTCAGCGCCGCCCAGGTGGGCCACCCGCTCCTGCCCTTGGCATTGCGCGCGCAGCCTGGCGGCCAGCGCCATGGCCAGTGCATCACCGGCGCCAAAACCCATGCTGCTGGACAGCGCACTGATGCGCGGCAGCGTGATGGCCAGCAGCGCAAATTGCTGGCCATCCCGCAAGGCGCTGCGCAGGCTGGTGTCGATGCGCTGCAGCAATTGGTTGCGGTTGGCCAGGCCGGTGATCTCGTCAAAATTGACCAGCTCTTCAATGCGCTGCTGGGCCTGGCGCAGCTCGGCCAAGCAGGCCAGCGTGACCAGGTAGACCGGCCTGCCGCACAGTTGCAGCGGCGCGGCCCAGATGCGGGTCTCGAACACCGTGCCGTCCAGCCGCAGGCAGCGGATGTCGTGGCCGGCTGAGGGCTGGCCGGAGCGGGTGGTGGCTTGCTGCGCGGCCCGCAGCGGGCCCTGGAACGGGGCGTCCACCAGCGCAGCCACAGCGCGGCCCAGCAGGCCACTGCCTGCGTGGTGCAGGTTGGCCTGGCCGTTGGTGGCGCCGTCCAGCACACCAAAAAGCCGCTCGGCTGCCGGGTTGGCATACAGCACCCGCTTGGTATCAGACAGCAGCACGGCGCCCTGCACGCCGTCCAGCCACTGCGGCGCCAGGGCGGCCAAGGCGGCCTGCATGTCCTGGGCAACCAGCCTGTCATCGGCCAGGCCGACCTGGCCAACCAGGCTGGCAAGCTGTGCAGCGGCGGCGGTGGGCAGCCTGTCCATCACACCCAATCCGGCATGGCTGGCAGCACGCCACCATCGGCTGGCTGTGGCCCGGCAATGGGCACCCAGACCCGGAAGGCGCTGCCACTGCCCGGCACTGACCGCACCTGGATGACCCCGCCGTGGCGCTGCACGATGGAGAACGACAACGACAGGCCCAGCCCGGTACCTTTGCCCACCTCTTTGGTGGTGTAAAACGGCTCAAAAATGCGGCGCCGCACCTCGTCGCTCATGCCGCTGCCGGTGTCGTCCACCTGCACCCAGGCCCAGGGCCCGACAGTGCCGCTGGACAGGGTGATCACACCGCGCTCGGCAATGGCGTGTGAGGCATTGACGATCAGGTTCATGAAGACCTGGTTCAACTGCCCGGCCAGGCACAACACCGGTGGCAGGGCGCTGAGTTGCATCCGCACCTCGGCTTTGTACTTGACCTCATGCCGCACCACGTTGAGGGTGGACTCCAGCCCGGCGTTCAGGTCGGCCTCTTGCCAATCGGCTTGGTCAACACGCGAGAAATCTTTCAGGTCTTGCACAATCTTTTTGACCCGGGCCAGCCCATCCGCGCTTTCGTCCAGCAATTGCGGCAGGTCTTCTTTCAGGTAGTCCAGCTCCACCTCCGCCTGCTGGCGGGCCAGCAGGGCAGCAGCAGCGGTGTTGGCGGGGTCAGCGTGGGCAGCGGCATACGCATCCACCAGGCCCAGCAGGGACTGCACATACTGACGCAGGCTGTTGAGGTTGGAGCTGACAAAGCCCACCGGGTTGTTGATCTCATGCGCCACACCGGCCGCCAGTTGGCCCACCGAGGCCATCTTGTCGGACTGCAGCAACTGGTTTTGCGTTTCTTCTAGCTGCAGGTGGGTGGCTTGCAGTTGCTCAAAGCGCTCACGCAGGGCCTCTTGCGCGCTGCGCATTTCGGTGCGGTCTTGCAACATCCACCAGGCACCTGCGGCGGTGTCCTGGTAGTTGGCCACGTAGGCACTCAGCTGCATCCACATCGGCCGGCCGCTGCTGTGGCGCATCCACATCTCATGGTGCAGCGGTTGGCCTTGTGACAACACCGGCCCGGCAATGCTGCCCAGCTCGGCATAGTCGTCGGCCGACAGGTAAAAGTCGGTGGCCGCCAGGCCGGCGGCGGTGCGGCCTGCGTCCAGACCAAACACCTCACCCATCTTGCGGTTGCTGCGCAGCACCCGGCCCTGGGCGGTGTACACCACGCCGATGGGCGCGTTGTCGATAAAGGCTTCCAGGTCGCGCGCGCTGGCGGCCAGTTCGGCCGAGCGCTCTTGCACCTGCTGCTCCAGCTCGTTGCGGTGGCGCACCAGCGCTTCTTCAGCGCCGCGGCGCTCGCTCACGTCCTGCAGGGTCTCGATGGCGCCAATCACCTGGCCATCAGCACCATGCAGCGGCGCAGCGGTGAAGTACAACCAGCGCCCGTTGGGGCCCAGATGCGGAAAAAACGCCTCCGCCTCGTAGGCGGCAGCGTTCAGGACCGATGGCTTGGCCTGGTGCTTGTACAGCGCGTCCATGGCGGCCGGGTCACTGCCGTCCACGATCAGGTCGGCCAGCAGCGGCCGGCGCTTGGGATAGAAGGCGCGCCAGGCGTCGGTGCTGCCCAGCATGTCGCTGCGGCTGTAGCCGGTGAGCTGCTCGCAGGCGCTGTTCCAGTGGGTCACGCTGTGGTCGCTGCTGATCACGAATGACGCCACCGGCGCGCCGTCCACAATCTGGCGCAGCAGGCCACTCATGGCCTGCAGGCTGTTTTGCACATGGTGCATGTCGCTGTAGTCCACACAGGTGACCAGCACGCTGGCCTGGCCGCCCCAGCAGACCCGGCGCAGGCTCAACTCCACCTGGCGCAGGCCACCACCCGGGGTCAACAACTGGGCCGATTGGGCCGGCGGTTCACCGCTGCCCAGCAGACATTCCTGGGTGGCGGCATGCAGCGCGGCGCGGTCCTGCGGCACCACCATCTGCAGGTGGGGTGTGTTGTGCAGTTGGGCCTGGTCCAGCCCGCACAGGCGTTTGAGCGCCGGGTTGGCGCGCAGTGGCTGGTCAGGCTGGTGCAGCCAGGCTGGCACCGCAAAGGCGTCCAGCAAGTGGTTGACTGGGTGATCGGCCAGGAGCGCATCCGGTTGATCGGCCAACGCGGCCTGGGGCAGCAGGGGTTGGGACAGGTCGCTCATGGGGTGGCTGCTGGTGTCCGGTGGCTTGCCGCTGCTGCGGGCTGGGTGGTGGCTGCCGGCCGGTTGACAGCAGTCAGGGGCTTGATGGAATTGCTCAGCACCCGCAGCGCCACCCGCAAGCCCTCACGGGCTGCAAATTCACCCACCTGGCGGATCACGCGGGCCTCAAACACATAACCCGCCGCCAGCAGGATGGCGCCTTTGGGCGACATCAAATCCTTGGACAACACCATGCCGGGCTGCAGGTCGCGGATCTCCACTTCGGTGTCGGCCACGCCTGTAGCCTCGACCTCGGCCAACACCGCCAGCAAGGCCGCCACCACACGCTGGTCGTAACGGGTGGCACTGCCACCGCGCAGCGCCTGGCAGGCCGCCTCGGGGCTGTAGCGCTGCTGCGCCAGGCTGCCGTTCAACAGGCCGTCGTAATCACTGGCCACTGCCACGATGCGGGCGCCGATGTTGATGGCATCACCCACCAGGCCGTCCGGATAGCCGTGGCCGTCAACGCGCTCATGGTGCTGGCGCACGATGCGTGCCACACCGTGCAACTGGGCCAGCGGCATCAGCGCGGCCTCACCGTCCAGCGGGTGTTGGCGGTAACGCGCCTGCTCGTCCGGGTTGTAGGTGGAGATGGGTTTGCCCAGCATCGTGTCGGGGAAACCGATCTTGCCGATGTCATGCAGCAACGCGGCCAAAAACACATCCTCTTGCGCTCGGCTGTCCAACTTCAGGTGCAGCGCCATGCGCTTGGCCAGCTTGGACACCCGGCGCGAATGGCCGGCAATGCCGCCCTGGCGCATCTCCAACAAGCCGGAGAACACCGTGACGCTGAGCGTGAAATTGCTGCTGACCTCGGCATAGGCCGTGTTGAGCATCTGGTTGACCTGCTCCAGCTCGGCGGTGCGGGCGGCCACACGGGTCTCCAGCGACTGGTTCAGGTCCCGCAATTGACGGTTCTGGTGTTGGCTCAGGGCCAGCAGGTGGGCGTTTTGCTGCTCCAGGCCACGCCGCGCCAGCGCATCGCGCACCATCAGCAACATGTCCTGGTCGTCCCAGGGTTTGGAGAGGTAGCGGTGGATCTCGCCCCGGTTGATGGCCGCCACGGTGGACCCGATGTCGGCATAACCCGTCAGCAGGATGCGCACGGTGTCGGGGCAACGCAGCCGCACCGCCTCCAGCAGGCTGGCGCCGTCCATCACCGGCATGCGCATGTCCGAGATCACCAGGTCCACCGGCTGGTCGGCCAGCATGGCCAGCGCCTCGGCACCGCTGGTGGCCTGCAGCACGTTGTAACCATGTGGGCGGAACAGGCGGCGCAGCGCACTCAGCACCGACGGCTCGTCGTCCACCAGCAACAAGGTAGGGCCGCTGGCCACCGCTGCGGCGGCCACCGGGAGAACAAGATCAGACATGGATGGGCGCCGCGTTGGTGAATGAGGGCGAATGAGAGGGCCGGACGCCATCATTTCGGCCATTGCGGGGCGCACTTGAATTGGGTTTGCGTTGATCCTCAGCTGGGGTCGCCAGGCTCCAGCGCCTGCAGGTCGGCCAGGTCCTTCAAGCGGCCGGCTGCGCGTTTGTTGGCTTTGAAGTCGTCCAGGCCGATGAAATTCAAGCTGACACCTGCCACCACCAGTGTCTCGCGCCGGCCCCAGCAGCTAGCAAACTCAACGCCGTCAATGCCGGTCAGCAGGTCAATCCGGCGCGGCGGCTGGCCCAGTTGCACGACGGTGTCCGCCGTGAAATCTGCTGCAACAAGCCCGAGCGACCCAAACCCGAAGTCATGCAAGGCCCGCAGCAACCGCGCCACGTTGCCCGGTGCGCTGGAGACCCAGAAGTCAATGTCACCGGTGTAGCGGGGGTGCCCGTGCATCGCCAGCGCATAACCACCGACCACCAGGTACTCAACCGCGTTGGCGTTGAGCAACCCGGCAAATTCTTTGAAGTCGCTGTTCAGCATGGTTGGTTGACAGGTCAGCAAAGGCCTGCAGGCGCAGCACTTCAACCGCAGCCAGGCGCTCGGTTGCTGGCCGGGACAGCCAGTAAGCCAAATCGGCCGCCGCCTGATCGTGGCGATGGATCTTTTTGATCACGCGTTCCATTGGCGGGATTGTCGCCCGTCGCGGACGGTCAGACTGGTGCGACCTCGCCGCGCTTGCCGTGCCTCAAAACAAAAAATACCGCTGCGCCATCGGCAATTCCACCGCTGGGTCGCAGGTCAGCAGCAGGCCGTCGGCGCGCACTTCGTAGGTCTGGGCGTCAATCTCCATCTTGGGCATGTAGTGGTTGAGCACCATGTCGGCCTTCTTCACGCTGCGGTTGCCTTTGACCGCCACCAGGCGTTTGTTGAGGCCATAACTTTCCACCGCGCCGTTGGCCAGGCCGGCCTGGCTGACAAAGCTGATGCAGGTGCTGCTGAGCGCCCGGCCATAACTGCCAAACATCGGCCGGTAATGCACTGGCTGCGGCGTGGGGATGCTGGCATTCGGGTCGCCCATTGCCGCCGCCGCGATAAACCCGCCCTTCAACACCACACTGGGCTTGACGCCAAAAAACGCCGGCCGCCACAACACCAGGTCAGCCCATTTGCCCACTTCAACACTGCCCACCTCGTGCGCAATGCCGTGGCTGAGCGCCGGGTTGATGGTGAGTTTGGCGATGTAGCGTTTGACACGGGCGTTGTCGTGCCGGGCCGTGTCACCGGGCAGCGCACCGCGCTGGCCTTTCATCTTGTGGGCGGTTTGCCAGCAGCGGATGATGACCTCGCCCACCCGGCCCATGGCCTGGCTGTCGCTGCTGAACATGCTGATGGCGCCCAGGTCATGCAACACGTCTTCAGCGGCAATGGTTTCGCGGCGGATGCGGCTTTCGGCAAACGCCAGGTCTTCGGCCACGCTGGCATCGAGGTGGTGGCAGACCATCAACATGTCCAGGTGCTCGTCCACCGTGTTGACGGTGTAGGGCATGGTGGGGTTGGTGGATGAGGGCAAAAAGTTGGGCTCGCCCACCACCTTCATGATGTCGGGCGCGTGGCCACCGCCTGCGCCCTCGGTGTGAAAAGCGCACAGCGTGCGGCCTTTGGTGGCGGCCACGGTGTCCTCGACAAAGCCGCTCTCGTTGAGCGTGTCGCTGTGGATGGACACCTGCACATCGTGTTGTTCGGCCACGTCCAGGCAGTTGTCGATGGCCGCCGGTGTGCTGCCCCAGTCTTCATGCAGCTTCAAACCAACGGCGCCGGCTTCAATCTGCTGGTGCAGCGCTTCAGGCCGGCTGGCATTGCCCTTGCCCAAAAAACCCAGGTTCATGGCAAAGGCGTCGGCGGCTTGCAGCATCAGCCGGATGTTGTGTGGCCCCGGGGTGCAGGTGGTGGCCAGGGTGCCGGTGGCCGGGCCGGTGCCACCACCCATCATGGTGGTGATGCCCGACATCAGCGCCTCTTCAATTTGCTGCGGGCAGATGAAATGCACATGGGTGTCAATGCCGCCGGCGGTCAGGATCATGCCTTCGGCCGACAAGATCTCGGTGCCCGGGCCGATGATGATGTCCACGCCGGGCTGCACGTCCGGGTTGCCGGCTTTGCCGATTGCTGTGATCCGACTGCGCTTGATGCCCACGTCGGCCTTGACGATGCCCCAGTGGTCCACGATCAGCGCGTTGGTGATGACCAGGTCACAGGCCTCATGCACCCCCGGGCCGTTGTGTACCTGGCTTTGACCCATGCCGTCGCGGATGGTCTTGCCACCGCCAAACTTGACTTCTTCACCGTAGCCGACGGCTTGCCCGGCGGCGTCCGTCAAGCCCTCGCCGGCGCGCAGCGTGAAGTCGTCCTCCACCTCAATGACCAGCGCGGTGTCGGCCAGGCGCAGCCTGTCGCCCACGGTGGGGCCAAACATTTCGGCGTAGGCACGCCGGCCAATCGTTGCCATTTACAAGAGTCCTTGAATCAGGCCGCGACTCGCCGCGGCCATTACAGCTTGCCTTGGATCAGGCCGCGAAAACCCCAGACGGTGCGGGTGCCGGCGTAATCGACCAACTCCACCGTGCGCTGCTGGCCGGGCTCAAACCGCACTGCGGTGCCGCTGGTGATGTTGAGCCGCATGCCGCGTGCAGCGTCGCGGTCAAAGGCCAGCGCGCCGTTGGTCTCGGCAAAGTGGTAGTGCGAGCCCACCTGGATGGGCCGGTCGCCGGTGTTTTGCACCACCACGGTGTGGGTGCGGCGGCCGGGGTTCAGCACATGGTCGCCGGGGTCGGTGAGCAGTTCGCCGGGGGTCATCTGGCGCTCACTTTTTGCGGTTCAACCACAGGCCGGCAGCGCAGGCCACGGCCAGGCCCAGCAGCGGCAGGGCATCACCGGCATGCCAGTGGGCGCTGCCGGGCAGGCCGTGGCCGGTGTGGGCCTGGGCCAGGCCGGCAACAAACAGGGCACTGACGGCCAACAGGGTTTTTTGCATTGGGGGCCTCACAGTCATCGTGGTGATCACGCAATAGGTTGGTGCACGGTCACCAGTTTGGTGCCGTCGGGGAATGTGGCTTCGACCTGGATGTCGGGGATCAGCTCGGCAATGCCGTCCATCACATCGTCACGCGTCAGCACGGTCTTGCCGTCGCTCATCAAGGCGGCCACGGTTTTGCCGTCGCGCGCGCCCTCCATGATGGCCGCAGTGATCAACGCCACCGCCTCGGGGTAGTTGAGCTTCAGGCCACGCGCCTTGCGCCGCTCGGCCAGCAAGGCGGCGGTGAAGATCAGCAGTTTGTCTTTTTCGCGGGGGGTGAGTTCCATGGTGTCTGATTCTGGCGGATGCCGCACGGCCGGCAAGCCGGTGTTGCCCGCGCACGCGGTGCGGATGGCTGCGCAATAGCTGTGCCACCAGCACCCGCCACAGCTGCTGTTGGCACGGGTCCAGCCTGGACCCGTGCTTTCCCTTGTAAGTAGCCGCCTAACACCTACCGTGCTGCGACCGGTGCAACACTGAAACGAACCAGGCGCCATGTCCGCCCGGTGTTCTTCACGGAGACAGACCATGCGCATCATCCCTATTGCGGCACACGCCCCACACCCCGCCTCATCCCACGCCACACCACACGCGCCCCAGGGCCAGCCCGGCACGCCCGCCAGCGCAGACTGTGCTGAGGACTCGGGCGCAGTACCCAAGCTCGACCTGCCGCTGGTGCGGCGCAGTTTTCTCAAAGGCTCGGGTGTGCTGATGGGCAGCATTGCCGCTGGGTCGGTACTGTCGGCGCTGGCGCCATCAAACGCCTGGGCACTGGCGCTCAAGACGCTCAGCAAGGCCGAGGGCCAGACGCTGATGGCCTTTGGGCGCACGCTGTACCCGCACAAACGCTTGCCCGACGCGGTGTACGCGCTGCTCGCCAAGGACCTGGACGCCAAGGCCGCTGGGGACGCGGCTGCTGCCAGCCAGATCAAGGCCGGCGTGGCTGCGCTCAACCAGGCGGCCGGTGGCAGCTTTGCCAAAGCCAGTGCGGGCCAGCGGCTGCAAATTGCCACGGCCATGGAGGGTCAGCCGTTTTTTGCCATGGTGCGTGGCCAGTGCATCACCTCGCTGTATGACAACGACATGGCTTACGCCGTGTTTGGCTACCCGGGGTCGGTGTGGCAGAAGGGCGGCTACATCACCCGCGGTTTTCAGGATTTGTCGTGGTTGCCGACGCCCAGCAAAGCGGCCAGCCCGGCACCCTGGCTGGGCTGAGGCCCGCCGCCTGGCAGCACACTGCGCACAGCGCGCACTTTGAAAAAAACGCACGGAGACACCACATGTCAAGCATTGACTTCAACGACGGCGCGGCCGTCGTCATCATCGGCTCGGGCGCCGGCGGCGGCACCTTGGCTAACGAGTTGTGCCAGAAAGGCATCAAAGTGGTGGTGTTGGAGGCCGGCGCCCTGCAAAGCGCCGCCACCTTCATCAACGACGAATGGAAAAGCTTCAGCCAGCTTGCCTGGCTGGACCCGCGCACCACATCAGGCACCTGGCGGGTGGCCAAGGACTTTGCCGGCCTGCCGACCTGGATCTGCAAAACGGTGGGCGGTACCACCACCCACTGGGCCGGGGCGTCGTTGCGGCTGCAAGACCATGAGTTCCGCGCCCGCACCCATTACGGCGCCATTCCAGGCGCCAACTTGATGGACTGGCCAGTGACGCTGCAAGAGCTGGAGCCCTACTACGCCCGTGCCGAAGACAAGATGGGCGTGACCCGCACCAATGGCATCCCCGGCCTGCCGGGCAACAACAACTTCAAGGTGATGCATGCCGGGGCCACCAAGCTGGGCTACCAGGAGGTGCATACCGGCAACATGGCCATCAACAGCGTGCCGCGCCACGGCCGTGGGCGCTGCATGCAAATGGGCTTTTGCTTTCAGGGTTGCAAGAGCGGCGCCAAGTGGAGCACGCTGTACACCGAGTTGCCGGCGGCTGACGCCACTGGCAATCTGGACCTGCGGCCCGAGAGCCATGTCTCGCGCATCGAGCATGACGACGCCGGCAAGGTCACCGGTGTTGTCTACTTTGACAAGGCGGGCAAGGAACAGCGGCAAAAAGCCCGCATCGTCTGCGTGGCCGGCAACTCCATCGAGACCCCACGCCTGCTGCTGCTGAGTGCCAGCAACCAGTTCAAGGACGGCCTGGCCAACCGCTCGGGCCAGGTGGGTCGCAACTACATGCGCCACATGACGGGCTCGGTGTATGCCCAGTTCAAGCAGCCGGTCCACATGTACCGCGGCACCACCATGGCCGGCATCGTCCGCGACGAAGCGCGCCACGACACCAAACGCGGCTTTGCGGGCGGGTATGAGCTGGAGACGCTGTCGCTGGGCGTGCCCTTCATGGCCGCGTTCTTGAACCCCGGTGCTTGGGGCGGTGAGTTTGCCGACTACATGGACAACTACACCCACCTGGCCGGCATGTGGTTGGTGGGCGAGGACATGCCACGCGAGACCAACCGCGTCACCCTCAACACCGCCGTCAAAGACAAGTGGGGCAATGCCGCGCCCAATGTGCATTTCGACGACCATGACAACGACATCGCGATGCGTGAGCATGCCTTCAAGCAGGGCCAGGCGGTGTACGCGGCGGCCGGTGCCATCAAGAGCATTCGCACTCCGCCTTACCCCAGCACCCACAACCTGGGCACTTGCCGCATGGGCGCCAGCGCCAAGGACAGTGTGTGCAATGGTTACGGCCAAAGCCATGATGTGGCCAACCTGTTTATCAGCGATGGCAGCCAGTTCACCACCGGGGGCGCTGAAAACCCGACCTTGACCATCGTCACACTGGCCATCCGCCAGGCCGAGTACATCGCCAAACAGATGACGGCCCGAACAATTTGAGCGTCAGGCAACGCAGGAGCCAACCATGTGCGAGTTCTTCGTCAAGGCCGATCCCATCCAGTACGAACAGCGCAGCCGTACTGTGCGCATCCACGGCGTGCTGACCAGCTTGCGGTTGGAGAACATGGTGTGGGACATCCTGGCCGAGATGGCGGCTGCCGAGGGCTGCACCACCAACGCGCTGATCTCGCTGTTCCATGACGAAATCCTGGTACACCGGGGCGAGGTGCCCAACTTCGCCAGTTTTTTGCGCGTCACCTGCATGCGCCACCTGCGCCGTGTGGCCGGCGCAACCGACCGCAGTGCCGCACAGCCCGATCCACCGAGGCTGGCGGCGGTGGCGGGCGTTGTGCGCCGCTGACCCCACGCCCTGATCTTCTGCCACTGCCTGATCTTTTGCCACTGCCTGCACCTGCTGCCGACCCTCGCCATGCCGTTTTCGACTGAACATCAACCCGGCGTTTGCGCCACGCCTGACGCTGCCACCAGCGGCTTTGTCCTCAACCACGCGATGCTGCGCATCAAAGACCCAGCGGTGGCGCTGGATTTTTATACCCGGGTGATGGGCCTGCGCCTGCTGCGCAAGCTGGACTTTGCCGAGATGTCGTTTTCGCTGTACTTTTTGGCCCACCCGCAGCCTGGCAGCCCACCGCCTGACGCGGCGGGTGAGCGGACGGCTTGGACCTTTGCCCAGCGTGGCGTGCTGGAGTTGACCCACAACTGGGGCACCGAGAGCGACCCGGCATGCCGGTACCACGACGGCAACGCCCAGCCCCAGGGCTTTGGCCACATCTGTTTTTCAGTGCCCGACCTGGACGCCGCCGTGGCCTGGTTTGACAGCCACCAAGTGCCTTACGTCAAGCGGCCCGACCAGGGCAAGATGAAAGACGTGGCCTTCATCAAAGACCCGGACGGTTACTGGATCGAGATCGTCGAGCCGGGTCGATTGCAGGCCCTGGGCCGCTGACTTGGCGCTGAGCCCGCGCTGGCCGCTCACGGCGTGGCCGGCAGGGCCCAGTCCACCGGGCCGTCTGGCTGTGGGTTGGGCAGCCGGTGCAACCCACCGCCCCAGGCCAGCCACAGGCCGCCGGGTGGTTTGGTCTGCCCAGCGGCCAGCGTCAGTTGCGGCCGGCCCTGGTCATCCAAACGCAGTTGATAACCCAGCGTGCCGTAGGCGGTGCCCAGGCCTTGCACACCCACCGCGCCGCTGGCCAACCAGGCGGTGGGTACACCGGCGGCCAGCACCAGGGCTTGGTCGCTTTCGCGGCTGTAGGCCAGCAAATCCAGCGCCGAGCGCATGAAGTCGGACGCAATCCAGGCATGTGGCATGTCGCCAATGAAGCGCGCCAGGCGGGGCTGGCGGTACACCACCTCGGCCCACTGGTGCCAGCCGGCGGGGCGTTGATCACGGTAGAAAAAGTCCAGCACCATGTGCGCCCGGTCAGCGTGGCCCAGGCGCAGCAGGGCGGACACCGAGCGCAGTTCATACGGGGTGTATTCGCTCCAGCCTGTGCTGCTGAAACGGCGCTGTGATTCATCCCAATACCGTTGCCAGGTGGCCTGCAGCACGGCGGCTGGCACCAGCTGCTCAGCTCCGGCCGGGCTGAAGATCAGGGTGCTGGAGCTGGGGTCAAAGTCAGCCAATTCAGCCGCGCCGGGCAGGTGCGTGATCTGGTGCTGGGCCATGGTGGTGGCCAGTGAGACGGCCAGGTCGTGCTGAAACTCGGCCTGCTGCGCCGCCAGCACATCGGCCCGCACGGTGTGGCCCAGCACACGCGCCAGCAGGGCGGCGTCACGCCAGCCGGCCAGGGCCCAGAAGTTGTCCCAGTGGCTGTGCATGGGTTTGGCCGAATACCCTTCATGGCTGATGGACGCGGGCATCAAACCCCAGAACGCGGTACGCCCGGGCTGCTGGTTGAGGGCGCTGCGCTCGGACTGGCGCAACTGCTCCATGTAGCGTGCGGCGGCGTCCACTTGTGGCCACAGCGTTGCGATCAAGGCCCGGTCCGCGTCACCACGCGCTGAATAACGCCACAGCTCGGCCACCGCAAAAATGAACTGGCCGTGGCTGTCGTTCTCGGCCACCGGGTCAGCGCCACGGGCGTCCACACAGCAGGGCACTTTGCCGTTGGCAAACAACTGGGTGCTGTACCAGCGCACAAATTCGCGCGCGGCGTCTTGCTCACCCAGGCGCAGCAGGCCGGCCACCATCATGGCGCCGTCACGCACCCAACTGCGGGCATAACTGCGGGTGCCGGGCTGCAGCGCCGGACCGTCGCGCGACAGCAGGATGTGGCTGACAGCGGCGCGCAGGCTGTTGTGCAGCGGCTGGGCCGCAGCGGGCAGGGTGAATTGCACCCGGTTCAGGCGGGTGCGCCAGGTGCTGGCCAGGGTGTCCAGGCGCTGGTCGGCATCGGCCGCGCTGCTGGGTGGCGGCGGCTGGCCCACCAGGGGCAGGCTCAGGTGGATGCTGCGGCGCTCACCCGGCGCCAGGTCCAAGGCCCAAGTCAGGCGGGCGCTGGCCAGGCCTTGCGGGTCATGCAAGCGGCGCAGTGGGGCGGCGGCTGGGCCCAGCACATCACCGGCATCAAACGGCGCAGCGTGGACCTGGTCAGGGGGCTGTAGCGTGGTCAACCACGGTTTGCCGTCTACCCGCAGTTGGCCGCCTTTGGCAGCGCCCGCCGCCAGCCGCCACTGCAGTGTGTTGACGGCCGCCACACCACCGGCTGTGTTTAAAAACTGCTGTGGTGGGTTGACCTGCCAGGGCCGCAACAGCAGCAGCAGATTCAAGCGTTGTGGCGCTGCGGTGGGGTTGTGCAGGGTGTAGCGGGCGATCAGGTTGGCTTGGCTGCGGTCACCTTCGGCAGCAGCCTCCACCGTCAGGCCAAAGGCCGGGTGCGTCCATTGCACTGCCGGCAGTGGCAGGTGGCCTTCGCGCAGCGTGGTGCTGCTGCGGCCTGCCGCCTGCACCTCAAACCAGCCGTGCAGTTGGCCATCGGCGGTTTGCACCAGTGGCTCTAGCGACGGGCCGCCCCGGTGCGGCTCAATGGCGCCGTCTTCTGACAGCAGCGCGGCGTTGGCGCCGCCGCCGTCCACGCCCACCAGCGTCCAGTAGTTTTGCTCACGGTGCAGGGCACGCGGGTGGTGGCTGCGCGGCGCGGTAGCGGCCAGGGCTTGCAGCAGGGCATTGCGGTCTGCCCAGGCACTGGGGGCCGGTGCTTGCAGCGTGGCAACCCTGCTGCCGGTCAAGCGCACATAACGGCTGTGTTGATCGGGCAGCCACAGCGCCTGCCAATCTCGACGGCTGCCGTGCAGCTGGCGCAGCTGGTGCAGCGTGCGCCAGCGCCGGCCGTCGTCACTGGCCTGCACCAGCGCCTGTTGCGGCCGGCCGGGCTTGGCCCAGCGCCACAACAGGCCGTTGAAGTCTGTCGGCGCGCCCAGGTCCAGTGTGGTGATGCTGTTGTTACCGTGCTTTTGATGCGTTAGCACTGGCGTCTGCACCGGCCCCGGGGTCGGCAGGTGCTGCAATTGCAGCCGCTCAAAACACAGCCGGCCGGCACCACCACCGGTGCCGCTGGCCACCACCAGCTCCAGTGCGGCGGGCTGGCGCAAGACCTTGTCGCTTGTTGGGCCCCAGGCAAACTCAATCTGGCGCTGGCGGATGGGCAACTCCAGCGTTTTGGCGGGTGGCACAAAGCCGGGGATGTTGCGCCACCACACGTTGTCGCCACTGGCATCCACCCACTTGACCTGGAAGGCATTGGCCGCACCCTGGCCATGCAGGCGCAGCGTGAAGCCGTAGTGCGCCGGCAAATCCAGCGGCAGCGTGCGGCGCGCCACGGCATAACCCGAGACACGGCCAAAGTCATAGTGCAGGCACATGGCGCCAGTGGCGTCGTGCTGGATGCGGGCCTGCACCTGGTCAGACGCGCTGGCCCGCCAAGGCGCCAAGTTCTTGAAGTCGTCGAGCAGGAGGGTGCGGGTGGCCTCAGTCGCCACGGCCGGCTGTGCAGCCACGAGTGCCATCACCAGCGTGGTAACCAGCGCCATCCACGGCTGTCTCACTTCACACTGCCCATCATCAAGCCCTGCAGGTAATAGCGCTGCAGCGCCAAAAACAAACCCAGCACCGGCAGCACCGTGACCACCGCGCCGGCCATCATCAGCTCACTGTCCTGCACATGCTCACGCGAGAGTGACGCCAGCGCCACTGGCAAGGTGTGCAGCTCGCCATCGGTCAGCACGATCAGCGGCCACATGAAGTCGTTCCAGCTGCCTAAAAAGCCAAACACCGCCAGCGTCACGATCACCGGTTTGAGCATGGGCAACACGATCTGGAAAAAGATGCGCAGCTCACTGGCGCCGTCCATGCGGGCGGCTTCCAGCAGCGCGTCGGGCAGGCTGCGGGCGTATTGGCGCACCAGAAAAATGCCAAACACCCCCGCCATGCCCGGCAAGATCACACCGGCCCAGGTGTTGACCAGCCCCAGTTGTTTGAGCAGCAAAAACAGCGGCATCATCGCCACCTGGCCCGGGATCACCAGCGCGGCCAGCAAGGCTTTGAAGATGGCGTCACGCCCGCTGAAACGCAGCTTGGCAAAGGCATAACCCGCCATCAGGTTGAACAGCACCGAACTGAGCGTGAGGCCCGTGGCCACCACCAGGCTGTTGACAAAGTAGCGCCCCATGCCGGCCTGGGCAAACAGCTGCTGGTAGTTGGCCAGTGTGGGTGCTGCGGGCAGCAGCGGTGGTGGGTAGGTGCTGGCCGCACCGGCCGGCATGAAGGACACACTCAGCATCCACAACAGCGGCGCCACCGCCAGCAGCGCGGCCACGGCCAGCGTGCCATTGACCCACAGCGCGGCCGGGCTGAAGCGTTTGCGAAAACCGGCACGCTTGTTCACGCGCTGGCCGCCTCGTCATGCCGCCGGCCCAGGCGCAGCAGGCCTTGGCTGACCACCACCATCAACACAAACAGCAAGAAGGCCACGGCGGATGCCCGGCCCAGATTCCACCAGCGGAAGCCTTCTTCGTACATCAAATACAGCACCGACACCGTGCTTTGCAGCGGCCCGCCCTGGGTCATCACATAGGGCTCGGCAAAGAGTTGAAAGTAGCCCGCCAGCGTCAGCACACTCACCAGCAGCAGCGTGGGGCCCAGCATCGGCAGGGTGATGAAACGGAACTGGGCCCAGCGGGTGGCACCGTCCATGCGCGCGGCCTCATACAGCTCATCGGGAATGGCCTGCAGCGCGGCGATGAAGATGATCATGTTGGCGCCAAAACCCTTCCACACCGCAAACACAGTGATGGCCGGCATGGCCCAGCGCGGGTCACCCAGCCAGTCCACCGGGTCCAGCCCCAGCGTGGCCAGGCCGGCATTGATCAGGCCATAACGCACATGGAACAAATAGCGCCAGATCACCGCCACCGCCACCAGCGTGGTGACCACCGGCGCAAACAGCGCCGTGCGGAACAACGGCTTGAAGCGTGCCAGCGGTGACTGCAACAACACTGCGCAACCCAGTGACACAGCAATCGACAGCGGCACCCCCAGCAGCACAAATTGCAGCGTGTTGTAGAGCGCTTGCCAGAACAGCGGCAACTGCAGCACGGCCCCATAGTTGTCCAGCCCGGCAAAGCGCAGGTTGTGCAGGTCTGCCAGGGCGTACACATCAAAATCGGTGAAGCTCAAGGCCAGGCCGGCGGCCACTGGCAGCAAGAAAAACAAGCCAATCACGGCCAGCGCCGGGCCGATGAAGATCCAGGCGGCCAGGGTTTGCTTTTTCACGCGGGGGCCTGTGCCTGTGCCGACATCCACGCCTGCCGCCGCGCCAGCGCCCGGTCCAACATCCAGCGCCGTTTTTCCAAAAACGCGTCCACCCGTGCGTCCAGCGCGATGGCCATGGTGTGTGGGCTTTGGCGCTCAAACACCGCACGCTGGGCCAGTTGCTGCATCTCCTGGGCGATGCGCTCCCATTCGGGCACGGCGGGTGCAGGTTTCACATGCTCCAGCTGGGCAGCAAAGGCGGCGGATTTGTCGTCCTGCAGCAGCGGCCCACCCTCTCGTGGCAGGCCCCAAGTGCTGCGCCGGGGCGGCAGGTTGCCGGTGAGGGCATGGAAGCGCAGTTGCACCGCTGGCTGGGCCAGCCAGGCCATCAAGGTCAGCGCGTCGGCTTGGCGGGCTGAGCGGCGGAACACGACCAGGCTGGACCCACCGGCGGTAGAGGCGCCCACGCCATGCTTGGCCCCGGCCAAACCCGGCGCTGGCAGCGGCGCGGTGGCCCAATCGGCCCGCCGTGCCAGGCCCAGCCGGCGGTCCAGTTCACCGATGTTCCACGGCCCGGAGATGTAGGCCGCAAACGTGCCCCGGCCAAACTCTTGCCACAGGTTGGAGATCTGGTTGTTGGTGAGTGCCGGTGCATGGCCGCTGCGGTAGCGGTCCAAGAAAAAGCCCAGCGCCCGCTGGAAGCCGGCACTGCGGAAGTTGCCCCAGCGGTTGCCGTCGCGCAGCAGCGGCTCGTCCTGCTGCAGCGCCAGTGCCAGCAGCGGCTCAAACTCATTCAGCGGCAGCAGCAGCGGGTGGGCCATGCCGCTGGCCTGCAAGGCGTCCAGCGCCTGCACAAAGCCAGCCCAGGTGCGCGGCATGCTGGCAATGCCGGCACGGGCAAACAGGTCACGCCGGTAAATGAGCAGCCGGGTGTCCACATACCAGGGCAGGCCCAACAGCACACCGTCCACCACGTTGGTTTGCCAGATCCCTTCAAACCAGTCGCCGGTAACCGCTTTGGGCGCATCCAGCGCGGGCGTGGCATCCACCCAGGTTTGCAGCGGTTGCAGGGCGCCCAGCGCAGCAAATTCAGGCACCCAACTGTTGCCCAACTGGGCCAGGTCAGGGGTGGCGTTGCCGGCAAAGGCGGTCAGCAGTTTTTCATGCGCAGCGGTCCAGGGCAGTTGTTCCAACTGCACGCGGATGTGGGGGTGTTGGCGCTGAAAATCCTCCAGCAGCGTGCCCACAACCGCACCCTCACGGCCCATGGCCCAAAAGCGCAGGGGGCCGCCAGTGGACCGGTTGCAGCCGCTCAACATGGGTGATATTGCAAGGCCACCCGCAGCAGCCGCCAGCACACGGCGCCGCTGCATCACGTGCCGTCCAGCCAGCCGCCGGTAAACCCTGCGCGCTGCAGGCCACGCCGCAGTTGGGCATTGCCACGCATCAGCCGCCACACGTCACCGCGCCGGTGGTTGGCGGCCATCAGGCTGATGGGGCCTTGGTCAATGCCCAGGTGGTCGGTGTCCACCCAGCCCAGGCCCGGCACCAGCTTGCCGTGGGCCAGCGGCACATCGGCAAAGTCAAAACTGGGGTTGAAGCTGTCCACAAAACCGTGGCGCTGGTAGATGGCCTCACCGTATTGCGTGCGCAAAGCGCGCAAGGCGGGCAGCACGATCTCCGGCGCAAACGGCAAGCTGCCCAATGCGGCGGTGGGCGCCAGCGTGCCGTCGTCATAGGTGGTGTGCCCGCCCGCACCGCGGCCGGCGTAGCTGATGAAACGGCGCTTTTTGCCCTGGTAGACGCGCACCACGTCGGCCGGGCCGTCGCAGGCGGTGATGCCCCAGACGTCGCCGCCGTAGCCTTTCCAGCCCAGCGGGTTGGCTTGGGCGTAAGCCCGTTGCGCCAGGGTGGCGCGGCGGCTGTTTTCAAAATAATCCAGCCCCGGCGCGCGGCCGTCAACAGCCGCCACCTCACGCATCCAGCCATCGCGGATGCCGCGAAAATCCACCCAGCAGTGGGTGTACTGGTGGCCAAAGAGTGGCGCAAAGTGAAGATGGGTTTGGCCGTGGAAAGTGGCCCAGCTGCGGCCGTATTCACTGGTCCACGCGCTCCACGCGGCCCAGGCCTCAGCGTCCACCGTGCGGCCGGGTGAGCCCAGCGCCAGCAGGTAGACCAGCATGGCTTCGTTGTAGCCCTTCCAGTCACTGCCCAAAAATCCGGCCTCAGGCGTCCAGCCGTGGCTGATGGACGGTGGGCGCACTTGGGCCCAACGCCAATCCACCCGCTCGGCCAGGTTGTCGGCCAGGCGGCGGATTTCGGCGTCGGCCCAGTGGTTGGTGCTGAAGTATTGGGCTGCATGCAGCACACCAGCCAGCAGCAGCGCGGTGTCCACGGTGGACAGCTCGCAGGTGCCAAACCGCTCCCCGGTGTCCATGCCGATGAAGTGGTAAAAAAACCCGCGATGCCCGGCCACACCTCGGGCGCCTGGGCCCATCGGGGCGTCATGAAAAAAGCGCAGCGTGGTCAGCGCCAGTTCGCGTGCCTGGGCGTGTGGCAACCAGCCCTGGCCGGCGCCGATGACATGCGCACTGAGCCCAAAGCCCACCGCTGCGATGCTGCAAAAGCTGGGGCTGGGCCAGCGATCCGGCGCCAGCCCGCTGCGGGCCGGCGTGGTGTGTTGAAAGTACTGAAAAGTGCGCTGTTCCAGGTCATCCAGCAAGGCGGCATCGCTGAGCCCGGCGGCCACTGGCGCGGCCAGGTTTTGCCCGTCTGCGCCCAATGCACAGCCCACCAGCGGGAGGCCCACCAGCGGGAGGCCTAGCAGCGCCAGGCTGGATGCTGCGGCCGCGCCATCCGCCAAAAACTGGCGCCGCGTGGCGCCTAGCACAGCCCCCTCACCACTTGTAAGCCACACCCAGCTTGTAGGTGCGCATCGGGCCGCCACGGCTGTTGGGGGTGTTCAGGTTGCTGTTGTCGCCACCCAGGGCGTTTTTCGGGTTGCCGGGGCCGCCCACCCAGTCGTCATAACCACCGTAGTTGGTGGTGTTGAACAGGTTCAGCACGTCCAACCGCAGCGTCACGCGGCCGTAGGGCAGCTTGAAGTCTTTGGCCGTGCCCAGGTCAAACTGCATGAAGTCGTTGCGGTCCCCCACCCGGTAGACGCAGTCGTTGAAGCCCTTGGAGCAATCGGTCAACTGGCGCGGCTTGCCCGACCCGTAGGTGGCTTTGGCTGACAGCAAAAAGCCCCAGGGCAGCAGTTTGTCGGTCAGGCCAGTGGCCACCAGGCGGTGTTTGTCCACGTCGATGCTGGGGTTCCAGCCGGCGGTGGTTTTGCCGTAAGTCCAGTTGAAGATGTCGTTGGTCCACTGCCGGTTGGTGATCTTGGCATCGCTGTAGGTGTAGGCCACGGACACGGCCCAGCCCGAATCGGCGGTGTAGGGCTTGTCGGCCTTCAGGTACAGGGTGTCAGTCTTGGCCTGTGTCACAAAATCACCCAGGATCAAGGTGCCGTAACCGACCGGCCCGCCCCACAGCGGGTCAATCGAGCTTTGGGTGGCGTAGCCGCCGTTCGCATCGCGGTTGCCACCAAACCAGTTGAACTGGTTTTTTGATTCATTGCGGGTGACGGCCACCTCAGCGTTCCACTCCCCCAGCGCCTGGCGCAGACCCAGACTGAACTGGTCGGTGTAAGGCATCTTGTGGTCGTTCTTGATCAACCAGATCTCACCCCCAGGCTGGGCGTTTTTCTGCATCTCGTCCAGTGCGTGGTTGGCCATGGCCCGGTCATAAGCCCGGCCCCAGCCGGCAAACACCACTGCGCTGCGGTCGCCCTGCAAATCAAACGAGAAGCCCAGCCGGGGCTGCAAAGCGCCGGTGAAGGCCTTGCGGCTGTTGCCCTTGCTGATGTAGTCGCCAATGCTGACGCCGCCCTTGGCCAGCGACTGCGCGTAGGTTTGGCCTGCCGGTGGGGTGATGCCCCAGCGTGGGCCGTCCAGCGCATAGATGGCAGCCACCCGGTCGGCCGGGGTGACGTAGTCGTTGTTGAGTGCGTTGGTCTCGTAATCCCAGCGCACACCCAGGTTCAGCTCCAGTTGCTTGCTGATGCGCCAGTCGTCTTGAAAGTACAGCCCCAATTGCTGGTTCTTGAACTTGACACCGGCCGGCGCAATGGCCCGGTCAATCTTGCACTGGGTGGTGCTGGTGGCGGTGTCTGTCACTTTGGGCGTGGTGCTGGTGCAATTGCCGGTGAGCGCGTTGTAATTGGGCAGGCCGGTGACCGAATCAATGATGGTCTCCACCACATCCACCGCGCGGAAGCTGCCGGACAAATCAAAAGTCAGGTCTTTCAGCTTGATACCGCCTTTCATCGCGTGGCCGGCCATGCCGACATAGCTCAGGTCTTCCGACACAAACACGCCCGTCTGCTTGCGCAACTGCGCGTTGGGTGAGCCGCCGGTGAACAACACATCGTTGGTGTTGTTCAGGTTGTTGCTGGGCGAGGCTTTGTACTTGACCAGTGGCACGGTGGCGTCTGAGCGTGGGTTCCAGGCGTAGTCCTCATAGCCCACCCGCGCTTCACTCAAAAAATTACCACGTGTCCACTCATGGCGCAGCGTGATGCGGTTCTCTTTGTTGGTGCGGTTCAGTGCATTGCCGGGCACGCTGAGCAGCTTGTCCTCGGGCACATAGTCGGCCTCGTCGCGGGTGCGCACGGTGAGGTCAATTTTCTGGTCGGCATCAATCTGCGCATCCAGTTTGACAAACAGCAGGTTCTCGCGGAAGGTGGACGTGGCAGGGCCGGCCTGGCCCAGCAGCGACGGCACGATGCCTTTGGCGAGTGGCAGCAGGTCTTGGCGCTGCAGCACCACTTGGCGTGGCTCGCCAATGTCCTTGCCGTCATAGGCAATAAAGAAATGCAGCACGTCTTGTTTGATCGGCCCACCCAGGCTGAAGCCGTATTGCTTTTGGCTGGCATTGGGCCGTTTGACACCGGCCGCTTCATTCTTTTTCTCGAACGGGTCGGGTGCAATCCAGTTGGTGCCGGTGCGGTCAAAAAACACTTCACCGTGCAATTCATTGGTGCCGGATTTGGTGACGGCCGTGATGGCCACGCTGGACACCTGGTCAAACTCGGCCTTGTAGTTTTGCGTGATCACCTTGTATTCGGCAACGGCCGACTGCGGAAAGGCATTGCCCCGGGTTGAATCCAGGCCAGAGATGCCACCGCGCAAGATGTAATTCTTTTGGCCCACACCGTCGATGAAGACGTTGACGTTGTCCTGGTTTTGCGCGCCGCTTTGCAGCTTGACAGTGCCCGAGCCCTGGTCCACATCAAAGCGCACACCGGGCGCCATGTCGGCAAAGCTCAAGAAGTTGCGGGTGACTTGCGGCAGGCTCTCAATTTGCCGCTTGGACACGCTGGTGCCCAACTCAGAGTTGCGCACGTCCTTGCGGCCCACGGTGCCCACAATCGTCACCTGCTGGCCACTGCCCAGCGCCAGGTCCACCGATGCGGTTTCACCCACCTGCACGGTGATGTTGGCGGTGGATTGGCCATCAACACGAATCTGGTAGGCGCCCGGCGCCAGACCGTTGAGCACATAACTGCCATCACTGCGGGTGGCCGTGCGGTAGGTATTGCCATTGGCCTGGTTGACGGCCTGCACCGCCACACCGGCTTGGGCGGCGGCGCCGGCCCGGCTGACTTGGCCTTGCACGGTGGCGCTGCTGAGCTGGGCTTGCGCGGCAGTGCCGGCCAACGCCAACACCACTGCAGCGGCCAGGGCGTGCCGGTGAAAGCGATTGCGTGAATGCGTCATGCTTGTCTCCTTCTTTGTGGTCTGGGTAGAACGGATCAATTGAATCAACACGGATCAACACAGGTCAGGGCGGCGCGCAAGACTGGCGCACCACCAGCTCCGCACGCAGCGTTTGGTGGTGTACTGCGCTGCGGCCTGGGTTCTCGATGGCGCTGGCCAACCGGTCCATTGCCAGGCTGCCCAGCTCGGCAATGCGCACCCGCACGGTGGTGAGTGGTGGGGTCACATAACGCGCAATTGGGATGTCATCAAAACCGGCCAGCGCAATGTCGTGTGGCACCCGCACACCGGCTTCAGCCAATGCGGCAAGGCAGCCAATGGCCATCATGTCGTTGCCGCAAAACACGGCAGTGGGGCGTGTGGCCAGCGTGGCAATCTCGCTGCCGGCGCGCCAGCCAGATTCTTCAGTGAAGTCACCTGGCAGCACCAGCGCGGGCGCACCGGGCAGCAAGTCGGCCAGAGCCGCGCGGAAACCCCGCAGCCGCTCTTGTGCCTCGTAGTTGTTGTCCGGCCCGGCAATGAACGCCAGCAGCTTGTGGCCGCGAGAAATCAAATGCCGTGTCATGGCAAATGCGCCGCCGTGGTTGTCCACCGCAAACGACGATTGCGCCCCTTCGGGTAAGCGGGTGTTGATCAACACCACCGGCAGGCCAGGCGGCAGGTTGTCAGCCAGGGATTCACTGTTGACATGCGGCGACATCACCAACAACCCGTCCACGCGGCCATGCATGGCCCGCAGCGCTGCGGTGGCCTCATTCACATCGCCATGTGAGCTGGACACCAGCAGGTGCAGGCCACGCGCCCGGGCTTTGAGGTCAATGCCGCGGATCAGCTCAGAGAAATACTCACCGTACAAATCGGGCAGCAGCGTGCCAATGGTGTGGGTGCGGCGGGTGATCAGGCTGCGAGCGGCGGACGAGGGCGTGAAGCGCAGCTCTAGCGCAAAGTCTTTGACCCGCTGCCGCGTCTCGGGCGTGACGTTGTCAGCCCCGTTGAGCGCCCGCGACACGGTGGCCACCGACACACCGGCAGCGCGTGCAACGTCCTTGATCGTGGTGGCCATGGGGTGGATGGGTGCGGCTTTGGCGGCTTGACAACGTGAGGCGGCGGTCTGCGGCGGGGCCGTGACGCCACTGTCGCAAAATCAATGTAAAGGTTTTCATGGCAGGCGGCGCTAGTCACTTACCCGGGCTTGTGGCGGGCTTGCGTCGGTTGGGGTGGGGCTTGCGCCGGGTGTGGCGGCAAGGCCGTGGGCAGGCTGTGGTTCAGTGCCTATCGCCTTGCGGGCAGCCGGCGGCCGCCGGCATCACGCCGCTTGGTGGCCCTGCTCAGCCCGCAGCAGCGCAGTGCCTTGCGCCAACTTGCTGGCGATCTGCAGCACCAGCGGCAAGTCCAGCTGGTCTGGGTCGCGGGGCACCACGTCGTAATGGCAAATGGTGCCCATCAGCAGGCCCTCAGCGTCCATGATGGGGACGCCGGTGTGGCACTGGTACACCTCGCGCGCGGGATGGTCTGCCACCCGGCTGTCCAGCAGCGAATTTGCCGTGGTGAACACACCGTTGCTGTCCCGCACAAAGCAGCAGTAGGTGGCCGACTCGGGCATCTCTGTAACGGTCGTCACGCTGGGGTTCTCGCGGTCATAAAACACCACGGCTCTGACCCTGTCGTTGTCAAATTTGAAGACGCCGATGAACCGGTAATCGGTGTAGTCCAGCAAATGGGCCAGGCTGGCCCGCAAGCCGTGGTCCTGCAGCATGGCTTCGAAGCGACGGAAGGCCACATCGGTGGGTAGGCGAGCGGTCATGGGGGCGGGCACTCCGATTCGTGGTGCAACTGTCGATTTGCGCATTGGCATCAGCGGTCGACCGATGGCGTCAATCAACCGTCAAACCGACAGTCTGGCTTGGGTTGGTTTGGGCATCCGTGCGTTAGCGCACACCAGCGAGTGTCGACGTTGTGCTGGTGCGGCGTGGCGGTGCGGCTCAAAGGCCGGCCCCGTGCCCCGCAATCGTCTGTGCATACCAGTGCGCGCTGGCCTTGGGCGTGCGCTGCTGGGTGGCCAGGTTGACGTGGACCAAGCCAAAACGCTTGGCGTAGCCGTAGGCCCACTCCAGGTTGTCCAGCAGCGACCAGGCCATGTAACCCCGCACATCCACCCCGGCGCGCAGCGCGTCTGCCACGGCGCCCAGGTGGGCCATGAAGTAGGCCACGCGCAGTGGGTCGTCCACCCCCTCGGGTGGCGCCACCGGTGGGTCATCAAACGCAGCGCCGTTTTCGGTGATGTACAGCGGCAAGTTGCCGTAGGTGTCGCGCACCCAGCACAGGGTGTTGGTCAGGCTGGGGGCATGCACCTCCCAGCCGGTTTCGGTGTGGGTGGACATGGCCTGCCGCACCGGCGTGGCACGCACCGGCCAGGCGTTGTCGTCATGCCGGTTGACGCTGCGGGTGTAGTAGTTGATGCCCAGCCAATCGATCGGCTGGTGGGCTTGCGCCAGCGCAGCAGCAGACCAATCGACCCAGGCCTGGCCAAACACCTCGGGCAAGGCAGTCGGGCAGCAGCCCAGCAGGGCAGGGTCGAGAAACTGGCGGTTCATGTATGCCTCGGCGCGCACGCAGGCGGCCAGGTCGGCGGGATGGTTGCTGGCCGGCAGCTTGGGCTCCAGGTTGACCACCAGGCCGATGTTGTTGGCGCCCGCAGCGCGCAGCGCTTGCACGCCCGCGCCATGCGCCACCATCAGATGGCGGGCGGCTATTGCCGCTTCAAACGCGCTGCGGTGGCCTGGCGCCAGGGTGCCGTTCAGGTAACCGCCGTCGGTGATGACCCAGGGCTCGTTGAAGGTGGCCCAGCTGTTGACGCGGTCAGCCAGCGCACGCGCCACCACCTGGGCATAGTCGGCAAACCAGCCGGCGCTGTCGGGGTTGAGCCAGCCGCCGCGGTCGTCCAGTGCGGCGGGCAAATCCCAGTGGTGCAGGGTGAGCAAGGGCTGGATCCCGGCGGCCAGCAGGGTGTCCACCAACCGCTCATAAAAGCCCAGCCCGGCACGGTTGACGCGGCTGCGGCCGTCCGGCATCACGCGGGACCAGGCCACCGAGAAGCGGTAGGCCTGCAGGCCCAGGCTGCGCATCAGCGCCACGTCCTCGGGCATGCGGCGGTAGTGGTCGCAGGCCATGTCGCCGGTATCACCACCTTGCACCCGGCCGGGGGTGTGGGCAAAGCGGTGCCAGTTGCTCACGCCCGCACCATCGGCCAGCGGTGAGCCTTCAATTTGGTAGGCCGAGGTGGCTGCACCCCACAAAAAGCCGGGCGGAAATGCGGTGTCGCTGGGCATGGTGTTGGTCTGGCGTTGGTCTGGCGCCGGTCTGGCGTTCATCTGGCGCTGGTGGATTTGGGGGTGCTGCAAAGCCTCTCGCAGCATGCCGACGCGGTTGCGGGCCAACACTTGAGGCGCAGTTTGCGGCCTGCACCAAGCCCTGCCCATGCGCGAAAGCACTGACAAAGCCGGTGGATGAAACCGATTACATTGCGAGCGCGGCGGGTGCCACAGCGGCCATGCTCCTGCCCGCACCGCCCCAACCCCCGTGCCCACTGCCCTTGCCGACCAGCCGATGAACCCATCCGATGTGCCGGTCCACCCCCTGGCGCAGGCCGGTGCCGGTGCACAGCCAGGCTTGCAGGCCTGGCTCAGCAGCAGTGGCGCGCTGCGCCGGCTGGCGTGTGGGGCGTTGATGCTCAACCTGTTTCCGGCCACCGAGCTGGAGGCGCCGCTGCCCGGCTTGCTGCTGCGCCACCACGGCGCTGACGGCCACATCCACCCGGTGCCGCTGCTGGGGCCGCTGGCGCCGGGGCGTTTGCACCAGCAGGCTGGGCGCTGCTGGGTGGCGGGCCAGTGGCACAGCGGGCCGTTGGATGCCCCCCGCACCAGCTGCCTGGGCTATTGCGCTGAACTGGTGCTGGCCAACCCGCACACCACCTGGTTTTGGCATGTGCAACTGCAGCACCTGGCCGGACCGGCGCTGCAGTTGGACCTGCTGATGCTGCAAGACCTGGCCCTGGCGCCGTGGGACGCGTTGCGTCTGAACGAGGCGTATGTCAGCCAGTACATCGACCACCAGCCGCTGCAGCACGCTGTGCATGGCAGCGTGATGGCTTCACGCCAAAACGCGCCGGTGCAAGGCCGCCACCCGTGGCTGTTGTGCGGCAGCCTGGGCCAGGCGGTGGCCTATGCCACCGACGCGCTGCAGGTGCTGGGCCTGGCGCGCCGTGCCGGCCGGGCTGAGGGCTTGCTGGACGCTGCGTTGGCTGGCCAGCGCCTGCAGCATGAGCACAGCCTGGTGGCGCTGCAGGACCAGGCATTCACCCTGCTGCCCGGGCAAACCGTGCAGCGGGGCTTTTTTGGCTGTTTTGAGGCCGACCACCCGGCCGCCAGCAGCGTGGCTGACCTGGCGCGCCTGCCGGCAGTGCTGGCGCTGCCGGCGCGGGCCTGGACTGCACCGCAACACCGTGGTGCGGCGCACACGGCTGGTGCGGCCGGTGTCGTCGCCGTTGCCAGCACCAGCACCAGCACACCGGCCAACCTGTTCAGCCACGCGCCGTTGTGGTTGGCCGATGCGCCCAGCGACACCGATCTGGCCTGCTGGCTGGATGCGCCTATCCCCACCTGGCGCCAGGTGGAGCGGGACTCGGCAGGCTGTTTGTTGTCGTGTTTTGTAGGCCCGCAGCGCCACGTGGCCACCCGCACCAAAGAGTTGCTGGTGTTGCGGCCACACGGCCACATCCTGCGCAGCGGCCTGCACTGGACGCCTGACGAACAAGCGGTCACCAGCACCGCCTGGATGGCCGGTGTGTTCCATTCCAGCCTGACCCAGGGCCACGCCAGCGCCAACCGCTGCCTGTCCACCCAGCGCGGCTACCTTGGCCTGTACCGCAGCCAGGGCCAGCGGGTGTTTGTGAAGGCGGGTGGGGATGTGGGCGCGGGTGTGGATGACGGTGTGGACGACAACAGTGGCTGGCAATTGCTGGACGTGCCGTCTGCCTTTGAGATGGACAGCCGCAGCGCCCGCTGGTTTTACGCGCAAGGCGAGCGGCTGATCATGGTCACCGCAGCGGCCGCTGCACAGGCGCCCGAGGTGACATTGCACATCTCGGTGCGCAGCGGCCCGCCGCTGCAGGTGCTGGTGGTCCACCACCTGGCGCTCAACGGGGATGACGGTCTGCAAGCCCTGCCGGTGCTGTTGCAGCAAGATGGTGATGCGCTGCTGCTGCATCCCACTGCCGGCACCGACATGCACCAACGCTTTGGTGCGCACGGCTTGCGCCTGCAGGCCCTTGGCACGCCGTGGCAAGCCAGCGGTGGCGACGCGCTGCTGTTCGCCGATGGTCGAAGCCGTGGCCTGCCGTATGTCTGCCTGCGCTGGGCGGCGGTGCAAGACATGCGTCTGGTGCTGCGCTGTGATTTGATCCCTGACCCGATGCCTGGCCCAGCCCCCAGCCTGGCCGCCAGCCCAGCCGCGAGCCTAGCCGCGAGCCCAGCCCCCAGCGCCGACGCCGCCACCTTTGACCACGCCGCCAACGCCGGCCTGCGCTTGTCCGCGCCAACCCATCACGCCGCCGCTGCCGCCCTGAGCCGGCTGCAAGACATGGCACCCTGGCTGGTCCACAACGCCCTGGTGCATTACCTGTCACCACGTGGGCTGGAGCAGTTCTCGGGCGGCGGCTGGGGCACCCGTGATGTGTGCCAAGGCCCGGCCGAATGGCTGCTGGCGCTGGGCCGGTTTGATGTGCTGCGCGACCTGCTGTGCCGGGTGTTCAGCGCCCAAAACGCCGACGGTGACTGGCCGCAATGGTTTATGTTTTACCCGCGTGACGCCCAGGTGCGGGCGGCCGATGCCCATGGCGACATCGTCTTCTGGCCGGTGTTGGCGTTGGCCGACTACCTGCATGCCAGCGGTGATGCTGCGCTGCTGGACCAGGTGCTGCCCTTCCACGCCGGCACTGGCGCGCTGCCCGAGCAGGCCCCACTGCGTGCGCATCTGGCGCGTGCGTTGGCGGTCATCCATGGCCGCACCATCCCCAGCACCCAGCTGCCCGCTTATGGCCACGGCGACTGGAACGACGCCCTTCAGCCGGCCAACCCCGCCATGCGCCAGCACCTGTGCAGTGCCTGGACAACAACCCTCAAAGTGCGCACCTTGCGCCACCTGGCGGCAGCCTGGCAGCAATTGGGCCGCCTGGCCGATGCTGCGCCCGTGCTGGCCTGGGCCGATGCGGTGCAGGCCGACTTTCAGCGCCTGCTGATGGCCGATGAGGTGCTGGCCGGTTATGTGGCCTTTGACGACCCCCAGGCGCCACGCCACCTGCTGCACCCACTAGAGCAAGCGGAGGTCAACAACCCCGCCATCAACCAGCCCGGCACCGGCATCCGCTACAGCGCGCTGGCCATGGTGCATGCCATCATCGACGAGCTGTTCACGCCCGAGCAAGCGCTGGCCCATGTGGCGTTGATCCAGCAGCACCTGCTGGGGCCCGACGGCCTGCGCCTGTTTGACCGGCCGCTGCATTACGGCGGTGGGCCGATGACGCTGTTTCAGCGCGGTGAGAGCGCCAGCTACTTTGGCCGTGAGATCGGCCTGATGTACATGCATGCCCACCTGCGCTGGGCCGAGGCACTGGCCCATCTGGGCCTGGCCGACGCGTTTTTTGACGCACTGCAACGCGCCCATCCCATCGGCCTGCAAGCCCTGCTGCCGCAGGCCGCGCTGCGCCAGGCCAACTGCTACTACTCCAGCAGCGATGCCGCGTTTGCTGACCGTGCGCAAGCGCAAGACCACTACGGCCGCATCCAGCGTGGCGAGGTGGCGCTGGAGGGTGGCTGGCGCATCTACAGCAGCGGCGCCGGCATTGCCTTGCGCCTGATCGTGCAAAGCCTGTTGGGCCTGCAGCAAACCGTGCAGGCACTGGGCATTGACCCGGTGCTGCCCACCACGCTGGACGGCGTGCGTGCCGAGCTGCTGCTGTACGGCCACCCGGTGCAGGTGCAATACCGCGTTGGCAGCGCCGGTTTTGGCCCGCTGGCCGTGGCGCTGGACGGCGAGGCACTGCCGCTGCAGCCCGGCCACAACCGCTACCGGGCGCCGGGGGTGTGGGTGGACGCCGCGCTGCTGCGCAGCCGCTTGGCCGGTGGCGCGAGGCAGTTGCAGGTCACGCTGGGCTGACCGTTCCGGGGCACGGTGTCGCCTGGGGCTTGGCTACTGTGTGATTGGGTGTGATTGGGTGTGATTGGATTCAAGACGCTGCTGGAGTCAGCCCTTGGCGGCCAAAACGGCCTCTTTGCGTGCAGCCAATTGGGCGCCCAGTGCCATCATGTCCAGCTTGGTCGCCTTGGTTTTTAGAAACATCTGGCCATGCGCTTCCCTGACACAGTGCTTCACGTCTTTGCACAGCACCAGCACTTTTGCGCCGTGCATCTCGCCATAGGGTTCAACGCTTTCCACCTGGCCAACCAGTTCATTCATCGTGGCTTGCTCCACCATGGCTTCGGGGATCAGCTACTTCTCTTTCACCTCGGCCTTGACTGCAGGGTAGAAGACCTCTTCTTCAATCTGCTTGCTCTGAGAAATTGTTGATGTCGCCGATTTCTTCGCAGTTGCCAGGGTGTGATTTCTCGTGTCGTTGTTGGTTGCAGATCAGGCTGAAGGCACTCCTAACCGCGCGGCAACAATTGATTGCGCAGCTTGCGCTGTGCGTTGCCGCTTCAATCTTTTGGCAGCTTGCTGATCTCTACCGTGATGGCCTCGATGTGCGTATTCAGCATGGCAGAGACCATCGGGTTGGCAGCGACTTCGACATCACGCAGGGCCTTGTAGTACCCGTCGCGCAGCGACTCTTCACCCGCCCTGACGTTGGGCAATACATCGCGGTCAAGATCAGATACCCAGTCGCGCATGATGACCACGGCCTTGTTCAGCGTGCCTTGCAGCGAGGTGTCGTCCTGTGTCGTCTCACGCATGCGCACCAGCTCAGCGGCCAGTTCACTGGCATGCCGTTGGTGCAGGTCGGTCAGGCGGCCGATGACGCCCTTGATCTCGGGCTCGGCCCGTGCTGACAGTTCGAGATAGCCCTTCAACACGTCGTTGTTGGCGGTGTGAACGTCGTGCAGGGCATTCATGACGCGGTCGCTCATTGTTTCTCCTTGGGTAAAAAAATCGATGGTCAGTGGTGTTGGTCCGTTTTTCACCAGCCTTCCGCAGCTGGTGTTATCGGGGACGATGCGGAATGCCTCAAAGCTTCAGTGCGCCTTCGATGCCGCCGTCGTCAACCTTGGTGCCGGTCAGTGCCGCGAAGGTCATCTTTACCATGGCCAGTGTTTTGCCGTGCTGCGTATCCCAATAGTGGCCCGCTGTCGGCCGCACGCAAATGATGGTCACGCGTGGGTCGTCCTTGCCTTGAAACCAGGCGTTGGCAAACGACGTCCAGTACTTGTCGATGGTCGTCTTGTCGGTATGAATGGTGGCGTGGCCGGCGACCGACAGGTACTGCGACGTGCTGTCGTTCTGCAAGGTGATCACCACGCGCGGGTCGCGCGCAATGTCGTGGTTCTTGTCGCTCTCGCTGGAGCTGATAAACCAGATCGATCCGTCAACTTCAGCCTTTTGCAGCGCCATTGGGCAGGCGTTTGGCGGAAATTCGGTGGGCGCGGTCGTGAACATGCATGAACGCATGCCGTTGGCAATCTCCACAATCTTCTCGGCAGCTTTGGCGCCGGCAAGGTCAGTGGTGGGTTGTGTGTCGATGTCAGCCATGAGGGTCTCCTGAGGATGGGGTGTGTCGGGCAAGAAAAAAAGCCTGCGCGCATCAAACTCAAGCAACGTTAGTGGGTACGGGCAATACACAGGCGTGGGTCAATCTGCCGAAGCGTTGTAGGCCGGTGCCGACATTCGCAAGGTTGCCGGCGCAAAGGTGTGCGGTTGCTGACGGCTTGCACTGCATGCGATTGCCTGAATCAAAAAAGTCAGTGCTGCAGTCAGCGAATGAATCAGCGCTTGTCGGGGTCCAGATGCTGCGATTCCAAGCGCTTCCAAACACGGTGGCAGCGTGAACACGGTTTTCAGCAAGGCGTTGTTGATGACGTTCAGCGCGTGGTCGGCCTGACTTGGCGTGGGCAACGGCGCCACCGACGATGCGTCGGTGCGGCTGGGCGCGGTGGCGGGCTTGGGATGACTGGCCATCGCCATCGCCATCGCCATCGCCATCGCTCACCCAGCAAGGCAGGGTGCGCCCGGGCGTTGACGGAGCGCCATCCTGGCTAGAGTTCGGCCATGTCTGCACCACCACTGTCCCACCACGAGATCCTGGTCCTGGCCGACCCGTTTGCCCGCGCCGGCTGGTTGGTGGACCTGGCGGCCACTGACCGCGCCGCACGCACCATGGTCTTCAAGCCAGTGGACCTGCCAGCGGCTGTCCCCGGCAGCAGCGCACTGCGGGTGGTGCTGCAACTGGAAAGCTACGGCACCGGCACCTGCTGCCTGACGCGCCGGCTGCACCACCCCAGCGGCCTGCAGGCCACCGCGCAGACCATCGGCAGCCAGCCGGCCGAGTTGCTGGCACGGCTGGCCAGCCTGGCGCCGCAGCAGCAGTTCCGCCAGGGTGCGGGCCACATCACCGCCCTCAGCCACGCCTTTGACGCCACGCCCGCCCGCAAAGGTGGCGCTGCACCCACCCAGCCCTGGGCTTTGCAGCAGGGCGTGGTGCTGACCGACCTGCTGCAGCTCACGCTCAGCGTGTCACCGGTCAAGGGTGTGGCGGCTGACATCACACTGGCACCGCGCCACGGTCTGAGCTTGGACCTGCCCGAAGACCTGCTGGCTGTGCAAGGCTGGGACTGGGCTCGCCTGGTGCCCGGTTATGGCCCGGCCGCCGGCACCTGGACCAGCAGGCGCCGCCTGCGTGGCGCCAGCCCACGCCGCAGCCGCACGGCCGATGCCGCACTGGCCCAGGTGGCCGCCCACCTGGTGCAAGTGCTGGGCCAGAGCCCGGCGCAGTTCCACAACCAGCGGTGGCTGGCGCGCTGGGGCGTGGTGCTGCGGCGCGGCATCCCCAGCCTCACCGCCGCCAGCCTGCTGGGCGGTGCGCTGCTGCTGCCGCGCATGGAGCTGGGCGTGGTGCCCAAAGCCTGGGTGCTGCTGCACTACCTGCCTATTGGCCTGCTGGCACTCAGCTTTGGCCTGCAAGAGCTGCCGCGTTTCGAGATACCGCCGCTGCCGCGCCGGTCCAAGGCCCCAGGCTGGTATCCGGCGCCGCCGGGCAGCGGGCCGGGGGCTGTGCTTGCCGCTGAGTGATATGCATACGGTAATCACATCACCGTGCTGCAGAGGATTCCATGAACTGAACCGCCCCGGCATTTGAGGAGGCTCCAACCCTTGAGAAGATGGAGCCATGAACAAGTCGAACAAGTTTTCACCTGAGGTCCGCGAGCGCGCGGT
>JAYVLI010000244.1:0-2855 GCA_043759535.1 Betaproteobacteria bacterium | reverse complement strand
GTGGGTGAGGAGACCTTCCGTATCAGCAGTGAGCTGGTCGATGAATTCATGACCGTGGACACCGACGCGGTGTGCGCCGCCATCAAGGACGTGTTTGTCGACACCCGCAGCATTGTCGAGCCCGCTGGCGCGCTGGCGGTCGCGGCCATCAAGCAGTACGTGGCCCAGCACCACACCCAGGGCGAAACCTACGCGGCGATTTTGTGCGGCGCGAACATGAACTTCGACCGCCTGCGCTTTGTGGCCGAACGGGCGGGCGTGGGCGAAGAGCGCGAGGCACTGTTTGCTGTGACGATCCCCGAGGAGCGCGGCAGCTTCAAGCGGTTTTGTGCGTTGATTGGCGCGCTGCCCGGCGGCACGCGTTCGGTCACGGAGTTCAACTACCGCATGAACGACACGGCGGCAGCCCATGTGTTTGTTGGCCTGACGACCTCGGCCAAGGGCGAAAGCGCCAAAATCGCCGCCAACTTTTCCAACCATGGCTTTGAGGCGCTGGACCTGACCCATGACGAATTGGCCAAGGAACACATTCGCCACATGGTGGGTGGGCGCAGCGCGCTGTCCAACGACGAGCGGCTGCTGCGTTTTGAGTTTCCCGAGCGGCCCGGTGCGCTGATGAAGTTCTTGTCCAGCATGCAACCGGGCTGGAACATCAGCCTGTTCCATTACCGCAACCAGGGTGCCGACTACGGGCGCATTCTGGTGGGCTTGCAGGTGCCCAAGGCCGACAACAAGGCGTTCAAGGCCTTCCTCGGTGCCCTGGGCTACCCCCACGTCGAAGAAACCGCCAACCCGGTGTACCGGCTTTTCCTGCAAAGCTGACCTAGGATCTCACCATGACCGACGCACTGCCCTCACCCAATGCCATCTGTCCGGCCTGTGAGCAAAGTTTTGTGTGCGGCATGGTCGCAGGCACAGCACAGTGCTGGTGCTACGCGCTGCCGCACAGCCAGCCAGTGCCCGCGCCTGCCACAGCCCTTGCGGGCGACAATCCTTTGGTTGTAGGCTGCTTTTGCCCCAGCTGCCTGCAACTGCGACTGCGACTGAACGTGCCTACCACCGACTCGAAGGTGGCCACCACAGCCCCGACTGACCCTGACGGACCGCCATGAACCAGCCCTTGCCCCCCGTGACCTTGTCGTTGACCCCCATGGCGGGCCCGGAGACTGCGGCAGAGCCGACGGCCCCTGTGCATCTGCCCGATGCCGCCGAACTGGCCGCGCTGGCCGAGATCGTCCAGAACCACCTGGCCATGCCCGAGTCCCGGGTGCCGGTCTCCAGCACACCGGTCTCGGCCTTCGTGCTGCCACGCATCGAGTCGGTCAGCAACGCCAGGCTGGAGCGAAAGCTGCGCGACAAGATGGACCACAAAACCAAGCCACTGGGTGCCCTGGGCGTGCTGGAAGATCTGGCATTGCAGATGGGCATGATTCAGTGCACCGACGTGGTCTCTTTGCTGGAGCCGCAAATGGTGGTGTTTGCCGCTGACCACGGGATTGCGGCAGAAAACGTTTCGGCCTACCCGCAGGCTGTGACGGCGCAGATGGTGGCCAACATGCTGGCTGGCGGGGCCGCCATCAATGTGCTGGCGCGCCAGCATGGGTTTGCACTGCACGTGGTGGATGCCGGTGTGGCCAGTGAACTGGACAACCACCCGGCGCTGTTAAAACGAAAAATTGCCCTGGGCACTGGCAACCTGTGCCGTGAACCAGCCATGACCATGCCGCAGCTGGACCAGGCCCTGCAGTCTGGCGCGGACCTGATGCGTGGGCTGCCCGGCAATGTCGTGGCATTTGGCGAGATGGGCATTGCCAACACCTCGTCGGCGGCGCTGATCCTGACGCGGCTGACACGCACCCCGATCCGTGAGTCAGTCGGGCGCGGCACCGGGCTGACCGACGCGCAGTTCGCCCACAAACGCAAAATGCTGATGATTGCGTCGCTGCAGCACCGGCGCGCCACCACGCCGCTGCAGGTGCTGGCGGCCATGGGCGGGTTTGAAATTGCCATGATGGTCGGTGCCATGCTGCAGGCCGCCAGCCAGCGCCGCGTGATGTTGATTGACGGCTTCATCGCCGGGGCTGCCGCGCTGGTGGCACAGCGCCTGGTGCCTGAAGTGCAGCACTACATGGTGTTTTGCCACCGCTCGGCCGAGCGCGGCCACCGCAAGCTGCTGCAGCACCTCAAAACCCGGCCGCTGCTGGACCTGGACCTGCGGCTGGGCGAAGGCACGGGCGCACTGCTGGCTTGGCCGCTGCTGCAGTCCGCCGCCCGGCTGATGAGCGAGATGGCCAGCTTCGCGTCCGCCGGTGTGAGCCACAAAGACCCGGCCTGAGCGCGGGCTGAACACGGACATCCGCACCAACATGCCCGGCCTGCTTGCGTGGATCACCAGCGGCGTGCGCCACTACCTGCTTGCCGTGCAGTTCTTCACCCGCCTCCCCATCACCGGCCGTCTGGCAGCGTGGGTGGGCTTCAGCCCGCAGATGCTGCAGGCCAGCGCGGCCCATTTCCCGGGTGTGGGCCTGCTCGTTGGGGCGGTGGCGGGCGCGGTGTTTGCCTCGCTGATGGCTCTGCTGCCCGACGCGGTGTATTCCCCCTTGATCGCCGCAGCCTTGTCCACCGTCGCCACCGCCCTGCTGACCGGCGGCTTCCACGAAGACGGCTTGGCCGACGTGGCCGACGGGCTGGGTGGCAGCTACGACCGGGAACGCGCCCTGGACATCATGAAAGACTCCCGCGTGGGCGCTTTTGGTGCGATGGCGCTGGTGCTGGCGCTGTTGTGCAAGGTGGCCTTGCTCGCCCTGCTGGGCTCGGTCGAGCGCCCCCCCACGGGCTGGGACGCTTCGCCCTTC
>JAYVLI010000243.1:0-6767 GCA_043759535.1 Betaproteobacteria bacterium | reverse complement strand
GTGGCCCGGCCCACCACGATCTCGGACGTGCCGGGGCGGAACATGCGGCCCTCGATCAGCTTGACCCCCGGGCGCAGCTGCAAGCCGGTGAGCGAGGTGCCACGCACCGTCACATTGCTGGGCTTGCCGTTGCTGCGTTTGGGCAGGTTGATCAGCACCACCGGCTCGGCGCTGAGCAGGGGCTGGCCCAGCGCGTCGGTGGCCAGGCCGGGCAGGGTGGCCAAGATCTGCGCCTGACTGCGCTCGATGGCGCTGTTGATCTCGGCCCCGGCGCCTTGGCGCAACACCATCAGGTTGTCGGGCTGGCCGGTGGCCACCAGGGTGCTGCGGATGCCCTCGCTCATCATCAACACGGTGGCAAACACATACACCACCAGCGCCATGCCGCCGGCAGTGAGCAGGGTGGTGACACGCCGCACCCACAGGTTGCGGGCGATGTAGCTGAACGGGACGGCGGCCAAAAGCGTCTTGCCCTGCGTCAACCGACATGCCGCAAGCCGGCCACGATGTCGATGCGGCTCATGCGCCAGGCCGGCCAGGCGGCGGCGACCAAGCCCACCCCCAAGGCCGCCGCCAGTTGCAGCGCCATCGTCAGGTGGGAGATCTGGAAGATGGGGAACAGCGTGCCCGCTGCGCTGCGAAAGGCCGCTGCCAGCGGCCAGGTCAGCAGCAGGCCGGCCACACCGCCCAGTGCGGCAATCAGCAAGCTCTCACCCAGCAGCAGCCGCACCACAAAGCCGGGTGAAAAGCCCAGGGCTTTGAGCGTGGCGTATTCGGCCAGGCGCTCGCGTGCGGTCATGGTCATGGTGTTGGCCATCACTGCCATGATGATGACGACGATGATCAGGCTGACTGCCTGCACGGCGGCCAGGATGGCCTCGCTCATGGACACAAAACTGAGCTGGAAGGCGGCTTCGGTTTCGGTCAGGGTTTCGGCCAGCGAGTTGGCAAACAGCGTGTCCACCCGCTGGGCTATCAGTGCGGCGTTGGTGGGCTCATCGATGCCCAGCAGGTAGACACCCACCGCGTCGGCCCGGCGCGGGTTTTTTTGGCGGATGGTTTCGTTGATGTAAGCCCAGTGCATCAGCAACTGGCTCTCGTCGGTTTTGGCCTCGGCGCCGTCCCAGATGCCCCGCAGGTTGAAGGTCCAGGTGCCGGGGTAGATGGTGCCGCGCAGGGGGATTTGGTCACCCACTTTCCAGCCGAATTTGGTCGCCAGCTTGCGCCCCACCAGCACACCCTGCCGGTCGCGCAAAAAAGCCAGGCGCTCGGCGTCGGGGATGCGGTACTCGGGGTACAGCGGCAGGTAGGTGGCGGCGTCCACCGCAAACTGCGGAAAGAAGTTGCGCTCGGTGATGTAGACGCCACCAAACCAGTTGCTCCAGCTCACTTGCTGCACCCCTTCAACTGCGCGCAGGCGCTGGGCGTAGTTGAGCGGCAGCGCGAATGTGAGCGAGATGTTGCTGCGGGTGATCAGTCGGGTGCTGCTGCTGCCCTCCACCCCGGCGTACCAGGCATCGACGATGGTGCGCAGCAGGCCAAACGCGCAGATGGCCACCACCAGGCCCAGCACCGTCAAGCCGGTGCGCAGCTTGTGGCGGAAGGCGTTTTTGAGCAGCAGTTTGAAGAGGAACATCGCGATCTCAGCCCCTCGCCCGCCGGGTACGTCGGACGATTCCCCGAGGGGCCGAGCCCGGACACGGGTTGTCCAGTGGACGACCCGTGCCTGCGAGGGGCCGGCTTGGGGCGGCCCGGCGCTCGCCCCGCCCGCTTCGATCCGTTTCCTTCGTCATCAAGGCACTTCATCCACCAGCACACCTTTTTCAAGGTGCATCAAACGCCCGGCGCGGGCGGCGGCTTTGGGGTCGTGCGTCACCATCACGATGGTTTTGCCCAGTTCATGCACCAGCTGGTCCAGCAGGCTCAGCACCTCTTCGCCGGTGGTCCGGTCCAGGTCACCGGTGGGCTCGTCGGCCACGATCAGGGTGGGGTCGGTCACCAGTGCGCGGGCAATGGCCACCCGCTGCTGCTGGCCGCCGGACAGCTCACTCGGGTAGTGGTCGGCCCGGTCGTTCAGGCCCACCAGGCCCAGCATGGCGGCCACACGCTGGTGGCGCTCTTTGGCCGTCAAACGGGTCAGCAGCAGCGGCAACTCCACGTTGTCAAACGCGCTCAGCACCGGCAGCAGGTTGTAGAACTGGAAGATGAAGCCGACGTTGGCGGCGCGCCAGTCGGCCAGCGCACCTTCGCCCAGTTGGGCGATGTTGATACCGGCAATCTCGATGGTGCCGGCGCTGGGCTTGTCGATGCCGGCAATCAGGTTGAGCAGGGTGGATTTGCCCGAGCCGCTGGGCCCCATCAGCGCCACAAATTCGCCTTGCGCCACTTCAAGATCAATGTCCAGCAGCACCGGGATGGCCTGGCCGCCGCGCACATAACCCTTGCTCAAATGGCGGATGCGGATGAGCGGTGGTGGTTGGTCCGCCGGGTTGCTGGCCGGGTTGCTGGCCGGACGGCCCGGCGCCGTCATTTGCCGGTCACCGTGACCTTGGCGCCCGCCGCCAGTTTCTCGCCCGGGCTCAACACCAGGCGTTCGCCCGATTTCAGCGTGCCGCCGGTCACTTCCTGCAAGTCACCAATCTTGCGGCCGGTGGTCACGGGCACGGCCTCTACCGTCTCACCGCTCAAACGAAAGACGACGGCCTTGCCATCCCGTGTGGCCAGCGCTTTCGGGTTGATGGCGATGACCGGCTTTTGATCTTCAGCCGTGGCAGGTTTGGACAAAAAGCTGACCTTGGCACTCATCTCCGGCAGGATGCGTGCATCCAGTATCTCGAAGCGGATCTTGGTCATCACCGTGGCCTTGGCCCGGTCCACCGTGGGCACGATGCGCGACACATTGCCCCTAAACCGCATCTCGGGCAGCGCGTCCAGCGTGATCTCCACCGCTTGTTCCGGCTTGATGCGCGCCACGTTGCTTTCGCTCACATCGGCCTCCACCTCCAGCGTTGTCATGTCGGCCATGGTCACCACCGCGCCCGAGGTACCGCTGGCGCTGGAAAACGGCGTGATCATGTCGCCCACGTTGGCGTTTTTGATCAGCACCACACCGTCAAACGGCGCGCGGATTTCGGTGTTGGTCTGGTTGACCTGCTGCACCCGCACCTGCGTCTGGCTTTGTGCGATGCCGGCCTGGGCGGTGTTGATCGCCGCCTGCTGGGTGGCCAGGGCGGACCGGGCCACCGCCAGCCGGCGCGCAGCGCCATCCACCGCTTGCGGCGACACAAAGTCTTGTGCTTTCAAGTCTTGCTGGCGCTGCAGCTCCAGCTCGGCATTGGCCAGCTCGGCCCGCGCCTGGCCCAGCGCGGCCACGGCCTGGGCTTTGCCGGCCTGGGCTTGCAGCACCCCTGACTGGCTGGCGGCAATGGCCGCTTGCACATCGGTGGCGTCCAGCCGGCCGATCAGGTCGCCCTGCTTGACCACGCTGCCCTCACGCACCCGCAGCTCAATCAGCCGGCCGGTGCCTTTGCTGGCCACCGCAGCCCGGCGCTGCGCCACCACATAGCCCGAGGCGCTCAGCTCGGCATATTGCTGCGATGGGTAAGCCGCCAGCACAGTGGTGGTTTGCACCTCGACCTTGCGCGGCAGCAGTGCGGCGGCGGCAGCAGCGGCCAGCACCAGCACACCCAGCACCCAGGGCCAGCGGCGGCGGCGGCGCTGCAGGGGCGCGCTGCGGTCAATGTGCAACTGCGACAGTGCGGCTGCGGCAGGGCGGGTTGGGGTGGCGGCGGGCGCGTCGGCCATGTCAGCAAAGGCAAGGTGCCAGGGCAAGGTGGGGCAGCAAGCATGCCATGTGCTGCGGCCCGCCTGGGTGGGTGCCTCTTGAAAGCCCGCACATGGGCCCAAAATCTCCACCGCGCGGCGCTGCAGGCTTTGCGCCAGGGCGGGCGCCACTGCAGCCAAACTGCGGCAACGCGCCCCCGATCAAACCCGAGACTGACCCACCGAGAACCGCACCACCATGACCAAGCAAACCCACGCCTTCCAGGCCGAAGTCAAGCAGATCCTGCACCTCGTCACCCACTCGCTGTACAGCAACAAAGAGATCTTTCTGCGTGAGCTGGTGTCCAACGCCAGCGACGCCTGCGACAAGCTGCGCTTTGAGGCGCTGGACAACAACGCGCTGTTCGAGGACCAGCCCAATCTGGAAGTGCGGGTGTTTTTTGACGCCGAGGCCAAGACCCTCACGATCCGCGACAACGGCATCGGCATGAGCGCCGAAGAAGCTGCGTCGCACCTGGGCACCATCGCCAAGAGCGGCACACGCGAATTCATGGCCAAGCTGGACGGCGACCAGAAAAAAGACGCCAACCTGATCGGCCAGTTTGGCGTGGGTTTTTATTCCGGCTTCATCGTGGCCGACAGCATCACAGTGGAAACCCGCCGCGCCGGCGCGCCTGAAACCGACGGCGTGCGCTGGACCAGCGAAGGCACCGGCGAGTACGCGCTGGAGACCATCACCCGCGCCACGCGGGGTACGGACGTGATCCTGCACCTGCGTGACGACGAGGCCGAGTTCCTGTCCACCTGGAAGCTCAAGTCCATCATCAGCAAGTACAGCGACCACATCTCGCTGCCCATCCTGATGCAAAAAGAGGAGTGGGACGCCGAGGCCAGCAAGCAGGTGACCAAGGACGACTGGGAGCCGGTGAACAAGGCCGCAGCGCTGTGGGCCCGGTCAAAAAGCGACATCACCGACACCGAGTACCAGGCGTTTTACAAGCAGATCAGCTACGACCAGGAGGCGCCACTGGCCTACACCCACAACCGGGTGGAGGGCCGCAGCGAGTACACCCAACTGCTGTATGTGCCGGCCAAAGCGCCGTTTGATTTGTGGAACCGCGACAAGCGTGGTGGCGTCAAGCTCTACGTCAAACGGGTCTTCATCATGGACGACGCCGAGGCGCTGATGCCGGTGTACCTGCGGTTTGTGAAGGGCGTGATCGACAGCGCCGACCTGCCGCTCAACGTCAGCCGCGAGCTGCTGCAGGAAAGCCGCGATGTGAAGGCCATCCGTGAGGGCAGCACCAAGCGTGTGCTGGGCATGCTGGAAAGCCTGGCCGACAGTGACTCCGCCGATGACCGCGCCAAGTACCTCAAGTTCTGGGGCGAGTTTGGCGCAGTGCTGAAAGAAGGCATTGGCGAGGACCACAGCAATCAAGAGCGCTTGGCCAAGCTGTTCCGTTTTGCGTCCACCCATGCTGACGAGGGCGTGTCGCTGGCCGATTACGTCTCGCGCATGAAGGACGGGCAAGAGGCGATTTATGTGGTGACGGCCGACAGCCTGGCCGGTGCCAAGTCCAGCCCGCAGCTGGAGATCTTCCGTAAAAAGGGCTTGGAGGTGCTGCTGCTGACCGACCGGGTGGACGAATGGATGCTCAGCCACCTGTATGAGTTTGAAGGCAAGCCGCTGCAAAGCGTGGCCAAGGGCGCGGTGGATTTGGACAAGCTGCTGGACGCGGACGAAAAGAAGCAGGCCGAAGCCGTGGCCGAATCCTTCAAGCCCACGCTGGACAAGCTCAAAGCCGCGCTGGCCGGCCGTGCCAAGGACGTGCGTGTCACCACCCGCTTGGTCGATTCGCCCGCCTGCCTGGTGGTGGACGAGGGCGACATGAGCGGCCACCTGGCGCGTTTGCTCAAGCAGGCCGGCCAGAGCGCGCCCAAGAGCCAGCCCACGCTGGAGGTGAACGCTGAGCATGCGTTGGTCAAGAAGCTGGCCGCCTTGGGTGATATTGAGCCCGAGGGCAGCAGCCACTTTGCCGACCTGGCCAACATCCTGTTTGACCAGGCCATGCTGGCCGAAGGTGGGCAGTTGGACAACCCAGCGGCTTATGTGGCGCGGGTGACCAAGCTGTTGAGCGTCTGATCGGGCAGAGTGCGGCTGCTGCCCGCGCCTTGCTTTCAGTCAACAGTCAGTCGATCCAGTCCAGGTCGAGCGGTGGCTGCGCCATCGCCTCGATCTGCTCGCGCAACTGGATGGTCTGCTGGCCCCAGTAACTGGCCGTGCCAAACCACGGAAACGCGACTGGAAAGGCCGGGTCGGTCCAGCGCTCGGCCAGCCAGGCGCTGTGGTGGACCACGCGCAAGGTGCGCAGCGGCTCGATCAGGGTCAGCTCGCGCACATCGAAGGCGCGAAACTGCCGGTAACCTTGCAGCACTGTCGCCATTTGGTTGCGCATGGCCTGTTGGTCACCTGACAGCAGCATCCACAAATCCTGGATGGCCGGGCCCATCACTGCGTCGTCCAGGTCCACCAGTTGTGGGCCGCCCCGGTCGCCCACGTCGCGCCACAGGATGTTGCCGGGGTGGCAGTCACCGTGCAGCCGCAGCAGGGTGTGCGGGGCTGCGCTCAGCGCGGCGTCCACCGCCGCCAGGGCCTGGGTGCAGACCGTGCGCCAGGGGTCCAGTTGGGCGGGCGGGATCACGTCCAAGGCCAGCAGCCTGGCCAGCGCAGCATGGCCGAAAGTTTGTGCATCCAGCCGGCGCCGCTGCAAAAACGGCTGCTGTGCGCCCACCAGATGCAGCCGGCCGATACAGCGGCCCAACCAGCGCAATGTCTCGGTATCGTCCAGTTCCGGCCCGTGGCCGGCACGCATCGGGTAGGCGGCCAGGCGGAAGCCCTGTCCATCGATCAGCGCGTGAGCCAGGCTGTTGCCATCGGCCAGGGCCAACGGCCCGACCACCGGCACCTCGGCAGCCGTCAGGCC
>JAYVLI010000242.1:0-2673 GCA_043759535.1 Betaproteobacteria bacterium | reverse complement strand
TCAATGAGGGGGGTTGACAGCCGGCAGCCTGCAGCTGCCCTGGGCGCTACCATGGCAGCCCAGCACCCGGCTCAACGGCCACTCTCACAAGGCAAGCCTGAATTGAAACTCGCCACCTGGAATGTCAACTCGCTCGGCGTGCGCTTGCCGCAGGTGCTGGATTGGCTGGCCTCGCACCAGCCCGACGTGCTGGTGCTGCAGGAAACCAAGCTGACGGATGACAAGTTTCTGGACGCCGACATCAGCGCTGCCGGCTGGCACAGCCAGTGGTTTGGCCAGAAAACCTACAACGGCGTGGCTTTGTTGTCGCGCAGCCCGGCCACCGAGGTGGTGAAAAACATCCCCGGTTTTGACGACCCCCAGGCCCGGGTGATTGCCGCCACAGTGGCCGGCTTGCGGGTGGTCGGCGCCTACTTTCCAAATGGCCAGGCCCCGGGCACCGACAAATTCGCCTACAAAATGGCCTGGCTGGACGCGCTGCGCGATTGGCTGCGCACCGAGCTGTCCCAACACCCCCGGCTGGTGCTGATGGGTGACTACAACGTGGCACCCGAGGACCGCGATGTCTTTGATCCGGTGCTGATGGCCGGGCAAATCCACTGCACCGACGAAGAGCGGGCGCACTTCCGGGCACTGCTGGGGCTGGGGCTGGTGGACGCCTTCCGGCTGTTTGAGCAGGCGCCGCGCACCTGGAGCTGGTGGGACTACCGCAACCTGGCCTTCCGCAAAAACCAGGGCCTGCGCATCGACCACATCCTGGTCAGCGCCGCGCTGCAGCCGCAGGTGACGGCCTGTGCCGTGGACAAGCTGCCGCGCAAACATCAGCGGCCCAGCGACCATGCGCCGGTGTGGCTCGACTTGAAGGGCTGATGCGCCGGTCCGTGTCGCACAGGTTGGCGGTATGGCGGCCCTGCGGTGTGGCATGATTTGGCCCGCTCATGATGATTGCAGTCGTTTGCAGTTCAGGGCCAAGATGTCAGATGGCCCTGCTGTCACACCGGGTCTGGAGGGAACTTGAGGCCAGCAGCATTCACCCAGTTCGACGACACCATTGCCCTTGAGCAATCGGCCCCCGGCCCCGGCTGGCGCGGGCCGTTGCAGCGGTGGTTGCGGGTGTTGGGTGGGCTGCGGGGCCGCAAATCGGGCCAGCGGGGCAGCGCTGACGCCACCACCCTGCCCCCACCCAGCCGAGGCCAGGCCTTGCGCGACGCCCACCGCACGCTGCGCCAACACATGCGCAACCACCCCACCATCCGCCAGATGATGCCGCACCTGTCGTGCATCGAGCGCTCACTGGCCAAACGCGGCTCAGCGGCACTCAAACGCCTGCCGGTGGGTGTGTTGCAACGCGGGCTGGAGCAATTGGCGGTGCTGCAGGACGGCGACCCCCTGTCGGGCGAGGCGCTGCACCTGCGGGTGCTGCGGTTTCGGCTGATGGAGGCGATCACGGTGCGCAACAACATGCCGTATGTCTGGGGCGTCAACCACGACACGATGCCGGGCAAGCGCAATGACATCGCACCGGGCTCGGACTCACTCAGCGGGGTCAGCCTGTCGGACGTGGCGCCCAGTGAGACTGGCGGCCTGAACTCAGAGGCCAGCAGCTCGATGTTTGACGATCTGGAGCGCAGCATGGGTGCGCCACCACCCAACGCGCCGCGCAACCGGCGCACCTTCCGCTACTGACTGCCCCCTCACCCCACCCCCCGCAGGCCGATCAATCCTCCAGCCCCAGCTCCTGGATTTTGCGGGTGATGGTGTTGCGGCCGATGCCCAGCTTGTGCGCGGCCTCGATGCGCCGGCCGCGGGTGATGTCGAGCGCGGTGTGGATCAACTGGCCCTCAAACTGCCGAGTCAGCGTGTCCCAGACCTCCGGATTGCCCGATTCCAGCAGGCGGCGCGCCTCACGCTGCAAATCCATCAGCCAGCCGGTGGCCGCCGCGCCCACCCCGCCCGGGGCGGCCGCCACCGCGCCGGGCCCGGCCGGCGCCGGCCCCGGGCTGAGCGGCGCCGCTGCAGCGCTGGTCTGGGGGTCGGCCGGGCTGGCCAGCACCGGCGCAGCCGGCTGACGCGCCACATCACCGGCCATCAGCTCGGGCGGCAGATCCTTGGGCTCGATCACCTGGGCCGGCGCCATCACCGTCAGCCAGTGGCAGATGTTCTCGAGCTGGCGCACATTGCCGGGGAAGTCAAACGCCATCAGCCGCGCCAGTGCGCCGTCGGTGATGCGCTTGGCTTCGACGCCCAGCTCTTTGGCGCTCTTGCTCAGAAAAAAGCGCGTCAGCTGGGCGACGTCTTCACGCCGCTCGCGCAGCGCCGGCAGGCGCAGCCGGATCACGTTGAGCCGGTGGAACAGATCTTCGCGGAAGGCGCCCTCGCGCACCCGCTGCTCCAGGTTCTGGTGGGTGGCGGCGATCACCCGCACATTGGCCTTGAGGGGCTGGTGCCCGCCCACGCGGTAGAACTGGCCGTCGCTGAGCACCCGCAGCAAGCGCGTCTGCAAATCAAACGGCATGTCGCCGATCTCGTCGAGAAACAGCGTGCCGCCGTCGGCCTGCTCGAAGCGGCCGCGGCGGGTGGTCTGGGCGCCGGTGAAGGCGCCGCGCTCATGGCCGAAGAGTTCGCTCTCCAACAGGTCCTTGGGGATGGCGGCGGTGTTGATGGCGATGAAGG